>NZ_CP009283.1:817500-1127500 GCF_000758625.1 Paenibacillus sp. FSL R7-0273
CAATATCTATACACGCAGATTCGTTTCGGATTCAGTTTTCAGGAATCAAGTTCCTGAAGCATTTTCGCTGTAAATGCCCGTTTGGTGGCGATGGCGGAGGGGTTCCACGCGTACCCATCCCGAACACGACCGTTAAGTCCTCCAGCGCCGATGGTACTTGGACCGAAGGGTCCTGGGAGAGTAGGACGCCGCCAAGCGGACAATCCACACACTTTGTGGTATTTTTTTTGCCCTTATTAGTTAAATAGGTGTAAAAAGGGCCTTTAGCTCAGCTGGTTAGAGCGCACCTCTGATAAGGGTGAGGTCAGTGGTTCGAGTCCACTAAGGCCCACCATTTTCCCTGATAGCTCAGTTGGTAGAGCACTCGACTGTTAATCGAGTTGTCACAGGTTCGAGTCCTGTTCGGGGAGCCATCTGGAGAGGTGTCCGAGTTTGGCCGAAGGAGCACGATTGGAAATCGTGTAGGCGCCACAAGCGTCTCGAGGGTTCGAATCCCTCTCTCTCCGTTGCGTTACCTCCCTTTAATGGGTTGTAGAACAGCAGTAATAGTAGCATGGCCCGTTGGTCAAGGGGTTAAGACACCTCCCTTTCACGGAGGTAACAGGGGTTCGAATCCCCTACGGGTCATAAGATGGAGGCTTAGCTCAGCTGGGAGAGCATCTGCCTTACAAGCAGAGGGTCGGGGGTTCGATCCCCTCAGCCTCCACCATAAACATTCCTGATAACGGAATATATACTTTTTACTGACGCGGGGTGGAGCAGCCCGGTAGCTCGTCGGGCTCATAACCCGAAGGCCGCAGGTTCAAATCCTGCCCCCGCAATACATCCCCAAAAAGTGAAGAAATGCTTTGTAGCATATTCCGATTACTTTCCGGGGACCCCAAAATCTTTATCCTGGAACCGTGGTGTAGTTGGCCTAACATGCCTGCCTGTCACGCAGGAGATCGCGGGTTCGAATCCCGTCGGTTCCGCCATCTTTATTGCTTCTGGTATGAAGGTAACAGGAATTGAGCATCCTATATCTCGAAGTATAGAGTACCATCCGATTCCGTAGCATTTGCTAATTATTATTGTTGGGGATTAGCCAAGCGGTAAGGCAACGGACTTTGACTCCGTCATGCATAGGTTCAAATCCTATATCCCCAGCCATTACTTTTTCCTTGAGAGCCATTAGCTCAGTTGGTAGAGCACCTGACTTTTAATCAGGGTGTCGAAGGTTCGAGTCCTTCATGGCTCACCATTATTTACAAAGTGTGCGCGTGTGGCGGAATGGCAGACGCACCAGACTTAGGATCTGGCGTTTCACGACGTGGGGGTTCAAGTCCCTTCACGCGCACCATGTTTATGCGGACGTGGCTCAGCGGTAGAGCATCGCCTTGCCAAGGCGAGGGTCGCGGGTTCGATTCCCGTCGTCCGCTCCATATAGATTGTGCGCCCTTAGCTCAGCTGGATAGAGCGTTTGACTACGAATCAAAAGGTCAGGAGTTCGAATCTCTTAGGGCGCGCCATTTATTTTTTTAAGCAGTACGAACTACTTTATTACGGGATGTAGCTCAGCTTGGTAGAGCACCTGGTTTGGGACCAGGGGGTCGCATGTTCAAATCGTGTCATCCCGATTTTATATTTTGCGGGTGTAGTTCAATGGTAGAACTTTAGCCTTCCAAGCTAATAGCGTGGGTTCGATTCCCATCACCCGCTTCACACAAAGCAAGAACTGCAGTTAATCTGCGGTTCTTGCTTTTTTTGTATACTTCTTATCCGGACGGACGTGTGTTAGATGACAGCGGAAAAGCGCAGAATTCTGATATAGTTGAAGCTATGTACATAGGTACCTTTTATGATTGATAGGAAGCTAAGGAGTATAAGGAATGACAGACAAAGTAATCCGAATTTTTAAAATCATCAATGCCATCCAGTCCAACCCGGGGATTACCGCCGCCGATCTCGCCTTCCGATGCGATGTGAATATCAGGACGATTTACAGGGATCTTGATGTGATCAGCCATTTCGCGCCGGTTACGAACGAGGGCAGGGGGACCGGGTACAGGTTCCTGGGGAACTTTTTTCAGTATCCGCTTGATTTCTCGGAGCAGGAGGCACTGGCTTTTTCGCTGCTGCCGTCTGTGCTGCATGAGGACAAAATCCCTCCAGGCTTCCACACCGCCTATGATAAGGTAATGGGAACCCACCTCAAAGAAAAGTCCAAGTTGAACGGAGTGCTGGAGAATATTGCTGATATTATCCAGATGGGAACTCCCGCATACCGCAAAGAAAGCCGTAATTTTTTGCAGCCGATTATCGGCGCTATCCTGGAGCAGCAGAGCATCCGTACGGTTTACCACTCCCAGGCACGCAATGCTACAACTGAACGCGAGATCGACCCCTATTATCTGATTCCGCGCGACCAGCGCTTTTATCTCGTCGGCTACTGCCATCTTAAGCAGGATATCCGTACCTTCCGCATCAGCCGTTTTCAACAGGTGGAGGTAACCGGTAACGCTTTTGACAAGAGCGGGTTTAACATTAAGCATTATCTTAAAAATACCTGGTCCATCGACCGCGGCAGCAAAAATATCCGCTTTAAGGTCCGTTTCTCCCGTGAGGTGGCACGTTACATTAAGGAAGAGGAGCTGTTCGTGCATCCGTGGATGAGCGATGAGCAGGACGGCAGCCTGCTGTTTGAAGTGACTGTTAATAACGCCAAGGAATTCATGAAGTGGATTCTGCAATATGGTCCGGACGCGGAGATCCTGGAGCCGGCATCGGCCAGGCTGGAGATGAAGCAGAAGCTGGAGAGATGGATAAGGATGTATCAGTAGACAAAGGCACAACTCCCTGATTCATAGAGAATAGGAGTTGTGCCGCAGCATGACGTATTATTTTATGAAAAAGGATTACTCAGTCTGATCTGCATCCAGTGGAGCCGGCAGCCCAAGCCCTGCAGCTATACGCTGTCCAAACTCAGGATCAGCCTTGAAGAAGTGACCGATCTGGCGGATTTTGATCTCATCGTATTCAACTGGAGTCATCGCACCTACGATATTTTCTACCAGGCGTGCACGCTCCTCTTCACTCAGCAGGCGGTACAAATCACCGGCTTGTGTGTAGTGATCATTGTGATCGTAAGCAACGCTGTCAGCCTGACCGGTTACCTGAAATGGAGCAGGCTTATCCTGTGGAGACTCCTTAGCGCCGCCAAAGCTGTTAGGCTCATAATAGACGGAACCGCCGCCGTTACGGGTAGCGTTCATCGCACCGTCGCGCTGGTTATTGTTCACTTCGGCAACCGGACGGTTGATTGGCAGCTGGTTGTGGTTGGCTCCGACCCGGTAGCGATGGGCATCGGCGTATGCGAACAGGCGGCCCTGCAGCATTTTGTCAGGAGAGGCTTCTATGCCGGGCACGAATGAACCTGGAGAGAAGGTAGCCTGCTCAACCTCGGCAAAATAATTCTCCGGGTTACGGTCCAGCACCATCCGGCCGACTTCAATCAGCGGGTAATCCTTCTGCGACCAGACCTTGGTTACGTCAAACGGGTCGAACCGGTACGTATCCGCATCCTCCTCCGGCATAATCTGGACACACAGCTTCCAGGCCGGGAAATCCCCTTTATCGATCGCGTTGAACAAATCCTCAGTATGATAATCCGGGTTCTCACCCGCCAGCTGTGCCGCGAGCTTTACATCCAGATTCTTGACGCCCTGTTCTGTTTTAAAATGATACTTTACCCATACCACCTTACCCTCAGCATTAACCCATTTAAACGTATGGCTACCGAACCCGTGCATATGACGGAGTGTCGCCGGAATGCCGCGGTCAGACATGAGAATAGTAACCTGGTGCAGTGATTCAGGCGATAGGGACCAGAAATCCCAGACGGCGTTCGGATTCTTCAGGTGAGTCTGCGGATGGCGCTTCTGGGTATGGATGAAGTCCGGGAACTTAATGGCATCGCGGATGAAGAAGACCGGCGTATTGTTGCCCACCAGATCATAATTGCCTTCCTCCGTATAAAATTTAACGGCAAAACCGCGCGGATCACGAACCGTATCAGCTGAACCGAGCTCGCCGGCTACAGTTGAGAAGCGGATGAACATCGGCGTACGCTTGCCTACTTCAGACAAAAAGGCCGCCTTGGTATATTGGGACAAATCCTGTGTAACCTCAAAATATCCATGAGCACCAGCTCCCTTGGCATGGACAACCCGTTCTGGAACACGCTCTCTATTAAAATGGGCCAGCTTTTCAAGCAGATGAACATCCTGCAGCAAAGTAGGTCCGCGTGAGCCTGCGGTCATTGAATGCTGATTGTCTCCGACGGGGGCGCCCCAGCTTGTGGTTAATTTGTTATTGCCTTGACTCATGAATACATTCACCTCGGTATAGGATTTAAATTTAGAATTAGTATAAGTTTTATATTAACAAAAATTTTAGAGAAATCAATCCTTTTTTATAATTATTATAATTAACAATATGCGGAAATAGGGTTGATTATGAGCTGGTGCAGGCTGCTGATGAAAGACAGGGGCGGGCGAGATGAGGTTGACTAAAGGTATGGTGGGGAGGATCGGAGGAAAAGCGGAGGGAGCAGATTAAGTATATTGAAATGTATTGAATTGTGGTGAAGTGTGTTGAGTTGTTTTTAATAGTGTTATGTGATTGAAGAGGAGGGGGATTTTTACTTTAACTGCACTCTGTACATCTAAAATGGCTGTTCTTCATAAAAAAACCCCCGTCCGCGAGAAGCAGACAGGAGCTTAATATTGTTACACTATAGCGGAGGGAGAGCCTAGAGGGCTACTCCTTAATATACATTCTGCTGTAATACTCATCCAGCATCCGTTTGGTGGCGAATTCCTCGCGGGTGGTCTCAATGCTCTTACGCATCATTTTCACCCAGGTATCCCGGTTCTCATAGAAGGTCGGAAGCACACGGTTCAGCAGGGTATCGTATAAGGCATCGCTGTCATGCTTGTCGAGCACAGCAAAGTCAGTAGTCTCGAAGCCTTCCCCAATCTGCCAGCCATTCTCCCCGTCAATGCAGGCTTCGGGCCACCAGCCGTCAAGGATGGAGCAGTTCAGCACACCGTTCATCGCAGCCTTCATGCCGGAGGTGCCGCTGGCTTCCAGCGGACGGCGCGGGTTGTTGAGCCAGATGTCCGAGCCGCGGGTCAGCTGAGCGCCGATCGTCATATCGTAGTTTTCCAGGAAAACTACGCTCTTCGGATATTTTTTCATCATGGCAACGAGGTTGCTGACGATTTTTTTGCCGTTGTCATCCAGCGGATGGGCCTTGCCCGAGAAGACGATCTGGATTTTGCCATCCTTCAGATAAGGCTCAATAATCTCCGGCTGGGAGAAAATAAGATCACTGCGCTTGTACGGCGCGGCCCGGCGGGAGAAGCCAATCAGCAGGTTGTCGGGATTCAGTGCGATGCCGGAACGGTCCTCGATAAAGCCGATCAGCTCATTCTTGATCTCCTTGTGCGCGCCCCACAGGTCGCCGTCTTCCTCATAAGCACGCGTAATCCGCTCGTCCACCCAGGTAGGGGTATGGATAGCATTGGTGATGCCGATGATTTCCGATCTGCCGGCAACTTCCTTCCACATTTTGCCCGCTGTATCCGCATGCAGCTGGGCCACGCCGTTAGAGATGCGGGACAGGCGCAGACCGGCCACCGTCATATTAAACGGCTCGCCGCCGATCCGCTCCATCTGCGCACGGGTCAGGCCGTTAAAAGCGCCCATGTACTCAAGACGGTCCAGCGGATGGGTTTCGTTGCCCTCTTTTATCGGAGTATGGGTGGTGAACACTACTTCTTCGCGCGTAGCCTTCCAGGCCTCTTCAAAGGTGCTGCCTCCGGACATCTTCTCACGGATCAGCTCAACGGCAGCCAGCGCTGCATGGCCTTCATTGAAATGGTAGACGTCGATTGGAATCTCCAGCGCACGCATCGCTTTTACCCCGCCGATTCCGAGCACGATCTCCTGGGCAATCCGTTCCTCACCAAACCAGCCGTACAGCTGGCCGGTAATCCAGGCGTCACTGTTCTCCGGAATGTCCGTATCGAGCAGGTAGAGGGGGTTATTGCCGAACTTGTCTGTTTTCCATACTTTGCAGACTACATCTGTTTTTCTAACCTTTACAGTAACCTTAACGCCTGTATCTTCAAGAAAATCATAGACATAATTGTGGTAGGAGTCATAAGGATTGCCGTTCGCATCAATCTTCTGGTCGGTATAGCCCTGCTTCCATTTCAGCCCGATCGGGATGATGGGGGCGCCGATGTCCTTTGCACCTTTGATGTAATCTCCAGCAAGAATGCCCAGGCCGCCGGCGTACATTTTGAAGTCGGAATGCAGGCCATACTCCATGCTGAAATAAGCGACAGACGGTAATTTGTTCTGGTTCACTTGATAAGCCTCCTAAATATGAATTGGATTGGAATCAGGTGTTACTGCAGGCTACATCTAAGGTGCAAACGTTTGCTCAAAATGGCGAAAACTTCCCTGGAAGCGATTGCACACTTATTCTAGCACATTTATTCCAAAAAAGCACAGCGAAGTTTTCGTGAAGCAGCGGATATAAATTCACCGGATAAACCTTTCAGGACATGAAGGAAAAAGGGAAGCTATCAGCGGAATTCATGGCATCAGCCAGAATAGTTTGATTAACCCGGCTTGAGGCCATAAGATATAGAGGGAATGATTGTTTTGGATGATTAAAGAATTAACGGCATGAAAGGCCGGAGCGGTAACCGGGACTGCAGCATGATGAAGCAGCTCTGTCAAAATAAACTAATGGTGGTGTACAAGCTTGAGTATAGTAGTAATCGGAAGCTTAAACATGGACATGGTTGTGCGCACGCAGCGTGCACCGGAGGCGGGAGAGACGCTGTTCGGGCAGGATTTTGCCCTGTCGCCCGGCGGGAAAGGTGCCAACCAGGCTGTAGCGGCGGCTCGGCTCGGCGCGGAGGTCACGATGATCGGCAGCGTCGGCCGGGACGGCTTCGGGAGTGAGCTGCTGGAAATTATGCGCGGAGAAGGCATTCACACGGAGCATCTTACACAAAGCGAGAAGCTCGGCACTGGGGTTGCTTCGATCGTCGTTGACGGCGAGGGGGAGAACCGGATCATTGTGGTCCCGGGTGCGAACCTTGAGCTGGGTGTAGCGGATATTCAAGCACTGGAGACGGTTATTTCCGGTGCGGATATGATTGTCATGCAGCTGGAAACGGATCTTGCGATGTGCGAGGAAGCAGCACGGATAGCGGGCAAGCACCAGATACCGGTGATTCTTAATCCGGCGCCGGCACGTGAGCTGAGCAATGAAATGCTGAGCTATGTCACCTACCTCACTCCGAATGAGACAGAGGCAGGCATTCTTTCGGGCGTTGAAGTGAGCGGTATGGAGTCGGCGGAGCAGGCGGCACGTATTTTGCTGCAAAAAGGGGTGCAGAACGTGATCATCACTCTCGGCTCCAAAGGGGCGCTGATTGTAAATGGAGCCCACTGCGAGCATGTTCAGGGATTTCCGGTGAAGGCTGTGGATACAGTGGCTGCGGGGGATTCTTTTAACGGGGCGCTGGCTTATCAGCTGACCTCCGGGAAGCCGCTGGCAGCTGCTGTCCGTTTCGCCAATGCGGTTGGGGCGCTGGCAGTCGGCAGACAGGGGGCAATTCCGTCGCTGCCTAAGCTGGCAGAGGTTGAGCAGTTTATTAAGGCAGCTGCGGAGGCTTAAGGGATTACTAGAACAGATGTATAGGGGGCAGAACATAGATGAGCGGCACGGTAACCGTTAAAAATGTAACACTGGGCGAAGGTATGCCCAAGATTTGCGTACCTCTGGTCAGTACCACGCTGGCAGAGCTTGAGGCTGAAGCTGCTGCGGTGAAGGCTCTGGCTCCGGATGTGGTGGAGTGGCGGAGTGATTATTTTGCAGAAGTCGAAGATATTGCGGCCGTTAAGGCAGCACTGGAGCGGATTCAGGGCATACTGCCTGATATTCCGCTGATCTTTACGTTCCGCAGTGCGAGGGAAGGCGGAGAGAAGGAAATTTCCGCAGACTATTATGTTCAGCTTAATAAGGCTGCTGCCGGGAGCGGCTGGGTTGACATTATTGATGTAGAGCTGTCCGGCCGGGAAGAGGAGGTCCGCGGACTGATTGCAGCGGCGCATGCCTGCGGTGTTTTTGTTATCGTGTCTAATCATGATTTCGCAGGGACGCCTGCCGAAGAGGAGATCATTTCCCGGCTGCGCAGAGCCCAGGAGCTGGGCGGTGATCTGCCGAAGATTGCTGTTATGCCAAACAGTGCCGGAGATGTGCTGACCCTGCTGGCGGCAACTGTAAAAATGCAGGAGCTATACGCGGACCGTCCCATCATTACGATGTCGATGGGCGGGGAGGGTGTGATCAGCCGGCTGGCCGGGGAGATTTTTGGATCGGCGCTGACCTTTGGTGCGGCGCATAAGCCTTCGGCCCCGGGGCAGGTGGCAGCTGCTGAGCTGCGTACGGTGCTGGAGCTGCTGCATAGGAGCTTGTAGAGCAGGACTATGAAATTTAAAGGGGCGTTCCGGCCAGTGGCCGGAGCGCCTTTTGAATGTATGCGCCCGTGCCGGCGGTAAAAGTCCCGTTGTTTCAGGCGCGGACGAGTAGATTGGCGGAAATAACGGTAAAAGTCCCGTTGTTTCAGGCGCGGACGGGCGGATTGGCGGAAATAACGGTAAAAGTCCCGTTGTTTCAGGCGCGAACGGGCGGATTGGCGGAAATAACGGTAAAAGTCCCGTTGTTTCAGGCGCGGACGGGCGGATTGGCGGAAATAACGGTAAAAGTCCCGTTGTTATAGGCGCGGACGTTGGGATTGTCGGAAATAACGGTAAAAGTCCCGTTGTTTCAGGTGCGGACGGGTGGATTGTCGGAAATAACGGTAAAAGTCCCGTTGTTATAGGCGCGGACGAGTAGATTGGCGGAAATAACGGTAAAAGTCCCGTTGTTTCAGGCGCGGACGGGCGGATTGGCGGAAATAACGGTAAAAGTCCCGTTGTTTCAGGCGCGGACGGGCGAATTGGTGGAAATAAAAGTAAAATTCCCGTTGTTATAGGTGCGGACAGGCGGATTGTCGGAAATAACGGTAAAAGTCCCGTTGTTTCAGGCGCGGACGGGTAGATTGGTGGAAAGAACGGTAAAAGTCCCGTTGTTATAGGTGCAGACGGGTAGATTGTCGGAAATAACAGTAAAAGTCCCGTTGTTTCAGGCGCGGACGAGTAGATTGTCGGAAATAAAGGTAAAAGTCCCGGTGTTTCAGGCGCGGACGGGCGGATTGGCGGAATAACGGTAAAAGTCCCGTTGTTTCAGGCGCGGACGGGCGGATTGGCGGAAATAACGGTAAAAGTCCCGTTGTTTCAGGCGCGGACGGGCGGATTGGCGGAAATAACGGTAAAAGACCCGTTGTTATAGGCGCGGACGGGCGGATTGGCAGAAATAACGGTAAAAGTCCCGTTAATATTAGCCAATGCGGGAATTTATTAAATTAATCATCCCGGCTGTTTGTATCGGCACCTGCAGATAACCTACAATGTAGGCAGATGTATGTCAAACATACGCATACACCAAGTGCGTAGATGGAAAGGATGAAAGCCCATGACGGAATCCATTCTGGTTGTTGAGGATGAGGAAAAAATCGCCCGCCTGCTGCAGATTGAGCTGGAGTGCGAGGGATACCGCGTGTCCATCGCAGGCAGCGGACCCGGCGGGCTTGAAATGTATCAGGAGCACCAGCCGGATCTGCTGCTGCTGGATGTTATGCTGCCCGGCTTCAGCGGAATTGAGCTGCTGCGGCGCATCCGGGTGAGCGATGCGCATACTCCGGTTCTGCTGCTGACTGCCAAAAGCTCTGTCGAGGATAAGGTATCCGGCCTGGATCTGGGCGCCAATGATTATATTACGAAGCCGTTTCAGATCGAGGAGGTGCTGGCCCGTGTCCGTGCTGCGCTGCGGCTGGCTTCAAGCCGCAAGTCGGCGGAGGCGGAAACAGGCACAGACTCCTGGCTGCGGGCAGACGATCTGGAGCTGAGTGAGACAACCCGTGAGGTAATCCGTGCAGGCCGGAGCATTGAGCTGACTCCGAGGGAGTTCGACCTGCTCGTGTACCTGATGAAGAACAAGCGGCAGGTACTGAACAGGGAGCAGATCATGACAGCCGTCTGGGGTTATGATTATTACGGTGACACCAATGTGGTGGATGTCTATATCCGTTATGTCCGTAAAAAAATTGCGCTCGAGAACGAAAACGAGCTTATCCATACGGTGCGCGGCATCGGCTATGTGCTGAAGGATGCCCAATGAAGCTGCGCAGTAAAATATATCTATACTCCAGCGTGCTGTTCGCTGTGCTTCTGGTGATCATGAATCTGTTCATCTACGCGCTGTTTAGCCGGATGCTGACAGACAATGAGCTGGAGCAGGCAGCAGCCGAGACAGCCAAAATCGCTGCTGCTATGCGCAGAGCCGCAGGCGAGGTTACTCCGGCTGAGCTTCTCCGCGCTTATGTGCCGGTTGAGGGAATGCTGCGCCTGGTGGCCGCAGACGGAAGCGGCCCTGCTCCCGTAACCTCCGTATCGGAGCAGGAGCTTAGCCGGCTGAAGCCGGATTATTATGAGATGCGGCAGACCGAAATGCTCCGTTCAGGAGGGCATTCCTATGCCTTTGTGACAGTCCCGGTTATCTGGGCTGACGGTACGGTGATGAACGTGCAAATGACCAAAAGCCTGGAGAGTACAATGGGAACGCTAAGGGTACTGCGGCTGGTGCTTGCCGGAGCCACGGCCGTTGCACTGATTCCGCTGCTGCTGTCCAGCAGGCTGCTGTCCGGGCTGATTATGCGGCCGATTGTCCAGATGACCGCCACGATGCGGGAGATTAAGGACAGCGGAAAGTTCCGCAGGCTTACGCTTCAGGACAATGCCAAGGATGAGCTGGTTGAGATGGGGGATACGTTCAACGGGATGATTGCCCTACTCGAGAGCAATTATCTGAAGCAGGAGAAGTTTGTGTCTGATGCGTCCCATGAGCTGCGTACACCGCTGACAGTCATTGAGAGCTATGCCAGCCTGCTTAAACGCAGAGGTCTGGCCCATCCGGAGCTGTTCAATGAATCGGTGGAGGCTATTCACTCAGAGGCCGTCCGGATGAAGGAGCTGACGGAGCAGCTGCTTCTGCTGGCAAAGCATCAGGAGCAGTGGGTGCTGTCTATGAAGCATCTGGACCTGGAAGAGCTGGTCCGCACCTCGGCCAAGGTATTTCACAATGCTTACGGCAGAGAAGTAGAGGTTCAGTCCGGGGGGCGGGTCGAAGCCTATACGGATGAGGCCAAGCTGCGTCAGCTGCTGTTTATTTTCCTGGATAACGCCCGCAAGTACAGTGACGAAGGGATAACCGTCAATCTTGAGGCTGAGGGGCGGAACAGTATAATCGTGATAACCGACCGGGGGATCGGAATTTCTCCGGAAGAGCTGCCCAAGGTATTCGACCGTTTCTACCGGGTAGATGCGGCAAGAAGCCGCCAGGGCGGAGGAGCAGGCCTGGGACTGGCGCTGGCTGCCGAGATTGCCGGAGCAATCGGTGCAGAGCTGTCCATGCACAGTACTCCCGGCAGGGGAACCGCGGTGACCATCCGGATCGCCGCTGAAAGCAGGGGGAGATCATGAGCCGACCACGAATAAACCTGAAAAATCAATATAAAACAATACTGATTGCCGCTGCCGTCCTCCTGCTGGCAATAGCCTGCCTATGGTTTCTCCGGAAAGAAACAGACCCGCTGCTAAGCAGGGAAGAGGTAGAGCAGGCATTGCTGCAGGAGTATCCCGGAAAGATAGAGTACCTGAGCCAGCAGTCTGGTAACTATATGGCTGAGCTGCAGACTGCCCAAGGATTGTACGAGGTTAAGCTGGACGGTGCTACCGGCGGGATCATCTCCATAGTGCAGGTGCAGGCGGTTCCTACGCCTGCACCTACGCCGGAGGTCCAGCCGACGCCCGCGGCTTCAGGAGCACCTGTGGTCTCCGCAGCCCCATCGGCAGGAGCTGCTTCAGCATCTCCGGCGGTTCCTTCACCCTCCCCGCCGCAGCGGGTGGTATCCGAAGCCGAAGCAATTAAGCTGGCCTTGCAGGAGGTACCGGGAGAGGCTGATGATGTGGATACCGGAATCAATGAAGCCGGTGCCTTTTATCTGGTGGAGATTAAAACTCCTGACGACCGTGAAGCGGTAGTACAGGTTGATGCGATATCGGGAACTATCCGCTCTGTAACCTGGGAAGAGCCGGATGATGATAATGAATGAGCAGAAGCAAAGTGTTTTCTCATCAAATTCTAATCTTGCTGCCGCTGTCCTCTCATATTGAAGGCTTATATTAAATACATGAGCAGAACAGATTACATTCAGGAGGCGGAAAAAGATGAAAAAACAACTACTCAGCAGTGTAGCAGCAGCGGCCATTATTCTTGGGGGTGCCTACGGCATCAATGAGGTCCGGAGCGGAACGGCAGCAGCGGCACCGGCGGTGCAGCAGAGCCAGAGTAAGACGCTGATCGGAATAGCCAAGGCCGAGGAGATTGCCCTCAAAGCGGCACCGGGTCAGGTGGAGAGCATCGATCTGGAAAAGAAATTAAGCGGTACTTATTACGACATTGATATCCAGCAGAAAAACCAGGAGGTTGATGTCCGGGTCGATGCGTATACCGGTAAGGTTGTGAGTGTGCGGAAAGAAGCCGACAATGATGACGACGACTATAACTACACATCAGCCGGAGCAGCATCGGAAGCCAAGCTGATTACCGCAGCCAAGGCAGCAGCAGCGGCAAATGCGGCAGTAAAGGGTAAAGTAACCGATGTAGACCTTGACCGGGATGACGGAACTGCTGTCTATGAGGTGGAAATCAGAAACGGACGGACTTCAACCGAAGTCGGCGTTGATGCTTACACAGGCAAGGTGCTGTACACGGATGTGGATTCCGATGACGATGATGACGATAACGATGGATATGATGATTAAAACAGCACAAGAGAGGCAGCCGGAAACCGGCTGCCTTTTTCATGGGCGTGTATCCTACTGCTTTGCCCCTGTATAGATATGGACGGCGTCCCGCAGAAAGGCGGCCATACCGGGACGGCGCTTGTCATAATAAGCGGTGAAGCGCTCATCCTCCACATACATTTGCGCTAATCCGGCGTGGGCTTCCTTCGTATAGGTGTCCCAGGAGAAGCCGAGCCACTGGCGGTGCAGACCGGCAGCCTTTTGCGCCAGCTCACTTGCTGAATCGCCCTCCTCCATCGCCTGCTCAAGTGCGGCAAATAGGTCCTCCTCCAGCTGCTGGCAGGCGGCATACTGCTCCTCCGTCATATTTCTCAGCTTGCGGTTAGACTTTTCCACGGCCTCCTCGCCGTATTTCTCGCGGATCTCCTGCCCGTATTTCTGCTCATTATCCTCAATCAGCTTCTGCTTAAAGCCTGCAAATTTCTCTTCATTGCTCATGGTTATTCTCCCTTCGGACTGGGCCAGTGTTTGCTCGACGTTAGCGATCAGCTCATCCAGCTGTTTCCGGCGCTGAAGCAACTGCTCATGGTGTTCCCGCAGCGCCCGGGCGCCGTCAAAGGACGGGGAGGTCACGATATCCCGGATCGCCTCCAGTGTAAGACCAAGCTCACGGTAAAATAAAATCTGCTGCAGCAGATTAACCTCAGCCTGGCCGTAGATGCGGTACCCCGAGGAATTGATTCTCGCCGGCCTCAGAAGACCAAATTCATCGTAATAACGCAGTGTCCGCGGACTGATGCCCGCCAGCGCCCCCAGCTTTTGCACGGTATATTCCATGTGCGCCACCTCCTCAGTTCATTCACTGGATGCTTGTGCTTTACGTCTGTAAGCTCCTGCTTACAAAAC
The DNA here is from genome assembly GCF_000758625.1 of Paenibacillus sp. FSL R7-0273. Classification (NCBI taxonomy): domain Bacteria; kingdom Bacillati; phylum Bacillota; class Bacilli; order Caryophanales; family Paenibacillaceae; genus Paenibacillus; species Paenibacillus sp. FSL R7-0273. Next base: position 831,439 of record NZ_CP009283.1, read on the forward strand.
CAACTGTACACCTTGACGTAACGGCAATGTCAAACGCTAATTTAGCGTAACCGGAGAGTAAAGCAGTCATACAAAAAGAGCGGCAATCTCCCTCAGGATATCCTGGACGGAAAATTGCCGCTGCTGCTAAAAGCCTGTATTCTTGCCGCATTCCAGCGGCGCTTCAGATCACTATTTCTTGCCGAGCTGGGCTGTAAAGTACGCCTGCAGCTCCGCGGCCTTCCGCGGATCAGCCAAGGCACCCTCGCCCTTGAAGTAATGCTCGGCTACCAGCTCCCAGGTAGGTACGATTTTTTGGGAGGTCATCGCTTTGATGGCGATTTTGACCGTTTTGCGTTCTCTGGCGTTGGAGAAGGTATCTACAAAATGCTGGGACCGTGAGAAGTCCAGCTCTTCAAATACCGCACGGAAAATCTCAGCTGTCATCCGCGCATCGTCAAGCGCCCGGTGGGCAGAGCCGGAAGGCTCAAGCCCGAGCAGCGCCATCGCGCCTTCCACGCTGATATCGTTGGTAAGTCCGCGGGCGCGCAGCAGCCCTTTCAGCAGATCGAAATAAGTGGCCTCCATCCAGTAGGCCTCGTCCATTTTGTGCATGCGCACGTCCTGGATGATCCGCTTCATGTCCTCGCCGCCCCAGGTCAGCAGCAGCACGCCGTCAGGGCTTTGATCGAGCCAGCTCCGGAAGGCGGTAATAACCTTGGGGAACCGGGCGGCAACGTCGATGTCCTCCTGCGGGATGCCGGTTTTTTTCTTAATGAACGAATTGAGGGTAGAGAAATATATAGGCTTGATTAAGGCGCTGAACTCATCCTTAAACTGCAGTGAAGCGTCTAACCGGACAGCTCCAATCTCAATGACCTCCATAGGATGCTCGCTGGCAAATTTACGGCCGTTGAATTCGATGTCCAGAATAATATAATCCACAGGTGATGCCTCCGTTTTCATTGACTGGCGCTTAAAAGGAGAAGAATGCGCCGACCTTTCTATTTTAGCAAAAAATGCAGACAAAAGGGAGAAACTCCGTGGAACCCCGGATATTCAGCAGGAGGACCCGGACAGACCGGGCCATATGGGCCATACCGGCGATACAATTCCAACTGGAGCACTATAGCAAGCGGACATGGATTCAGGGTATCCTGCAAAGGACGGAAAAACCGGAACAGGCGTTCCGTAATTGGATGGAGCGCTATTTCGGTTTTGAACAGCCCGGCTCAGGGTAGACCTGGTGAATTTTGGGTAATGAATTTAAATGCTCTGTTCATCCGTTCAGAAGAGCGGCTGCTACGAGCAACAGAGGGAGGAATGCGTATGCTGCTGTATGTCACAGTGAAAAGCGTAGGGAAGCGCAAGCCGGTGCTGGGACGCCGGGAATTGATTCTTGAGCAGACCCCGGGCAATCTGAAGGAGCTGATTACTGCGGTTGTGGCTCTGCAGGTGAAGGAGCTTACGGATAAGCAGGGACGCGGCGAGCTGATTCCTTTTTTGACGGGGGATGCCATTAACGACCAGCGGGATAGCGGAAAAATCGGCTTCGGGACGGTCTATAACGATAATCTGCCTGAGCTCAGTCAAGCGGTGGAGGCTGCGCTGCTGGCTTTTGAGGACGGGCTGTATAAGGTGTTTTTGCGTGAGGAGGCATGTGATCAGCTGCAGGAGCCGCTGGTGCTGAATGAGGGGGATGAGCTCGTATTCATCCGGTTCACGATGCTGGCGGGAAGACTATGGTAAAAGAGGAGGCGGAGTGATGGAATTGTTGAATGCGGAAGAACGGGAGAAGCAGTGGTATGCGGATAAGCAGGCAGAGGCGCAGAAATTGGACGCTGAGGTAAGCGGGCTGGCTTCCCTCATTCTCAGTATAAGCAGAATACAGTACATAGGCGGAGAAGAAGAGGAGTGCCGGGAGTGCATCAATGTGCTGAAAAAGCTTGCCGGTAACGCACAGCAGTCTTTATTCGATCCGCTGGTTGCCACAGTCCGGCAGTTGTTCAGTCCATACACGGCTGATGTTATGCAGTATATTACAGAGCATTGCACGGAGTATCCCTACAGCAGGGGTTATGCCCGCAGACCGTTCCGGTCGGCTAATCCGGAGCTTCATCTGTTCACGGTTCTCAGTAAAATGGGCTCACTCATCCTCATGGACCGCGAAGGGCTGCTGCTCAGCGCTTATATGCAGAGTGCTGAAAATCCGGAGAGCGGCTCGGATTACAGCCGGAAGCACCGGATTAACCTTGTGCTGAGTGATGTTATTGCATATGAGCTGGACCGGAAGGATGGCGATATGCTGGAGCAGATCCGGACCATCGTCTACGGGGATAATCAGGGGGCTCTGCTGAGCCATGAGATAATCAAAGGCGTATTTATGAGCCACCGCCAGGAGGCTGTGGCCATGATGGGTGAGCTGCTGATTGCCGCCCGTTTGCAGGAGGGCCTGCGCCAGTCCCTGGTGGAACGGATGGATGAGGGGACGCTGGCGAACAATCTGTACATGCTGCAGATCATTATTGAGAATGATTTTATCCGCTACAGCTCTGTTGTCCGGGCGCTTGGCGTCTGGACGGGCATGGGGCTTGAAGCGCAGAATCAGCGGGTAGCCAAAGCATTGATTGAAGATGCTTATCAGGCGCTGCAGGATGCCGGGCTGCGGGAACAGTGGCTGTCAGATGTTAATGCAAACCGGGTATATATCAGCCTGTGGGCAACGGCGGCACATGAGGAAGCGAATCTGTACGATAAGATTAAGACACTGATGGCCACAGGCCAGGTCTACCAGAAGATTATAGCCCTCTACCTGCTAGCGAACAGCCAGGAGACCGAGCTGCGGCTGCGGCTGGCAAGAGAAAATCTGCATGAGCAGGATAATGAGCTGCAGTACTGGGTTCTGCTGAACTACTGCTACGGCTATAACCGCCTGTGGAGGCCGGAAAAGGACGAACCCAAGATCAGCCTGATCCGCAGTCCGCAGCTGGAGGACAAGGAGGAGCGCAGGAAGGATTTTGAGCTGCTTAAGGCGATGGTCCTGAACCCGTCCCGCCGCGAACTAACAGGGCCGTCCAAGGTGCTGGATTTCATTCAGGTCAACTACACCTCTGCCTTCCCTGTCTATAAAATGCTGTATCTCATTGCCTATGATATGGACAATGATTGGATTGACGGGCTAATTGAGCTCAAGGATCAGTTAAGCAGCGATCTGCGCGGAGAGCTGCTGTCCTGCTTCATGGATCATCCGTTAAGTGAAGTCCAGCGGGAGTTCCTGTTCGCCAGCCTGTCGGATAAGAGCATGAAGAACCGGGAGCTGGCGCTGAACGAAGCCAGCGGATTAACGCTCACACCGCAGGAACTGCTGCAGGCCGAGGGGCTGCTGAAGCTGAAGACCGGCTCGCTTCGCCAGAGCGTAACGCTGCTGCTGCTCAGCCAGCCGGATTCCTCCCTGCAGGAATCCGTTAGCCGGCTGCTACAGGAGAAGAACAGCCTGCAGCGGCTGGCCGGGCTGGAGATTGCAACCGTGCTGTTCGAGGATGAGCAGCGGAGTGCCCTGGCCCAGCAGGTGAAGCCGCTGGTAGAGGCCATGGACAGACCGTCGGCCAAGGAAAGGGAGCTGCTGGCCAAGCTGGAGCGCCGGAACGAGTATACGGCAGCAAACGGCTTTGGCTTGTTTAATCCTGCTGAAACAGAAGAATGGCTGACTCAAGGGCCTCAGCCGGGTGATTTTAAATGGGATGAGGTGTTCGGCAGCAGCCTGGAGGATATTGAAAGGTTTCTGCAGGGGCTGGATCAGCTGATCCATGAGCATCGGGACACGGAATACGAGCATGAGGACTACTCGGACCGGAAAGAAACACTGCTGCTCGGAACCATGCTGAAGCCGCTGAAATGGAACAGCCTGTGGGATCAGGAGGATAAGGAGAATACTTCCCAGCTGGAGCAGTATCCGCTGCATGAGGTTTGGTCTGCTTATTTGAAGGAGCGGGGCTGGGATGCTGCCGGTCTGCTTGAGCTCCACTTCTATCTGCAGCTGGAGGATCTGAATAAGACACTGAATGATTATCATGGTTTTTATAGCAGCGAGATGGATTACAACGAGCTAAGGAAGCATAAGCTGCTGGAAGGCTGGAGGGGCGAATTTGCCGCCTCGGTCTATCCGCTGCAGCGGATCAGTGAAGTAGACCGGCTGCTCGGGAAGCTGAAGTATGGCCAGCATGTGGATACTCTTATCCGTGCTTTTTATGCCGACAGCGCCAAGAAAGAGGGCTTCCGGCTGGTAAACCGGGCGTTGAATGCGCTGCTGGCAGCTATGCCGGAGGAGAAGATGGCAACCGAAGCGCCGCTGCTGAATGTACTAGCCGAGCCTTGGCTGATGATGATCAGGGGCAGAGTGGCGGATCAGGAGGATTTTAAGACCATGTTCCGCACCCTGTATACGTTTGACAAAATGACACCTCCTGCGCAGAACTGGTGGAACGTCAAATTGTCGCTTGATGATTATTTGCGGGCATTTGAAGCGGAATGGATCGGCGAGAACGAGCTCTACAAGGAGCTGCTTGCCAGCGAGGGCAGTAAGCAGCATATGCAGAATCTGACGTCCTCTCACCGGAATCTGGCCTGGATCGAGGATAGTCTCAGCATTACTTCGCTCCGCAGCCGGCTGATTGACCGCCTGATGGAGATTGAGCTGGCCCGCGGCGACCTGCCGACAGAAGTAACTCCACTCGTGATGGGGCTGCAGCGGATCAGCGGTATGGAGTATTTTATACGGATTCTGACCGGGCTCGATAAGGAGACCTTTGTACGGGGATATATTTATGGCTATGGCCGGAGTATCACCAAGAAGGAAACGTTCAGCCATTTGCTGAAAAACTGCCACCCGCGTGAGGGCGAGGATGCAGCTATGCTTGGAAAGATGGTGAAAGAGAGCGGTATCTCGGAAAAAAGGCTGCTCGAAGCGGCGATGTATGCCCCGCAGTGGCTTGAGCTTGTGGCTGAGCATCTTGGATGGGAAGGATTGCGGAGTGCCGCCTGGTACTTCCATGCCCACATCAATGAGAGCTTCTCGGCAGAAAAAGAAACGGTGGTCGCCCACTATTCCCCTATCACGGCGCAGGATTTCAATGACGGGGCGTTTGACGGCAACTGGTTCCTGTCTGCTTATAACACACTGGGGGAAAAGCGTTTTGCGCTGCTCTATGATTGCGCCAAATATATCTCAGCCGGCTCCAACCACCGCCGGTCCCAGCTGTTCGCCGATGCGGCGCTCGGCAAGCTAAACCTTGCGGATATGAAGGCATCGGTAACCGGGAAGCGGAATAAGGATCATCTGCTTAGCTACAGCCTGATCCCGCTCGGGAAAGACCGGGAGCAGGATGTCCGGGAACGGTACGAGCTGATCCAGCGCTTCCTGGCCGAGAGCAAAACCTTCGGTGCACAGCGCCGGGCCAGCGAAGGGCTGGCTGCCCGGATTGCCCTTGGCAATCTGGCCCGCACAGCCGGATACGCCGATGTTACCCGGCTGATGTGGGATATTGAAGCCCGGAAGCTGGATGAGCTGGGGTCCTATTTCGAGGCGCATATGCTGGATGAGGATACCTCTGTCCGGCTGGCCATTGACGATCAGGGGCAAAGCGAGCTGGAAGTCATCAGTAAAGGCAAGCAGCTGAAGTCCGTGCCAACCCGCTTCAAGAAGCATGAATATATAGAAGCGCTTAAGGAAACGCGCAGCGAGCTCACCGGCCAGTACCGGCGCGCCCGGGTGGAGCTGGAGCGGTCGATGGAAGCCGGCAGCAGCTTCACGCTGCAGGAGATCAGCTCGCTCAGCCGTAACCCGGTGCTGGCACCGCTGCTGCGGACACTGGTTCTCCGCAGCGGTACGGCGCTCGGCTACTTCAAGCCCGAGGCGGGTACACTTGCCGCTCCTTCGGGTGAGGAGGCGGTAATCGCTCCGGATGCGGAGCTGTACATCGCGCATCCGCTGGATCTGTACACAAGCGGGCAGTGGAGCGAGTACCAGAGGGATCTGTTCGACCGGCAGCTCAGACAGCCGTTCAAGCAGGTGTTCCGCGAGCTGTACCTGCCGAACGCAGATGAGCTGGCCAGCGCGACGGTGTCTCAGCGTTATGCCGGTCATCAGGTGCAGCCGCGCAAGACAGTGGCGCTGCTCCGCGAGCGGCAGTGGACGGTCAGCTACGAAGAAGGGCTGCAAAAGGTCTACTACGGCGCCAATCTGATCGTGCGGCTGTATGCGATGGCGGACTGGTTCTCGCCGGCGGATACGGAAGCGCCGGCGTTGGAAAGCGTGGAGTTCATCGACCGAAAAACGTACAAAAATGTTCCGCTGGCCCAGGTGCCGCCGCTGATATTCTCCGAGGTCATGCGCGATGTAGATCTCGTGGTCAGCGTTGCCCACGTAGGCGGAGTAGATCCTGAGGCCAGCCTGACGACCGTTGAAATGCGCCGGGTGATCGTCAATGAGTCGCTGCGTCTCCTGAAGATCGAAAACGTGCGGCTTGAGGGGAATTACGCGCGGATCGACGGCAAGCTGGGCGAATATGCCGTACACTTGGGCAGCGGCCAGGTCTATAAGCAGGCTAGCGGCGCGCTGCACATTATTCCGGTGCATTCCCAGCACCGCGGCCGGCTGTTCCTGCCGTTCCTGGACGAGGACCCACGGACCGCAGAGATTCTGTCCAAGGTAGTGCTGCTGGCGGAGGATACGAAGATCAAGGATCCTTCGATTCTGTCGCAGCTGCGGGGCTAGTGTGAGGGTTTTTCGCGCCGTGTATGCCTTCCGGCGCAGCGCCTCCCATTCCGCCGATTGTGGGCGGAATGGGCAAACCGCGGTGCTCTGCACAAGTGGTGGTCAAACCTCTTAGAGGTTTGGAGTAAGAGATCAAGATCGAGATTGAAATAGAAATAGAGATAGAAATAGAGATAGAAATAGAGATAGAGATAGAGATAGAGATTGGATTTGGAGCTGACTCCCGGATGGCCGGGAGTCATTTTTTGGTTTCGGCGTAGGTGATGGTGGGAATGGGAGTATGGTAAGGGAGGAGGCGGCGGGCGGAATGGGCAAAGTAAAGAGCAAAAGTGCCTCTGATTCCGCTGGTCGTGGGCGGAATGGTCAAACCAAGGGCAAAAGTGCCTCTGATTCCGCCGATTGCGGGCGGAATGGGCAAATCAAAGGCAAAAGTGCCTCTGATTCCGCCGATTGTAGGCGGAATGGTCAAACCAAGGGCAAAAAGGCCTCTGATTCCGCCGATCGCGGGCGGAATGGGCAAATCCTCCCGCCCCTCAATCCCAAATCACATGCCCCTGGCCCAGGGTGACCGGGATGAAGCCGGCCAGCTGGCGGGCCTGGTAGCGGATCGGACGGGCGCTGCCCATCAGAAGGATGTTGCGGACATCCGCAGCACCTTCAGCCGGCAGGGCGAAGGCTTCAACATAAGGAAAGTGCTCGCTTAGTGTGGTGTGAATGGCGTTCATCAGGTGGTCGTTGTCGCTTTTGCCCATCAGGTTCATGAGGATGGAGCCGCCGGAATGGAGCTTAGCGCGGGTGAGGCCGAAAAATCCGCTGGAGACCAAGTGCTGCGGCGTACCGGCTGAGGTGAAGGCGTCCAGCAGAATGTAATCATACTGGCCGTCCCGCTCTCCCTCAAGCAGGCTCCGGCCGTCGCCGATTATAACGTTGTCCTGAGTGTAGCCGAAATGGGATCTGCTGTAACGGACGACCTCAGCATTCACCTCGGCCACCTTAAAGCGCTTCTCCGCAAAATAACCGGCAATCGTACCGATTCCATGCCCGATCAGGAAGACATCCTGAAACAGCGGCCTGTTATATTCCATTAAGTGAATCATCGCCCGCGGGTATTCAAATACAATCCGTTTCGGCTGCTCCAGATCAAGCGCGCCCTGAATAGCTTCGCCGGAGAACTGGAGGACGCGGAAGCGCCCTTTTTCACCATAGAGCTCGGTGGTTTCGTACACCTGAATTTCATCGTTGTCATTCTGTGGCTGCAAGTAAAGGACTCCTTACACGTGGGAGATTCGTTTGTATTCGTTCGGCGTGACACCGACGGTTTTTTTGAACAGCTTGTTGAAATAGGCGGGGTCGGGATAGCCGACCTCGGTGCCGATTTCGTGCACCTTCAGGTCAGGGGCGTTTTTGAGCAGCTGCTTGGCCTTGCGGATACGGATTTCGGTAACATAATCGGTCAGCGTCAGCCCCGTCTCCTGCTTGAACAGCTTGCTTAGATAGCTGGGTGTCAAAAACACCATTCCCGCAAGCATATTCAAATCGGCATGAAGCTTATAGTTGGCGGTCAGCCAGCGTTTTATGGTTTCGACCGCAGTTCCGGCCAGCTCCAGCCGGTGGGAGCGGATATCCTCCAGCACAGCAATGAGAGTGGACGTGAACAGCTCTTCAATCTCGCCTAGGCTCATGCAGGCACGGATTCGCTCCTCCAGCCGCGGAAGGGTCTTCTGCTTGCGCGCCGCTTCAAATTCCTGCAGCTCATTGCGCACCGTTTCCTCAACCTGCTGCAGGCAGCGGATGATAAGCTCCGGGTAGGCCTGCTGTGCCTCAAAGGCGATGAATAGCCTGTGAATCCATTCCCGCACTCCGGGAATATTCAGAATCTGCAGCTCATGAATGAGCGACTCGCGGACCGGAAGGAAGGGATCTGCTGCGGCTGCAGTGCCAGTGCCGGTCTCCAATTCCTCAATAGTAGCATAATGCAGCAGCCGGGGGTTATAGATACCGGCATCGCAGGCCAGCTTGGCTTCAAGAAAGGCGGTATTCAGCCTGCCCGGATCATCATAAGAACGGCTGACACCCAGATGCAGCCGCTGCTGCGGGCAAGCCGCCCCGATCCCGCTGGCCGGCTCCCGGCGCTCTGCCAGGGAGAGCGGCTCCCGTGAATAGCGGACCCAGGCCAGCAGGCCTTTATGAACCTCAAGCAGATCAGAGATAATGCCCTGATCTTCGCGAAGGCGGTCTGCATAAGCGGCAGCGCCTTCTGGGCGTCCTCCCTTCACAACAGTGACTGTGAAATAGGGCAGGGGCAGAAGAATACCGCCAATAAGCGCTGCCGAAGGCTCTTCAATCTGCAGCAGGGAGAGCAGCACGCCGGCACGCTGGCGGTTTTCTTTGTCCAGCTGCTGCTTCCGCTCCTGCTCAAGCGAATAGAGCACCTCAAAGAGCTGCTCCTTGTTAATCGGCTTCAGCAGGTAGTCCACAGCTGAGCTGCGGATCGCCTCCCGGGCATAATTGAATTCCGTGAATCCGCTCATGAGCAGCGTGCGGATCTGCGGGTGAGTGGCCTTCAGCTGTTTAATCAGCTCCAGGCCGCCGATCTGCGGCATACGGATATCGGTGATGACAACATCCAGCTGCAGGGCAGACACCTCATCCAGCAGCTGTCTGCCATCCGCATATATTCCGGTAACGCAGAAGGCACTGCTCTCTTTGCTGATCATCCGGGCCAGACCTTCGCGGATCAGAACCTCATCATCTACAATTACAATACGCAGCAATTTCCGGTCTCCCCCTCTCCTGGCATCCTTTTTCCTCAACGGTTTTGTCCTTCGTGCCCCGCCTCAGCCTGGTTCGTCAGCGTTACTCCCCGCCGCGTTCATCCGGGAGGTCTTCAATCCTCAGAATAACGCGGGTGCCGCGCTCTGGCTCGCTATGGACCTGAAGTCCGGAGGAGCTGCCGTAATGAAGGCGGAGCCGTTCATTTACATTCCGCAGCCCGATGCCGAACTTTTCGCTGTCGCTGCTGTTCAGCAGGTTACTGTTCAGCAGCCGCAGGGTTTCAGCATCCATGCCGATACCGTCATCCTCAACACAAAATACTGTTTTGCCGTCCTCGCTCCACGCGGTAATGCTGAGGGTACCCGGGCCATCTTTTGCCTCAAGCCCGTGAAAAACAGCGTTTTCTACAACCGGCTGGAATACCAGCTTAAGCACCGGGAGCGGCAGGAGCTCCTCCGGTACATTAATGTCCAGCCTGAATTTATCCGGGAAGCGGATCTGCAGCAGGTTAAGATAATTGCGGACATGATCCAGCTCATGGCGGATTGTTACCATCTCTTCGCTGCGGACAATACCGTAGCGCATCTGCAGGCCGAGCAGATAGGTCAGCTCCGCTACACGAGGCTCATCACTCCCTTCAGCCAGCATCCGGATGGACTCCAGTGTATTGTAGATAAAATGAGGGTTGATCTGGTTCTGCAAAGCCCGCATATCGGCCTTCTGCTTGCGTTTCTCCGTCAGCGACACTTCCTGGAGCAGATCCTTGACCCGGATGATCATCCGGTTGAAGTGGCTGCCGATCATTCCGATCTCATCGTTATATTTAGGGGACAGCCATACATCGAGATTGCCGTGCTGCACCTGCTTCATCAGACGGACCAGTGATTTCAGCGGCTTGGTCAGCGCATGGGATATAAAGGTGGCTACCACCAAAGCAAAGGCGACAATCGCCAGTGTAGTCAAAATCAGGGTATTGCGGGTTTTCTGCACCGGAGTGAGGATGCGTTCCAGCGGAATCGTGACCAGGGTCGTCCAGCCGGTCTGCTGAGATACAGTATAGACAGCCAGATAATCCTGAGCCCCCAGCCGGATCTGAAAATTCCCCTCCGGCCCGGCGGTCTTCTGCAGGAGCAGGGAGACATTCTGCGTATCCTTGTCTATGAGCGGCGAATCCTCCGCTTCACTGCCGTAGACCAGTCCGCCGGATTCATCCACAATGATTGTATTGCCCTGAGTGACGGCATTTACAGGATCGGCGATGCCCTTGAACAGCTTAATGTCGATATCAAAAATGATCATGCCGATTGGCTTCAGCATGCTGACTGAGGAGACTGTACGCATTACGCTGAACACCTCCCGCTGTTCGCCTGGATTCACCCGGATGGTGTGCCGGCCTTGCACAACGGGAGCGACCCCGGCCTCTTCCGTCAGGCTCCGCCACTGCGCCATCCGTTCTGCCGGGAACAGCTCATTAATCCCGGGTGCCCGGTCATAGAAAACGTAACCGTATTTATCCACAAGGTATACTGCAGTCATCTCTTCCTTGGTATGGATCAAATAGCTTAGGAACATCGACATGCTGGTGTTCTTTTCCCAGTCGGCGTTCTGCTGCTCCAGATAAAACTGAACATCGGTATTGTACAGCGGCAAGGCGGTGTATCTTTTTAAGTCGGCGATATATCGGTCGATGGTGTCCGAGGCGCTGCCCGCCATCTGTCCGGCACTCTTCGTGGAGCTCTGGAGCACCGAATGGAAGGTGGAGCGCGAGGACAGGTAGCTGACATAAGTAATCGGCAGGGAAAGCACAAAGATAAAGACAACGATCAGCTTGCGCTCCATCGGCAGGTTGGCCAGGAACAGCCAGAGTCTGCGCGGAATTCTCAGGATATAGGAAACCACTAACGTTGTTCCTTTCCGTACACCCCTATTTTACAGCGCCGCTCGTAACCCCTTCAAAAATAAAACGCTGCAGGAAAAAGTACAAAATGACCGTCGGCAGCAGAATGAGCAGAATTGCAGCACAGATCAGATTCCATTCGCCCGAGTTGACCCCCTGGAACCGCATCAGGATTGTTGTAACAACGCCGAGGCTCTGCTTGGGCATATAAAGGTAAGGGATGTACATGTCATTGTAGATGCTGATCGTCTTCAGAATGACCAGTGTGGCTGTAGCCGGGGTCAGCAGCGGGAAGATGATCGAGCGGTAGATTTTGAACAGGGAAGCCCCTTCCACCATGGCGCTTTCATCGAGATCAAATGGAATATTGCGGATAAACTGCAGATACAGAATGATCTGGATGACGTCGGCACCGATGTAGAGCACAATGGGAGCGCCGAGCGTGTTGTAAAGTCCCAGGCTTTTGATAATGCCGAAGGTGGCAACCTGAGTGGTGATGCTCGGAATGATGGTGGCTACCAGGTAAGCTCCGAATACAAGCGGTTTCAGTTTGAAATTGAAGCGGCCAAGCACGTATGCAACCATTGTGCCAAACAGAATGTTCAGGGTCAATGTAATTATGATGATCACGAGCACGTTGCCGAAGCCGCTGAGCAGACCTCCGCGCTGGAACACGGCGATAAAGTTGTCAAAATTCAGAAAGCTCTGCGGAAGAGCCATGGAGCTGCTGGAATTAAATTCTTCTGTAGACTTAAACGCATTGACGATAACGACATAAGGTGGGAAAAGGACGACGAACACGCCAATCAGGAGTGTAACGTATTTAAAAACATCGACAGAGCGGAATTTGCTGTGAGTCATGGTTATTTGTCTCCTCCCCGGCTAAGCACTAACTGCTGCACTAGCAGCACTATGACAACAAAGAAGAGCAGGATAATGCTCATTGCCGAGGCCAGCCCGTAATTGTTAAAAGCAAAAGCTGTGTCGACCACCTTCTGCACATAAGTTTCGCTGGCGCCGGCCGGACCGCCTTTGGTCAGCACGAACGGCAGATCGAATACTTCAAGCGCGCCGGTAACGGTCAGGAACAGGTTCAACTGAATAACCGGCTTCATGTTGGGCAGGGTGATTCTCCATAGCGTCTGGAAGGAGCCGGCACCATCGATTTTGGCTGCTTCATAAATGTCCTTCGGGATAGCCTGCAAAGAAGCGATATAAATTACCATGTTGTAGCCCATGAACCGCCAGAAGCCGGTGGAGGCGAGCGAATAGTTAACAAGCCCTTCAGTACCGAGCCAGCTGGTCTGGCCGAGTCCGGTAAGCCCGATGCTGTTCAGGAACAGGTTCAGGGAACCATTGGTGGTGTCAAAAACATAGCCGAACATAAAGGCCACCGCAACGCCGTTCATAATGTAGGGGAGGAAGAGCAGGATGCGGAAGGCATTTTTGCCGCGCAGCTTACTGCTCAGTACAACAGCGAAGTAGATGGCGACGATATTCTGGACAATCCCCATCACAAAGTAGGCAAAGTTATGTGTGAACACCTTGAAAATATCCGGATTGCCGAACACCTCGCGGTAATTGTCCAGGCCGACCCACGGTTTCTCCGGGCTGTAGCCGTCCCAGTTGGTGAAGCTGTAATAGATCAGCTTAAGGGCAGGGTAGTAGGTGAACGTTGCCAGAAGCAGCAGCGGAATGGTCAGAAAGGAAATGATGATAATCAACTTTTGTTTGTTATAGGATAATGTGCCGAACATGTCTTCAACCTTCTTTCCGTAAAAGCGTTTCTTTGCCATGACGACAAAATGGATTATCCAGAGAAGGCATAATCCATTTTGCGCCGAAGTTTATACAGAGTTAAGCTGCAGCGTGTCTACAGGATTAATAGCCGAGGTCTTTTTTGGCTTTAGCCCACGCTTTGTTCCATTTGTCGAAGACGGTTTGCGGATCTTTGGCCAGGACGAACTCTTGAGCCATAGCCGGCAGGTCGAGCTGTGCTTTGTTGGTGATTTCAGTAACCTGGGCGTCATCTACAGTACCTTCCTGCAGCACTACGCCGGTTGCCTGGAATTCTTTTAACTGGGTGAGCTTGGATTCTCTGCCCTTGAGCGGGGAGATAAAGCCGGCAAAATCCTCATAACCGGATTCCTCGATCATCCATTTGACGAAGGCTTTGGCAGCGTCTACATTCTTGCTGTTCTTGGCTACGGCATAGAAGAAGTCAGGGCTCAGCGGAGCTGTGATTGTGCCTGAGTTGTCGTATGGAAGCGGGAAGAAGCCTACATTGTCAGAGGTTGTGCCTGCGCCGATAACCTGGTTGATAACCCAGTTGCCCAGGTAGTACATGGCGAATTTGCCGGATGCGATGTCTTTCTTCGATTGTTCCCAGTTGGTGGAGTTGATGTCTTTTTCCAAGTAGCCTTTTTCATTCAGCTCTCTAAGCAGGCTCAGCGATTTGCCGTAACCGTTGTCCATTGTAAAAGGGGTATCGGAGGTCAGCTTTTCATTCGGGAAATTAGGGTCGCCGTCGATAATCCGGGGAACAGAATATACCCAGTCGTTAAGCGGCCACTTGTCTTTGAAGTTGGAAGCGAGCGGGACTACTCCGGCAGCCTTCAGCTTTTCGCAGGCAGCGAGGAATTCATCCCAGGTCTTAGGAATTTCGGTGATGCCGGCATCGGCGAACGCTTTTTTATTGTAGACAACCCCTGTAGTAGAGTTACCTGTGGTGATGCCGTACAGCTGGCCTTCATAGGATTTGAAATCTTTAAAGGTAATCTGGTCGGTCAGGCCAAGATCGTCAAGGGAAGCAAAATATTTTGGTAGATCGGAGTTAGGGATGGTCGGAACGAACATGACATCAGGGAGCTCGCCGCTCGCCATTCTGACCTTTGCCTGCTGATTGTAGTCAGTCTGGGATGCTTCGAATTCAACCTTGATGTTCGGATATTTCTCATTAAAGCGCTTAACATATTCGTCGTACTCTTTGCCGATCATGTCGGTTCTGTTGGTCAGGAAGGTGATTTTTCCGCTGATATCTGCACCGCTTGGCGCTGCCGGTTCAGTGGTTGCTGCTGCCTCTCCGCCGGTGTTAGCAGGAGCAGCAGTTGCTGCCGGTTCGTCTGTGGCTGTGGCGGTATTGTTGTTATTGTTGTTTGAACCGCAGCCGGTTAGGGATAAAGATAAAGTCATAATGATAACAAAAGATAACGAAAATAACTTATTTCTCATTGTGATGTCCCCTTTTCGTATTATTGTTAGCGTTTACATGGATATTATAGCGCGATTTAGCGGCCTGATAAATGTATTGAATTATTATTTATTGTCTTTATTTGTTCTCTTTCTAGGATTATAATTAGTGTGTTGCTAACAAATTAATAACAAAATACAATGTTATCGAACGGGTTTGGAAAAAAGCCTTTATCTTTCAGCCAACAAACTTAAGCGTACGCTTACAAAACTCAAGAGCATGCTTCCAGAGTGAGTTTTGTACGAAGCGAAATCAATGGAGTGTATGCTAACAAAACTTAAGCGTATGCTTCCGGAGTGAGTTTGTACGAGGTGAAATCAATGGAGTGTATGCTCACAAAACTTTTAGGAGGACTCATGACACACAAACAGCTTGCTTTAACAGATTGGGAATTCAGGGCCTGCGGTGAGGACAAATGGTTTCCGGCAATCGTGCCCGGTACGGTGCATACGGATCTCTTGCGCAACGGGCTGATTCCGCAGCCCTTTTATGGAAAGAACGAGCATGAGCTGCAGTGGATTGATAAAAAGGACTGGGAGTACAGAGCTGTGCTTCAGCTGGATGAGGATTGGCAGAGCCTGACGGTTACCGAGCTGAATTTTGCCGGACTGGACACCTATGCTGATGTATATGTGAACAATGTGCATGCACTTTCCGCAGACAATATGTTCCTGGCGTGGACGGTGGATGTTAAAGGCCTGCTGCGGACCGGTGAGAATGAAATTCTGGTGAAATTCCGCTCTGTCGTAAAAGAGGACCTGCCGAAGCTGGAGCGCCTCGGCTATGACCTGCCTGCGCCGAATGACCAGTCTGAGCTGGGCGGCCTGCAGGAGCAGCGGATCAGCGTGTTTGCCCGCAAAGCGCCTTATCATTACGGCTGGGACTGGGGCCCGCGCTTTCTGACCAGCGGCATCTGGCGTGAAGCGGTGCTTACCGGACGGGGTGCTGCGGCAATTGCCGATCTGTACATCCGGCAGGATGTCATTAAGCAGGAAGAAGCGCGTCTGACGGCAATTGTGGAGGTGGATGCACCGGAAGCATGGGAAGGAACGCTGCGGCTTACTGCGGAAGGGCAGGAGTGGACGCGGGCGGTATCGCTTGTGGCAGGCACGCAGACGGCAGAGCTGGAGCTGGTGATTAATCAGCCGCGACTCTGGTGGTGCAACGGGCTGGGAGCGCCGGAGTTAACGTCGTTCCGGGCAGAGCTGCTGGAGAACGGGGCAGCGGTGTCCGGCGCAGAAGTGAAGACCGGTCTGCGGGAGATTAAGCTGATCCGTAAGCCGGATGCCAAAGGCGCCTCCTTCCGGTTCGAGCTGAACGGTGTGCCGGTATTCGCCAAAGGGGCGAACCATATTCCGAACGACAGCTTTATTACAGAGGTAACAGAGGAGCGCTACCGGCATGAGATTGCCTCAGCAGTGGAGTCGAACATGAACATGCTGCGGGTGTGGGGCGGCGGCTTTTATGAGGAAGAGGCTTTTTACCGGCTGTGTGACGAATACGGCCTGCTGGTGTGGCAGGACTTCATGTTTGCCTGCAGCATGTACCCGGGAGATGAAGCGTTCCTGGAGAATGTGCGGAAGGAAGCAGCGTATAATGTGCGCCGGCTGCGCAATCATCCTTGCATTGCACTGTGGTGCGGCAACAATGAAATCGACTCCGCCTGGGCGCAATTCGAGGAGAATAAGGGCTGGGGCTGGAAGGAGAAGCTGAGCGCGGAAATCCGGGAGACGCTGTGGACTGCCTATGAAGATATTTTCCACCGGATTCTGCCGGAAGCGGTAGCAGCTCATCATCCGGGCATCGTATACTGGCCGTCCTCTCCGCTCCGGGAGCTCACTAATGATATCGACCAGCACTCTGTACGGATTGCAGGCGACGGGGATATTCATTACTGGGGCGTCTGGCACGGAATCGAGCCGTTTGAGAATTACAATGTGAAGGTTGGCCGCTTCATGAGCGAATACGGCTTCCAGTCCTTCCCTGAGCTGAAGTCGGTGCTGACCTATGCGGTGGAAGCGGATATGGAGCTGGAGTCAGAGGTGATGCTGGCCCACCAGAAGAACGGCCGCGGTAATCAGATTATCAAAGAATATATGGACATTTATCTGCCGGAGCCGAAGGATTTCAGATCGTTCCTGTACATGAGCCAGATTCTGCAGGCTGAGGCCATGCGGATGGCGATCGAGAGCCACCGCCGGAACAAGCCGTATTGCATGGGCACTCTGTACTGGCAGATGAATGACTGCTGGCCGGTGGCCTCCTGGGCGGGGATGGACTATTACGGCCGCTGGAAGGCGCTGCAGTATACTGCGCGCCGGAGCTTCAAGGATGTCCTGCTTTCTGTTGAGGCGATGGACGGTGAAAAGCTGCAGGTTCATGCAGTGTCTGACCTGCGGGAAGTGCTGGCCGGGGAGCTGGTGGTCCGGCTGCATAACTTCAGCGGAGCGGTGCTGAAGGAGTGGAAGCAGCCTGTCCAGCTGGCCGCTGATTCGTCAGCGGTGGTGTTCGCTGTCCCGGTGGCAGAGCTGCTGGCGGGCTGTGCTGCGGAGCAAGTGGTTCTGGTAGCTGCTCTGGAGGCGGCGGACGGTTCGCTGCTTGAGCGCAAGGAGCACTACTTCGCAGCGGCGAAGGAGCTGAAGCTGGAGCAGCCGGCTCTGACGGTGGCTGAGGTACCGGGCAGCGGCGGCGTGAGCTTCACTGTCAGCAGCGACGTGCTGGCCAGAGGCGTCTACCTGACGGCGGAGCAGGAGGGCATCTTCTCCGACAACTTCTTCGACCTGCTTCCGGGCGAGGCGAAGACGGTGCAGTTCCTGCAGCACGGGGGTGCTGCGGCAGGTGGGGCTGCTGGCGCTGGAGTTACGGCTACGGGTGCTGGAGTAAGTGCTGGGGCTGGAGCGGTAGCAGGAGTTGGAGCTAGAACAGTAGCAGGAGCTGGAACAAGTGCTGGAACAAGTGCTGGAGTAAGCACGGCGGACTTCACTCCGGCTGTTCCACAAGGACTGGAAGTATGCTCAATGGCGGATTATTTAAAGTAATCTGATACAACGCTCAGGGAGCCAAGGTGGCTGACCAGAGCGGGGGTGTTGGCGGAATTAGTAAGAGTCCCGCCAAGTAGAAGATGCGGCTGTGGGTCTCAATAGAGGGGAAAATCCCTCTGATTGAGGCCGAAGGAGACTGTCGGAGGCGGAATAGAGGGAAAAATCCCTCTGATAGGGGCCGAAGGAGGCTGTTGGAGGCAGAATAGAGGGAAAAATCCCTCTAATTGAGGCCGAAGGGAGCTGCCGGAGGCGAAATAGAGGGAAAAATCCCTCTGATAGGGGCCGAAGGAGGCTGTCGGAGGCGGATTAGAGGGGAAATTCCCTCTATTTTTCACTAAATTCTGGAACGGGCATATTGGCTGAGTGAGAGAAAATAAACCTAACGTTTAGGGAGAAGGAGCCGGAAAATGGCGATTTGGGTACAGGAAGACAAGGGAATCTTTCATCTGCAGAGCAAGGGCATGAGCTATATCATCGGCCTTTATAATAACTATCCTATGCACGTATACTGGGGAAAAAAGCTGCGCCATGACGGCAATTTGGAAGGACTGCCGCATCTGGGTGTGGGCACTGCG
The DNA here is from genome assembly GCF_000758625.1 of Paenibacillus sp. FSL R7-0273. NCBI lineage: Bacteria > Bacillati > Bacillota > Bacilli > Caryophanales > Paenibacillaceae > Paenibacillus > Paenibacillus sp. FSL R7-0273. The sequence goes on from NZ_CP009283.1 coordinate 849,728, forward strand.
CTTGACCGGCTTCCGCAGGAATATCCGCAGTACGGTACAGGGGATTACCGTGTGCCTGCTTACCAAGTGAAGCTCGAAGATGGCACGCGAATTACAGAGCTGCAGTACACCGGATACCGTGTGCTGGCAGGCAAGCCGCAGCTCGCCGGACTTCCGTCTGTATATGTGGAGTTACCGGAAGAAGCGGATACGCTGGAGATTACGCTGCGCGATGATTATGCATCGCTGAATGTAATCCTGCGGTATACCGTGTACCGTGACACGGATGTTATTGCCCGCTCGGTGGAGCTGGTCAATGACGGTCAGGCCCCGCTGGATCTTCTGCGCGCGCTGAGTGCTTCCGTCGACTTCCCGGAAGACGGACAGTTCGACCTGATCTATCTGTCCGGCGGCTGGTCGCGGGAAGGAAACCTCACCCGCAGACGGCTGGAGCAAGGCACGACAGCGCTGCAGTCCCGCCGCGGCATGAGCAGCCATCAGCACAATCCGTTTGCCGCGCTGGCTAAGCCGGGAACAGACGAGCACCAGGGAGAAGTATATGGCTTCTCCCTGGTATACAGCGGCGGCTTCGCTATTGAAGCCGAGGTGGATGCGTTCAGCCATACCCGGCTGGGCATTGGCCTGAACCCGTTTGATTTCTCCTGGCGGCTGGCCCCGGGAGAAAGCTTCCAGACACCGGAAGCGGTAATGGTCTACTCCGCTGAAGGTCTCGGCGGTATGTCGCGGACGTATCACCGGCTGTACCGCACCCGCCTTGTGAGAGGAACCTTCCGGGATAAAGAGCGTCCGATTCTCGTGAATAACTGGGAAGCAACCTACTTCAATTTCAATGCTGACAAGCTGGTAGATATTGCTGCCGAAGGCTCGAAGCTTGGCATTGAGCTGTTTGTACTCGATGACGGCTGGTTTGGCAAGCGTGATGCTGACAACTCCTCACTAGGCGACTGGACCGAGGATCTGCGCAAGCTTCCTGGCGGACTGGCCGATGTGGCCAAACGGGTCAATGACCTGGGCATGCAGTTCGGCCTGTGGGTCGAGCCGGAGATGATCTCGCCGGACAGCGACCTGTACCGCGCGCATCCGGACTGGTGTCTGCATGTACCCGGACGCCGGCGGACGGAAGCACGCTGGCAGCTGGTGCTTGATCTGACGCGTGCTGAAGTGCGGGATTATGTGTATAATGCGCTTAGTAAAATTTTCTCCAGCGTGCCTATCGCATATGTAAAATGGGATATGAACCGTAACCTGACGGAGATCGGCTCGGCTGAGCTGCCAGCAGAGCGCCAGGCTGAAACTGCCCACCGCTATGTGCTGGGGCTGTATGAGCTGATCGACCGCCTGACGGGTGATTTCCCGCACATTCTGTTCGAAAGCTGCTCCAGCGGCGGCGGCCGCTTTGATCCGGGGATGCTCTATTACATGCCGCAGACCTGGACCAGCGATGACACCGATGCGGCGGAACGCCTGAAGATTCAATACGGCACCAGTCTGGTGTACCCGATAAGCGCGATGGGCGCACATGTCTCGGCGGTGCCAAACCATCAGGTCGGCCGGGTTACACCGCTGTCGTTCCGCGGGGATGTGGCTATGTCCGGTAACTTCGGCTATGAGCTCGATCTGACTAAGTTCACCGACGAGGAGAAGGAACTGGTGAAGCAGCAGGTTGCGAATTACAAGGAAATCCGGAGTCTAGTACAACAAGGTAACCTGTACCGCCTGCAGAGCCCGTTCGAGGGGAATGAAACGGCGTGGATGTTCGTCTCGGACGATCAGCGCGAGGCGCTGGTCTATTACTTCCGCGTAATGGCTGTGCCATATCCGGCACGCCGGACCCTGAAGGTCCGCGGCTTGAACCCGGATCTCGACTACACGGTGCTGGACAGCGGTGAGGTCTTCGGCGGTGACAGGCTGATGCAGGCCGGGCTGGCGCTGCCGGACATCCAGCGTGACTATGTGAGCGGCTGCTTCCACTTGAAGGCACAGGATTAATGAGTTTAATAAACAACATGATTAATTAAATGAATAATTAAATGAATAGCTATGAATGAGCCAGGGAAACCTGGCTTTTTTTAATTTTACTTGGGAACAATAAAATCAAAGGCAAAAATGCCTCTGATTCCAGCTCACGCGGCCGAAATGGCCGAATCAAAGGCAAAAATGCCTCTGATTCTGGCCCACCCGGCCAAAATGGCAAAATCAAAGGCAAAAATGCCTTTGATTTCAGCCCGCCCGGCCGAAATGGCCTAATTAGCAAAATGAGTAATGATAAACACTCACCAACAAGTCATTGTTCGTGTTTAGCGTTACTTTCATGTTAGTTTTAGTTTTTTTGTTGCCGAAAATACATTAACTATGTATAATAGCAATTAATCTCGATGTGATTGTACGATATTCTGGTTTTCGAAGGTGGTTCCATGGCAGAACTGGAGAACAGCGAGCAGAAGAAGAAGATGTGCCAGATCTACAATGAGATCTCCAAGGAATTGTTTGGTTTCGGGACGACCCTGCTCCGCGTAACTGTCGATCAGCGGGTCATTACCTTTCACGCCAAGCACCGCAGATCTCCCCGGTCAACCGCCCTGGAGGGCGAGGCGCCGGAGCTTAAGCAGGAAGTGGACTTCCGGATGTCGCTGCTGTTTAAGAAAAGATTCAAAGAACGGCTTGAAGAAGAGATGGGCCTGACGATTGAGGTTCTGCTCAGAGATTACGATGCACCGACCCAGTGGGCCTTTACGAATATGATACTGGCCGGCGAATAACAGCTTCATCATATCTGCGGATTTTTGCTTTTGATCTATCTTAAGCGAAGACCGTCCTTCTATAACGGGTAGCTCTTAACTTTGTTTACACAAAGGAAAGTGTTCTTGTTCCTACAAGAATGCTTTCTTTTTTTTATGGAAAAATAGATCACAACTATATTCTCAGGAGGTTTTTACTAATGAAAAAGATCATGACTACCGGCCTTGCACTGGCCCTGACTTCAATGCTGGCGGCTTGCGGTTCCAACAATGCGGCAACGAACAACACAGGTACTGACAATGCGGCAACAGGAAACACAGCGTCCGGAGAGCCGGCGGAGCTGGTCATTTCCACTTGGGGCTTCTCGGAGGATTTCTTCAAGGAAGCGGTCTATGCGCCTTTTGAGAAAGAGCATAATGTCAAAATCGTCGTGGAAATCGGCAACAACGCCGAGCGCCTGAACAAAATCCGTCAAGGCAGCTCCAACGTCGATGTAGTCTACCTGTCCGATTATTACGCGCAGCAGGCGATCAATGAAGGTTTATTTGAAACGATCGACAGCAGCAAGATCCCGAATCTCCAGAACATTTATGATATCGCAAAAGCACCGCTTGGCGCAGATTATGGCCCGGCCTACACAATCGGACGTCTGGGCATTGCCTACAATCCGGCTCTGACCTCAGGCGAAGTAACAGCATGGAGTGACCTGTGGACCAAATTTGATAAAAACCTGGCGATGCCGGCGATTACCGCTACAGCAGGCCCGATGATCGTTGATGCGGCATCCCTAGCTGCAGGCAACGCAGACTTCAATGAAGATACAGCATTCACGAAGCTGAAGGAGCTGGACAGCAATGTTGTGAAATACTACGGCCAGACCTCCGAGTATGTGAACATGTTCGGCCAGGAGGAAATCGCCGGCGGCCCGATCATGGAAATGTACTTCAAGGATCTTCAGGCGGCTGTGCCTGATGCCAAATTCGTTGCACCTTCCGAAGGCGCTTATGCCGTAATGAACACCGTTAACGTAGTTAAAGGCACTGACAATAAAGAGCTGGCTGAAGAGTTCATCAACTGGCAGCTGAGCGAGGAAGTCCAGGATGCCTCCGCCAAAGCAAAGGTGGATTCCCCGGTTAACATGAACGTAATGCTGACACCTGAAGAAGCGGTAGGCGTGACTTACGGTGCGGATGTTATCGGCCAGCTGCGCAAGCTGGACATGTCGTTCGTGAACCAGCACATTACCGAGTGGACCGACCGCTTCAACCGTGAGATCGGCGGCTAAGGATGACAGCGCGTAAAAAGGTCATTCTGGATGTCGATACAGGAGTGGACGATGCGCTGGCCATTATGCTGGCTGTAACGAGCGGACAGCTCGATATTCTCGGAATCACCACGGTCAGCGGCAATGTCTCGCTGAACCAGGCGACTCTGAATACCTGCAAGATTCTGGAGCTGCTCGGCGTGTCCGGGCAGATTCCGGTCTTCCGGGGGGCGGACCAGCCGCTGGTCCGGGATAGCGTGTTCGAGCATCGTGTACACGGCTCAGACGGGATTGGCGGCGCGCTTACCGCTATGACGGTAACGAAGCAATCTGAAGCAGAGCGAGCGGAGGATTTCATCATCCGCCAGGTGCTGGAACAGCCCGGTGAGGTCACGCTGATTATGACCGCGCCGCTGACCAACCTGGCACGTGCGCTGCACAAATGCCCGGAGCTGACCCAGCATGCCGCCGAGGTGATCGTGATGGGCGGTGTGGTGCAGGGCTTCGGCAACATTACGCCGACGGCCGAATACAACATGTACGTCGATCCGGAGGCGGCCAAGTTGGTGCTGGCGGCCGGGTTCCCCCGGCTGACGCTGGTCGGGCTGGATGTGACACGCAAGGCGCTGCTAAGCGCAGACGATATAACGAGGCTGCAGAATCCGGTCATCCGCGATTATGTGGAGAAGAGTACGGCAGATTACCGCACGCGATATTGGGAACGGAACGGTGTGCAGGCCTGTGCGCTGCATGATCCGCTGGCGGTGGGTGTGGCACTGAACCGCTCATTCGTTACTGTGCGTGATTATTATGTGGATGTTGAGACAAGAAGTGACCTTTGCGACGGCCAGACCGTCTGCGATTTCCAGAACCGGCTGGGACGGCCGGCGAATGCCGGTGTCTGCCTGGAGGTGGATGCGCCCGCTTTTCTGGAATGCTTCATTAACAGCTTGAACCAAGAGCCGAAGAAGGACGGGAGTCATTAGAATGAATAAAAAAGCATTGTACCTGCTGCTGCCGGGCCTGTTGTTCCTGGCGGCCTTCATGCTGGTCCCGATTACGCTGACGGTTGCCTCGACTTTTGTGCAGGACGGGAAGCTGACGCTGGAAGGGTATCTGCACTTTTTCCGGGACGGGTATTTTAACCGCATCCTGCTGACTACGCTCCGGGTGAGTGTGGTGACGACGCTGGTCTGCATGCTGCTCGGCTATCCGGCAGCTTATTATATCTCACGGGCAAGCGCCCGCAAGAAGAGCATTTTGCTGGCACTGTCGATTTTTCCGCTGCTGACGAGCCCTGTTGTACGTTCGTTTAGCTGGATGATTATCCTCGGCAAAAAAGGGCTGATCAACTCCTTCCTGGTCAACATAGGACTGATCGATAAGCCGCTGGATATTCTCTATACGCCGACTGCGATGATGATCGGGCTTGTGCATCTGTTCCTGCCGCTGATCATCATCACGCTGCTCGGGGTTATGGAGAATCTGGATCACGAGCTGGTGCGGGCGGCGCGCAGTCTGGGGGCTTCCCCGTTTGCCGCATTCCGCAAAATCACCTTCCCGCTGACGGTGCCGGGCCTGATCATCGGCGGCATTCTCGTCTTTGTCGGCAGCCTTACGGCGTATACAACGCCTGCACTGCTCGGCGGTAAGGAACGGGTGGTCTCCACCTTCCTGTACCAGAACGCTATGACGCTGAACGACTGGCAGGCGGCCTCGGTCATCGCGGTCATTATGATTGTTATTACATTTGTGGTGGTGGGGCTGATGAATGCCTGGGCCAACCGCCTGAATCCGAAGGGGTGAGAACATGAAGGAAGGCAACCGCGTGCTGTCCTTGTACACACTGCTGGTCTTTATATTTTTGCTGGGTCCGCTCGTAATCATCTCGATTACTTCCTTTGAGCCGGGCACGGTCCTGAAATTCCCCCCTGAGGGCTTTTCGCTGAAATGGTACCGGAATATTTTTGAGGTCAGCGCCTTTATGGACACCTTCAAAACCTCCATTATCATCTCGCTGCTCGGCAATCTGCTGGCGCTCCTGCTGGGTGTGCCTGCGGCCTATGCGCTGAGCCGTTACCGGTTCCGCGGGCGGGATACGCTGAATGCGATTTTCCTGTCGCCGGTGCTGATTCCCGGGATTGTGCTGGGCTTCACGCTGCTGCGCTACCTGATTGTCGTCTACGGGCTGCCGATTTACGCCGGACTGCTGATTGGCCATACGGTCATTATGCTGCCGTTTATTATCCGGGTCATTGCTTCAAGCCTGGAGAATTTCGATTTTGCGGTGGAGGAGGCGGCTCAGAGCCTGGGAGCTTCGAGACTGTACACGTTCTTCAAAATCGTACTGCCCAACATCCGCTCGGGGATTCTGGCGGCGATTCTGATCGCTTTTCTGGAGTCGTTCAACAACGTCGATATTTCCGTCTTCATGACCGGTCCGGGGATCAGTACCCTGCCGATTCAAATGCTGACCTATGTGCAAAATTACTTCGATCCTACAATTGCCGCGATCTCCGTCATTCTGATGGTGCTGACGGCAGCGCTGATGTTCGTCATCGAGCGGCTGATGGGATTCGCTTATTTCACCAAAAGATAGCCAATTAAAGGATAACGGAGGCATAACGCAATGTCACTTTTAAGTCTTGAGCAGGTATCGGTTGCTTATGACAACCGTCTGATACTGGAGGATTTCAATCTGTCGCTGGCCAAAGGGCAACTGCTTTCCCTGCTCGGCCCCAGCGGCTGCGGCAAAACAACGACCCTGCGCCTGATCGCCGGATTTCTGAATGCGGAAGCGGGAGCTTTTATGTTCGGGGGAAAGGATTACACCAAGGTTCCGGTCGAAAAGCGTAATTTCGGCTTCGTGTTCCAGAGCTATGCGCTGTTCCCGCATCTGTCGGTGTTTGATAATGTGGCGTTCGGCCTGCGACTGCGCAAGCTGAAGGAAGCGGAAGTGAAGAAGCGGGTAACCCGGATGCTGGAGATTGTCAGTCTGGGCGGCTTTGAAAAAAGACTTCCGGCAGCCCTGTCCGGCGGACAGCGCCAGCGGGTCGCGATTGCCCGGGCGCTCGTCATTGAGCCGGATCTGCTGCTGTTCGACGAACCTCTGAGCAACCTCGACGCGAACCTGCGGGTGAACATGCGCGTGGAAATCCGCCGCATCCAGCAGGAGCTGGGCATCACGACCGTATATGTCTCCCATGACCAGGAGGAGTGTTTCTCGATCTCCGATCAGGTGGCGGTGATGAACAATGGCAAAATCGAGCAGCTAGACAAGCCGTCGGCCATCTTCAAATACCCGGCCAGCGAGTTCGTGGCCCGGTTTATCGGGTTCGGGAACTTTATCGCTTTTGACGGACGGAATGATGAGGGTTCGGATATTGAGCTTAGCAGAGGAGCGCTGAAGTTTCAGGCGGCCAAACGGCCGGAGGGCCTCGGTAACACAGGATTGCTTGGAGCGATCCGCCCTGATGATCTGCAGCTGTTTGCAGCCAGCCCGGAGCCGGGCACGGCCAGTAATATTTTGCCGGGAACGGTGCAGATTAGCACGTATCTGGGCCGCAGCTACCAGTATCAGGTGGAGACGGAGCTGGGTGTATTCACGGTGAATCAGGAGATGGAGCAGCCATTCGTGCAGGGACAGCGGGTTACGGTTTATTTTCCAAAAGAGAAGCTGGTGCTGGTGCAGTAGCGCTTCATAAGGAGCAGACATGATGATTACAGATCAACTTATACTGAACGCTAAAGTGTACAACAGTTACTATAAACGGTTTGAGACAGCGAATGTTGCGGTAAAAGACGGGCGTTTTCTCTATGTCGGCCAGCTTGGTGCGGAAACGTTCGCAGCTAGAGAGACGATTGATGCTAAGGGGCAGTATCTGGTGCCCGGACTGATTGATATCCACCTGCATATTGAGAGCACGATGATTACACCGGAGACGTTCTCCTATGGTATTCTGCAGCATGGCGTAACGACGATTGTTCCCGAGCCGCATGAGATGGCCAATGTGTTCGGCGTTGAAGGTGTGCATGAGATGATCCGGGCCAGCAAGGACTGTCTGGTGGATATGTTCTATGCGATTCCGAGCTCGGTGCCTGCAACTCCCCTGGAAACGACGGGCGGCTCGATTGAAATTGCCGATATCGATGAGCTGATGGAGACGGAGCAGATGATCTGCCTCGGCGAGGTCATGAACTTCGTTGATGTCATCCGTGATCCCGATTGTAAAAGCAACCAGATTCTTCAGCACGTCCGCAGCAAGTATCCCGGTCTGGTTATCGAAGGACATACGCCGAAGCTGCTCGACCTCGAGCTGCATCAGCTGATCTTTGCCGGGATTGATTCGGATCACACCCATCAGAGCATTGAAGGCCTGACTGCGCGGATTGCCGCCGGGATGTTCATCGAGATTCAGGAGAAGTCGATGACACCGGAGGTTGTCGACTACCTGATCCAGCATCCGGTCAGCGAGCATTTCTGCTTCGTGACCGATGATGTAATGACTGACTCGCTCGCAGCGACCGGGCATCTGGATCATCTCGTCCGCAAGGCCATCGCCATGGGCATGGCACCGGAGGCCGCTGTCTATGCGGCCACCTACACGCCGGCCAGGCGGATGAAGCTGGACGACCGCGGCGTGATCGCGCCGAACAAAACCGCCGATTACCTGCTGCTGTCTGACCTCAGCAGCTTCACGATTGAGGCGGTTTACAAGCGCGGCGCGCAGGTCTGGGACCGCAGCCGGCCGCAGGTGCAAGCAACGCCGGAGCCGCGCTTCCCGGCGCATTTTTACCGGAGCGTGCAGCTGGCGCCGCTTAGCGCCGGTGACTTCGCGGTGCGCTCGGAGCTGCCGGACGGCCGCTACGGCGCCCGTGTGATGACGGTCAACAACGTGTCCACGTTTACCGAAGAAAAGCATGTCGAGGCCGAAGTGAAGGACGGCCTGCTGCAATGGCAGGACACCGGCTGCGGCCTGATCGCCACCTTTGAGCGGTACGGCAAAACCGGAGGCCGCGCCTACGGCCTAATCGTCGGCGACACGATCAAGCGCGGTGCGATTGCGACAACGTATTCGCACGACAACCACAACCTGCTCGTTGTCGGACACAACGCCGGGGACATGGCGCTCGCCGCCAATACGGTTATTGCCGAGCAGGGCGGATTCTGCGTCGTCTGTGACGGCGTAGTGCTGGCCCTGCTGGCGCTGCCGGTCGGTGGCATCCTGACCGAGGCTCCGCTCGCCGAGACGGCGGAGCGCGTGCTGGGGCTGCGCACAGCGATGGAATCGCTGGGCTACAACCACTACAACCCGATCATGTCGATCAGCACGCATTCGCTGCCGGTAAGTCCGGCGCTGAAGATTACGGACTTTGGGCTGATCGATGTTGTCGCGGGCAAGGTAGTGCCGCTGCTGTTCCCGCTGGGGGAAGCGTGAGGGAGCAGCTGCTGGCGGTTTCGCTGGGTGAAGCGTGAGGGGGCAGCTGCTGGCGTACCGCTAGGTGACGAGTGAGGAAGGTGCTTCCGCTCCGCTGCGTGAAACGTGAGGATAAGGCGCTGCCGTTGATTAGGGCGGAGCGATAAAGGAGGGGTGTCCCAAGCGGGATGCCCCTTTTTGCAATACAGAAATTGCAGAGGTAACAGAGGCTCCATACCCGCTGCCGGGTCTGTGCTGCTCAGTAGTAACTTGGCGTAATTTGTGGGAATGGTGGATTAGCAATGTTGGGCGTTAATTCCGGGCTGGCAGTGCTAATTTTAGAGGGTTAGTAGCCGATGCCGAGCTGTTAAGGCTGATTTTGAAGATGCTGAATTGCTGAGCTTGAGCGCTGGTGCTGAGTAGCTGATGTTGAGTAGTTGATGTTGAGTAATTGATGTTGAGTAGTTGATGTTGAGTAGTTGATGTTGAGTAGTTGATGTTGAGTAGCTGAAGTTGAATAGTTGATGTTGAATAGTTGATGTTGAATAGCTGATGTTGAATAGCTGATGCTGAATAACTGAAGTTGGATGCTAATGCTGAGCTGTTGATGTTAAGTAGCTGATGTTAAGTAGCTGAATTTGAGTAGCATGGTGTTGAGTAGCTGGTGTAGAGTAGCTAATGATGAGTAGAAGATGATGATTAGAAGATGCTGAGTAGCTGAAGTTGAGTAGCTGATGCTGAGCTGCTAATGTCGAGTTGTTAATATCTCGCCACTGCTGCTGAGCTACTGCTGCTGAGCCATTGATGTTTATCCCCTAACGCCGGCCTGACAACATTACTCCGCTAATACGACACTTTCGGCTGGGCACATTTGTCCGTCAAACGAAATAAGTGTACTTACTGCAGCTATATTGAGGAGAAACCCTCTTATTTCCGGAATAGCTGCACTTTGTACACTTAAAAAAGCATAAAAGCCCGCTTTTCACCGAAACAGCCCGGAATAGCTGCACAGAGTGCAGTTATTCTGAAAAAAACGCCGAAAACCGCCAGTTTAGTTGCACAAAGTGCAGTTATCCTGAAATTCCTGTGTACCTGGTTTAGGGGGATAATCTTCCCGGGAGCGCCGACCAAGCGGATTGGAATTTCGTTTCGTTTTCGCCGTCCAAGGCTGAACCAGCTGACGTATTTTTGAAGAAGCCAGCAGGAGAACGAGGCATATTCCTGGGTTTCGGCCCGAAAGACTAGCGCGACAGCGGAGGTTTTTTAAATCGGAGGAGAGTAAGAATACCTCCATAGCGTCCGTAACATGTCCGAGCACGTCCGAAGAAGTCCGAAGCAAGTCCGCCCAAATTTCCCGCCCGCCGATTGACTAACGTATGACCTGCCCCTATGATGATAAATAATATAAAACATCGCGGCGCGGATCGTATATCGTGCATTTATATTGTGTACCGTATAGCGCATGAAGGAGAGAGACAGCATGTCTATGGAGATTGAACGCAAGTTCCTGCTGCCGGAATATCCGGAGCAACTGATTGAGGGCGGAGAGCTCAAAGTAATTACGCGGCACAGCATTGACCAGACGTATCTGGCGATTGAGGACGGGCAGGAGCTGCGGGTGCGCAAGATTACCGATCTCGACTCGGGCGAGGTTACGTTTACGCATACGTTTAAGGACGGCAAGGGCATCAGCCGCAAGGAGATCGAATATGACATCTCGGAAGGGCTGTATAACCAGATGATTGAGGCCGTTAAGGCGGTTCCCCTGGTCAAAACACGTACCACAGCAGTATGGAACGGCATCACCGTAGAGATCGACGTCTACACCCAGCTGCAGCTCACAGTAATTGAGGTGGAGTTCGATTCCCTGGAGGAAGCGGAGAGCTTCACCGCTCCTGAATGGTTCGGAGAAGATGTAAGTACAGAGAAAAAGTACAGCAACAAAACCGTCTGGAAAGAGCTGCAGAAGAAGTAAGGGCGGCATCCATATTTTTTCGGCAAAGTTGACACAGAAGTAACGGACTTTAACGCTTAAACGTGTTAATATATAGTGTGTGATGGCATCGGCAGCTTGGCTTCATTTTCAGCATACCGGGCCTAGAGGGTTAAATAAAGAGGGGTCCAGGAGGATGAGACAGGTATGGAGTATATAAGCACAAGAGGAAAAGTGGAAGCTAGAGGCTTTATTGATACAGTCCTGATGGGACTGGCGGATGACGGCGGGCTGATGGTGCCTATCCAGATCCCGGTAATTGCCCCGGATACGCTGGAGGAATGGCGCAAGCTCAGCTTCCAGGAGCTGTTCCTGGAGATTTTCTCACACTATACCAATGATGAAATTCCTTATAATGACCTCAAAGAAATGGTCTACACCAGCTATGGCAATTTCCGCGCGCCGGAAGTGACGCCTCTCCATAAATTAAATGATTCTCTCTACGTGCTTGAGCTGTTCCATGGGCCGACGTTTGCGTTCAAGGATGTGGCGCTGCAGTTCATGGGCGAGCTGTACTCTTATATTGCCAAGGTGCGCGGGGAGATTATTCATATTCTCGGGGCAACCTCAGGGGATACTGGTGCAGCGGCGATTCAGGGCGTACGCGGCAAAGAAGGCATCAAAATCTGTATTCTGCATCCGCATAACAAGGTGAGCAAGGTGCAGGAGCTGCAGATGACCACCGTGGACGACAGCAATGTGCTGAATTTGTCTGTGGAAGGTAACTTTGACGACTGCCAGAAGGTGATCAAGGAGCTGTTCGCCGACCTGGACTTTAAAGGCAAATATCACCTGCGGGCGATCAACTCGATCAACTTTGTGCGTATTCTGGCCCAGACGGTCTATTACTTCTATGCTTACCTGCAGATTGAGAACAGCAGTGAGAAGAAGATTAATATCAGTGTGCCTTCGGGCAACTTCGGCAATATTTTCTCCGGCTTCCTGGCCAAGAAGATGGGCCTGCCGGTCAACAAGCTGATCATCGCCACCAACGAAAACAACATTCTCGAGCGTTTCATCCTCACCGGCGAATACAAACCGGGTGAATTTACGAGCACCTACAGTCCTTCGATGGATATTCAGGTGGCGAGCAATTTTGAGCGGTATCTGTATTATCTGCTGGGCGAGGATGCAGTGAAGCTGTCGGAGTATATGGCCGGGCTTGCGGCAGACGGTAAAATTACGGTGGACGGCGGACTGTTTGCGCAGGTGCAGTCTGATTTTTCCGCGCTTGGCGCGAAGAATCAGCAGTGTCTGGACATCATCAGCAAATATAAACAAGAGTACAGCTATCTGCTTGATCCGCACACAGCCTGCGGAATTGCCGCCTATGAGGCGTTCAGCGGACCGGATGAGGCTACCATTACGTTCGCTACCGCACATCCTGCCAAATTTGACGAGGCGATTGCCCTCACCGGAATCAAGCAGGAATTCCCGCAGCAGATTTCCGCATTGTTCGATATGCCGCAGCATATGAAAGTTGTGGAGCATGACAAGGCGGCTATTGTGCGCGAGCTGCAGGATTTTTTCGGCTAAAAGGATAACAGGGACGCAGAAGGTCCGCTCTCAAAAGAGCGGGCTTTTTTACTGTCCGGGATCAGCTCAGGTGCTGCTGAATAACGTTGGGAAAGGATGGGCATTCTGCTGACAGCCGCTTTTTAGAGGGGGATTATCAGGAAAAATACGGATGTTCTGCAGGTGCTTTTTTTCACATAAAAAATCTAGCGGAAATTGTCGGAAATTAACCTTCAAAAAGTGGACATCCCTGACATGGGATGAGAAAATAGCAGTTATAGATCAAAAAGACAAAGGACGGGATCACTCATGACAATTCGTTTCGGGGTCGTTGGCACCAACTGGATTACAGACCGTTTTATTCAGGCTGGACTGGAAAATGAGGATTTTATTCTGACTGCGGTGTACTCCCGTACAGAGGAAAAGGGCCAGGCTTTTGCCGCTAAATATGCGGGAGCCGCTATCTATACTAACCTGGAGGATATGGTATCCAGCCAGGATGTGGATGCTGTGTACATAGCCAGTCCCAATTCGATGCACGCCGAGCAGGCGGTCATCTGCATGAACCACGGCAAGCATGTCCTGTGTGAAAAGCCGGCGGCCTCCAACAGCAGAGAGCTGAAGCTCATGATCGAGGCGGCCCGCGCGAATGATGTGCTGCTGATGGAAGCGATGAAATCGACAATGATGCCGAATTTCAGTGTGATCAAAGACAATCTGTATAAGCTGGGCACAGTACGGCGTTATTTCGCGAGCTATTGTCAATACTCATCCCGTTATGATGCTTACCGCCAGGGGACTGTGCTGAATGCTTTTAATCCGGAATATTCCAACGGCTCGCTGATGGATCTGGGGATTTACTGCCTGTATCCAATGGTGGCGTTGTTCGGCAAGCCGGATGCGGTGAAGGCGGCAGGCTATATGCTGTCCTCCGGGGTCGACGGTGAAGGCAGCATGGTTATGAGCTACCCGGATATGGATGCTGTCATTATGCATTCCAAAATTTCCGACTCCTATCTGCCTGCTGAAATTCAGGGGGAGAACGGAACGATGGTCATCGATAAAATCAATCAGCCGTACCAGGTCAAAATTCATTACCGCGACGGAACGGTTGAGGAGCTTACGGTGCCGCAGGTGTATGAAGCAATGTATTATGAGGCGCACGAATTCATTGAGCTGCTGAAAAACGGCCAGCGCGAAAGCAGCATCAACAGCCACGGAAATTCGCTGGCCGTAGCTGAGATTATGGAGGAGGCCAGACGGCAGATCGGCCTCCGCTATGCAGGTGATCTATAGTGAAATGGAAATGGGGAGCAGCACTTGAAGACATTTAAAAAGGTATACATCGAGATTACAAGCGTCTGCAACCTGGCCTGCAGCTTTTGTCCGCCGACGGAGCGGCAGAAAAACTTCATGAAGCCGGACACCTTCAACAAAATTCTGGATGAGATTAAGCCGCACAGCAATCATATCTATCTTCATGTTAAGGGAGAGCCGCTGCTGCATCCGAAGATCGGCGAGCTGCTGGATGCAGCGCATGCCAAAGGCTTCAAGGTTAATATTACGACCAACGGAACGCTGATTCATAAAGCCGGACCGAAGATTATCGGCAAGCCGGCGCTGCGCCAGATGAATTTCTCCCTGCACAGCTTCGACGGGCATGAGGGCTCGGAGAACCGCGAGGGCTATCTGCGGGAGATTATTTCGTTTGTCCGCGAAGCCTCCGCGCAGGGCGTCATTATCTCCTTCCGGCTGTGGAATCTGACGGAGGACAACCAGACGAACGTGACGCGGATGCGCAACCGCGAGACATTAGTGGTGCTGGAGGAGGCCTTCAATCTGGATTACCGGATTGAAGAGAAGGTGGTTCCCGGCAGCGGCGTCAAGATTGCGCCGCGCGTCTATCTGAACCAGGACCACGAGTTCAGATGGCCGGCCCTGCACGAGCCGGAGGATGACGGCAAGGGCTTCTGCCATGCGCTGCGCAGCCAGGCAGCGGTGCTGGTCGACGGCACGGTGGTACCGTGCTGTCTGGACGGCGAGGGCGTCATCAACCTCGGCAACCTGCATGAGCAGCCGTTCTCCGAGATTGTCGAGGGCGAGCGTGCGAATAATCTGTTCTACGGCTTCTCCCGCAGGGAAGCGGTGGAGGAGCTGTGCCGCAAGTGCGGGTACCGCCAGCGGTTCGGGACCTGAGAAGAGTCTGTCTGCAACAAAACCTCTCTTTTAGTGAAATGGAGTATGACTATCCATTCTGCTAAAGAGAGGTTTTTTAGTTGTGCGGTGCACCGGAATCCTGATCCAAGTGTCAGCCTTTGATGATCAGATCAGCCTGGATAAGGATTTTTTCAAAGCTTGTACCGGGATTAAGGATTCTCCACAGCATCTGGTCTACCGCCCGCATACCAAGCTGTCCCTTATCAACATTCACGGTAGCCAGAAGAGGCAGTGAAGGATAGGTGTTATCAAAGCCGGTGAAGGCCAGATTGGCGGGGACAGGCAGGCCCATGTATTCCATGGTTTCGATCGCGAACAGCGCATAGGTATCGTTGGCGCATATGAAAATATCAGGCAGGCCATGCTCGGTAACAGCAGCTGCGAAGGTCTCCCTGAACTGGTCAATCTCAGGCGCGATCAGCGCAGGAATCTGGCTGAGACTGATCCCCTTGTCCTCCAGTGCCGCACGGAAGACAAGGAAGCGTTCATAGAAGCTTTCAGCATCGCGGATGTTGCCGATGAACTGGAAGCGGGTATATCCCCTACCGATGGCCAGCTCCATCAGTTCCTTCATCACAGTCATGTTATCGGTAAAGATGGAATCGCTTTTGAAGCCGGGGTCAGCATGATCTACCATCATGACAGGAATCCCAAGGCTCCTGATCTCCAGCAGAATGGGGGTTGAGATCGAGCCGACGGTAATTACACCCATTATGGCCTCGGGATGCAGAAGCGAGAACAGGGAGTCACCCTTGGGCTCGGTTAATGTCACCACGTTGATGCCCCGCTGGTCCAGCCTCGAGGAGATGCCGTTAAACACCGGACCCCAGTATAAGGATTCCGGGTTCTGGTAGCGGACGTTAGGAAACAGGATCACAATGGTCCCGGACCATTTGCGCATATCCAGATCAACCGGTCCGCCCGGTGCCTTCGCCGGCAGAGAGTCCTTGAAATAACCAAGCTGGCCGGCGGCTTTGAGTATCGTATCCCGGGTCTGGGTGCTGACTCCTGGTTTATTTGATAAGGCCCGTGAAACCGCAAATTTGGATAGTCCGGTGAAATCAGCTATAGATTGAATCGTTACTTTGCGTCGCATAAAATCATCCTACTCTAGTCAGATTGGTCAACATCAATGGGAGGCCGCATTTACAATTCTACATGAAGAAGCCCGGACTCACACATCTTTTTTTGCGCAGGAAATAGAAACGAAAGGTTCTAAAAAGGAGGCTGAGGAAAACGGAATAAAGATTATTTGTTTTGTTAGATGTTATTTTTGTTATTTGTCGAATAATAAAAACTGTATAAATTATTCATTAAATTAGGTCTTGATACATAAAATTGAAAATGAAAGCGCGTTAAATCCAAAAAACCGTCAAAATGTGATTGACCGTTTACCTAACAGGTGGTAATATTTGTTATGCAAAATAAAAACAAAAATAATAACAAAAGAAAAGGTGGTATGCCGAAAAGAACGGGTTTCCTGGAATGTTGTTATTTTTTTATACATGTCTGTAAGCGCTTCATTTTAAAACCATGGGAGGTTATACGAATGAAAAGAGTGAAGGGGTATTCCGTTTTATTGCTGTGCCTGGTCTTTCTGCTTACAGCCTGCAGCGGCGGGAATAATGCGGCGAACAGTCCCAAAAATAATCCGACTGCAGAGCCGGCTGCGACAGAGGCGGTTGCAGAAGCGACTGCAGAGCCTACTGCGGCACCGGTGGATATGGGCGGGCGTGTCATTAAGGTTGCTGCCTGGTGGGACCTCAAGCCGGCGGGGAATTCTGCTTCCGAGAAGGAGCGGCTCGCCAAGATTGCTGAGGTGGAGGAGAAATACAACTGCAAATTTGAATTTGTAAATGTTCCGTTCGAAGAGTTTATGCCCAAGTTCACAGCAACTGCGCTTACAGGAGAGCCCTTTGCCGACATCGTAATTATGGAGTACAACTCGGCATGGCCGGCCATTCTCAAGGGGCAGCTGATGAAGGTCAGCGAATTCACAACGGCTGAATCCAATATTAATAACGAAGCGACACTGCTGGTTAAGGCCCCGCAGATCGCCAATGAATATTACGCTTTTGCGGAGCCGGGAACCGGCGGCGCGGGCCTGCATTACAACCGCGACTTATTCAAGAAGCTGGGCCTGCCGGATCTGCAGGAGGTATATGCGAGCGGACAATGGACCTGGGATAAATTCATTGAAATCGCCAAGCAGGCCACCAAGGATACCGATAATGACGGCAAGATCGATACGTACGGGTTCTCGGGCTGGGCTATCGACATCCTCCGTAATTTCTCTGCAGCCAACGGAGGCAAAATTGTTGATGAAGCTACAGGCACCCAAGGCCTGACAGATCCAAAGGTCATTGAAACGGCGGAGTTCATCAACCGGCTCTACAATGTGGAGAATGTCATGAAGGTTAAAGGTACTGACAAAGTCGGCTATGACGAGTTCAACACCTTCAAAGACGGCGATGTGGCGATGTTCCCGGCTCCGGTATGGAATCTGGGCGACCTGACCTTTGATTTCGGTATCGTACCGTTCCCTAACGGCCCGTCAGGATCGCCGGAAGTAACGTATGCGGATAACGGAAAGAATGCCTTCTTTATTCCTAAGGGTGTAAAAGATCCGGCAGCTGCTTATCAGGCGTTCGAGGAAACGTATGACATTACCCAGACCGGTGATTTCCCGAGCCAGGAATGGCTGGAAAGCATTTATGCCCATGAAGAGGATGTAGCGATGCTGCATGATCACATCAACAACACCGGCCAGATTCTGCTGGAAACCGCTTATCCGGATTTCCCGACCTACGGCTTTATGAAGGATATTATCGTAGATAATCAGTCGGTTACCGCGACTGCCGAGAAGTATAAACCGGAAGCGGAGGCTTCCATTGCCAAGCTGGGCAAGTAACAGAAGCGGCCCGGGCCGCTTTTGCGGCGGGGGAGCCTGCGGGCTCCCCTTGCTGCATACAGGTAAGATTTCACCACGGCATGACAGCCTTCCCGAACAAGGGAACTGCTGCTTCTGCTGTAAGGAGGACTTCTGGTGACCGGTAAAACTAGCCGTTTTCAACTGGCCAAGAATATAACGCTTGCCGCTTTAGCCTTGTTACTGATGCTTCCGGCAGGCTTGAACGTACAGGCAAATGCAAGTGATCAGACCGTACCGGCAGCAAAGAATACGCAGGCGGCAGCATCCTCCGGACAGTCTGCGGAGGATGCATCGCCTGCGGGAGGAACAGCAGCCTTTAACCAGGATAAGTATACAGCTTACCTGGCCGGGCATAAGGATGCTGCCAGACCGGAGCAGGAAATCATTATTGAGGCTGGGGACTACAGCCTGGCTGAGGGCAGCGGAATCAGCAGGCTGTCTGACCATGAAGGGATGTCCGGAGAATCCCTGCTCACGGGTGAGTCGGGCAGGGTTGAATGGACGGTCAGCGTTCCTGAAGCCGGTCTCTACAATCTGTCCATGCTGTATTATCCGGTTGCAGGCAAAAGCTCGGCCATCGAGCGTGCATTGTACATTGACGGAGAGCTCCCGTTTCGTGAAGCTGCCTTTCTGCAGTTTGACCGCATCTGGGTGAATCAGCTGGATCAGCTGGAAACGGATAATCAGGGGAATGACCTGAGACCCAGACAGCTTGAGCAGCCCCGCTGGAGCGAGAAGCCGTTTCAGGATTCTGACGGGTATGAGAATGAGCCCTTTTTATTTTATTTTTCCAAAGGCACGCATACGCTGGCGCTGGAGTCTTCCAGGGAGCCGGTTATCATCAGGCAGCTGAAGCTGTACAAGCAGCCTGAGCCGCTGTCCTACGAGGAGCTGAAAAAGCAGCTGGATGCCGCCGGTGCGCAGCCTGCGGATAATCAGCTGCTGGTCATTGAGGGAGAGGCGGCGGCAGCAAAATCATCGCCGACCCTGTATCCGCTCAGCGAGCGTTCCAGCTCCGCTGTTCATCCCTACAGCTCTTCCAAAATAAAAATCAACACCATTGGCGGCTTTAACTGGCGGATACCCGGCCAGTGGATCGAATGGGAGATCGATGTTCCTGAGACCGGGCTATATAAGCTGGCCTTTAAGACACAGCAAAATTTTGTAAGGGGGATTTACTCTACCCGCAGGCTGACCATTGATGGTGAGGTGCCGTTTGCCGAAATGGCCATGGTCCCCTTCCGCTATAAAAGCGGCTACCGGCTGGATGTTATGGGCGGAGATGAACCCTATCTGTACAATCTCGAGCAAGGAAAGCATGTGGTGCGGCTTGAGGTCAGCCTCGGCGAGTTCGCCCCGCTGATCCGTGAGGTAGAGGAAAGCCTGTACAACCTTAATTCGATGTACCGCAAAATTCTGATGATTACCGGCACGAAGCCGGATGAATACCGCGATTACCAGCTGGATAAGAAGGTGCCGGATATGCTGGAGGTGTTCGGGACCGAGCATGACCGGCTGAGGAGCGTCGCCAAAAGGCTGGTAGAGCTGTCGGGACAGTCCAGTGACCAGGAAGCGCTGCTTAAGACGATGGCGCAGCAGCTCAGCGAGCTGATCGAGGACCCGGATACCATCCCGAGAAGGCTTACCGCCTACAAGACGAATACCGGGGGCCTTGGCACCTGGGTTCAGCAGGCCAGAGAGCAGCCGCTGGAGATTGATGCGCTGTATGTGGCCTCACCGGATAGGAAGCTTCCGAAGAAGGGAATGGGCTTTGGCTCGAAAATCAAACACGAGACAGCTACCTTCCTGGCCTCCTTCTTCACGGATTACAACCAGATCGGGAATGTATCCGATGAGGATGACCAAAAATCAGTTACGGTCTGGATCGGCAGCGGACGCGATCAGGCGAATACGATGAAGGCGATGATCGATGAGACCTTTACCTCAGAAACCGGCATCAACGTAAATCTGAAGCTGGTGAACATGTCCACGCTGCTGCCGGCCACACTGGCCGGGCAAGGTCCCGATGTTGCGATGCAGATCGGAACGGACCTTCCTGTAAACTTTGCTATGCGTAATGCCGCGGCTGACCTGACGCAGTTTGCAGACTTTGCGGAGGTAGAGGGCCGTTTCCGCGAAAGCGCGATGGTGCCGTTTGTCTATGACGGCGGAGCCTATGCACTGCCTGAGACCCAGACCTTCAATATGCTGTTCTACCGCAAGGACATTCTGGAGGAGCTTCAGCTTGAGGTCCCCCAGACCTGGGAGGATGTATCCACCCTGCTGGCTGTGCTCAGCAAGAACCACATGCAGTTCGGTCTGCCGGTTGTGATTCAGTCTGCCGTTCAAGGACAGAATATTCCGCCTAACTCCATGTATGCGGCGCTGCTGTTTCAGAACGGCGGACAGTTCTACCGTAACGGCGGGGAAGAATCGGATCTGGATTCCCGGACCGGCATTGAAACATTCAAGCAGTGGACGGAATTCTATACCGATTACAAGCTTGAAAAGGAATATGACTTCGCGAACCGGTTCCGTACCGGTGAAATGCCCTTCGGCATAGCGGATTATACCGTCTACAACCAGCTGTCTGTGTTCGCTCCGGAAATCCGGGGGATGTGGGGCTTCGTACCGATACCGGGAACCGTGAAGCCGGATGGTACGATTGACCGCACGGTCTCCAGCGGCGGGAGCGGCGTCATTATGATGGAGAAGGCGGAAGACAAGGACTCGGCCTGGGCGTTCATGAAATGGTGGACGAGTGAGGAGACGCAGACCGTGTTTGGACGCGAAATGGAAGGCCTGATGGGAGCCGCCGCACGTTATCCGACCGCCAACATCAAGGCGCTGGACAGTCTGCCCTGGCCGGTTGCCGATTACGATAATCTGAAAGCCCAGTTCGAATGGGCCGAGGGTGTGCCTGAGGTGCCGGGCGGATATTTCACAGGACGGCATTTATTCAATGCCTTCTACAAGACGGTGGTCGGCAATGTGGAGGCCCGGGAATCCATCATGGACTACGTTCAATATATCCAGGATGAGATCAGCACCAAGCGCAGAGAGTTTGGCCTATAGCAGCAAGGGGGAGGAGCAAGCCGTGCAGAATTGGTGGAGCCTGAAATGGCATGAGATAAGAGCCAATAAGCATTCCTATATTTTAATGGCACCGTACATGATCCTGTTCGCCGTATTTACGGTGTTGCCTGTCCTGGTGTCGATTGTGCTCAGCTTCACATATTTCAACATGTTAGAATTTCCGAAGTTTATCGGCTGGCAGAACTATACCCGCCTGTTCCTGGAGGATGATGTCTTTCTGATCGCCCTCAAAAATACGCTGCTGTTTGCAGTGATTACAGGGCCTATCAGCTACATTGCCTGTTTTGTGTTCGCCTGGATCATCAACGAGCTGTCACCCAAGCTTAGAGCTGTAATGACGCTTGTCTTCTATGCGCCCTCCATTTCGGGGAACGTATACTTCATCTGGCTGATGATTTTCTCCGGTGACCGGTACGGAATTATGAACGGCCTGCTGCTGCGCTTCGGCTTCATTCTGGAGCCGATCCTGTGGCTGAAGACGGAAGGCTATATTATGCCGATTATCATCCTGGTGCAGCTGTGGCTCAGTCTGGGAACCGGCTTCCTGGCATTCATCGCCGGCCTGCAGACGGTAGACGGCACTTTATATGAAGCCGGAGCGGTCGACGGAATCAAAAACCGCTGGCAGGAGCTGTGGTACATCACGCTTCCGTCGATGCGGCCGCAATTAATGTTCGGCGCCGTAATCCAGATTACGACCGCTTTTGCCGTAGCCGATGTCTCCATTGCCCTGGCCGGGTTCCCGAGTGTGAACTATGCGGCGGAGACGATCGTCACGCATCTGATTGATTTTGGCACCACCCGGTTTGAAATGGGATATGCGTCAGCGATTGCTACGGTGCTGTTCCTGATCATGGTCGCCTCGAACCTTATCGTACAAAAGCTCCTTAGAAAGGTGGGCGAATAATCTTGAATATCCCCTTTCAGGCCAATACCAGAAGGCGGCTCGGACGCGCAGTCCGGATGCCCAAAAAACGGGTGAACCGTTCAGCCTGGGGCACATTTTCCTTATTCGCCCTGCTTACACTCTTCGGGGCCTTTATGATTCTGCCGCTGGTTTATGCCATTAACAATGCGTTTAAGCCGCTGGATGAGATTTTTATTTTCCCGCCGACGCTGTTTGTGCGTAATCCGACGCTGAATAACTTTGTGGATCTGTTTAACCTGCTCGGCAATTCGTGGGTACCGTTCTCCCGGTATATTTTCAACACGGTGTTCATTACAGGCGCAGGTATTATCGGACACGTCATCTTTGCCTCGGCAGCGGCATATCCGCTGGCCAAGCATCATTTTCCCGGCAAAAAAGTGCTGTTCACCATCGTCGTTCTATCGCTGATGTTCACGCCGGCCGTAACGGCTATGCCCAACTATATGATCATGTCCTGGCTGGGGCTGATCGACACGTACTGGGCCGTCATTATTCCGGCATTCGCCTATTCTCTGGGCCTGTATCTGATGAAGCAGTTCATGGAGCAGATTCCGGATGTGCTGCTGGAGGCCGCCAAAATCGACGGTGCCAGCGAATACCGCATTTTCTGGACGATCGTTATGCCTAACGTCAAGCCGGCCTGGCTGACCCTGATTATTCTGCTGTTTCAGATCCTGTGGGGCAGCGACGGCAACGGCTTCATCTACAGCGAACAGCTGAAATCGCTTCATTTCGCGGCTGGCCAGGTAGTAGCCGGAGGCATTGCCCGTTCCGGTGCAGCGGCGGCAGTGGCGCTTATCCTGATGAGTGTGCCGATTACGCTGTTTGTTTTTTCACAGAGCCGGATTATTGAGACGATGGCTACTTCAGGAATGAAGGACTAGGGGGGAAGGCAGTTGATTGCAAAAAAGTGGCTGCTTGCGGGGACAATGGCATCCCTGCTGCTGAGTTGTGCGGCTCCCGCGCCGGTGAATGCCGAGGCCGTGCCATATGAGAGCTATAACTATAATTACTGGGAGGAAGCCGTGCCTGCTCCGGCAGCATACATCCCTGACCGTACGCTTACAGGCAAGGATCTCGGGGTGGGTGACTTTCTGGACCCCGCCGACATGGTTGTTGCGGACAGCGGGCTAATCTATATCGTAGACAGCGGGAATGCCCGGATTATCTGCCTGGACAGCGGCTGGAAGGTAGATAAGGTCATCACCGGCTTTGACAACGGCGGGAAGGCAGAAACCTTCAAGAATCCGTCGGGGCTGTATGTTAATGACGAAGGCAATCTGTTCGTGGCCGACACGGACAACGGGCGTATCGTCGTGCTGTCCCCGGACGGGGAGCTGCTGCGTTTGATTGAGCAGCCGGAGTCGGATATCCTGCCGGCTGACTTCAAGTTTATCCCGGTCAAGGTGACGGTGGACCAGGCGGAACGGGTCTATGTTATTGCCAAGGGTATTTTCGAGGGAATTATGCAGTTCGATGAGAACGGCGTGTTCATCGGCTACGTCGGCACGAACAAGGTCAAGCGCGACTACACCGAATATATCTGGCGGATGTTCTCGACCAAAGCGCAGAAGGCGCAGATGGCGTTGTTCGTCCCCACGGAGTTCTCCAATATTGATGTGGATGAAAAAGGCTTCCTGTATGCGACGAATATTGATCCGGGCTCGAAGGAGCCGGTTAAACGGCTTAATCCCTCCGGTGAGGATGTGCTGAAGCGGTTCGGGTACTTCGATGTTCTGGGGGATATCCGTTACCGGATATCGGTGGGACCTTCCAAGTTCACGGATATCAAGGTGCTTCCTGACGGAATGTACAGCGCGCTGGACGCCAATCAGGGGAAGGTGTTCACCTATAACGATGAAGGCGACCTTCTCTATGTGTATGGCGGCAAGGGCAACCAGACCGGGACGTTCAAAACACCGGCAGCCATTGAGTACGCCAGCGGTAACCAGCTGGTGCTGGACCGGGGGAAGGGCAATATCGTGGTCTTCAAGCCGACCCGGTTCGGCAGCATTGTAAATGAAGCGGTCGGCTATCATTACAACGGTGAGGATGTACAGGCGGTTCCCGTATGGAGGGAGGTCCTGAAGCTGAATGCCAACTATGATATCGCCTATATTGGCATAGGCAAGTCGCTGCTTATGGAGAAAAACAACAAGGAAGCGATGAAGTATTTTAAGCTCGGGATGGACCGGGACGGTTATTCCGTAGCCTTCAAACGGTATCGCAGAGAAGTGATGCAGGAGCACTTCGGAACCTTCCTGACATCGGTAATGCTGCTGGTGGCCGTATGGGTTGCCTACCGGATCTTCGGCTTCTGGAGAAGAAAACGGCAATCCCGGGCTTCCAGCCAGGCTCCGCATAACCTTAAGGAGGGGAACGCCCATGAGGCAGGATTTCATTAAATTCCCGCTGCACCTCATTGTGCATCCGTTTGACAGCTTTTGGGATATGAAATATGAGGGCAAAGGAAAGCTGCGGGTAACACTGACCATTCTGCTGCTTGTCGTGATCTCCATGATCCTGAAGAATCAGTTCGCAGGTTTTCTGGTCAACTATAATGACCCGCGCCATCTAAACAGTATTACACAGCTGATCACCGTTATTTTTCCGTTTTTCCTGTGGTGCCTGTCCAACTGGGCCATAACAACGCTGATGGACGGCGAGGGGAAATTCAAAGAGATCATGATGGCTACGGGCTATGCGCTTGTTCCCATTGTCATTATTTACACCCCGATGGTCGTGGCCAGCCGGTTTATGGCAGAGGAAGAAACGGCCTTCTACTATTTGATGATGTCGGTGGCATCCATCTGGTTCATAGCGCTGCTGTTCGTCGGCATTATGACCGTTCATCAGTACACTGTGCTCAAAACGGTTGTAACGATGCTGCTGACGATAGTGGTTATGGGCATTGTTGTATTCCTCGGAACCCTTGTCCTGAGCATGATTCAGCAGATTACCGAATTCTTTATCAATATTTACCGTGAATTGATTTTCCGTACATGAAGGAGGCCGCATCTGTGAAAAAACGTAAATTAAAGGCTGCGGTGCTCGCCTGTGCCGCAGTTCTCTGTATCATTGCCGCGGCTGTATTATACTCCGGCTCCCGCGGAGCGGAAGCGGTTGAAGCCTCCGCCTATATGGAGGTGACGGCTGAGCTTGAGGCCGGAAGCGAGCTGGCCGCGCTGCCCGATTCCTCCGGCGGTGTGCCAGGCATGCTGCTGGCAGCGGAGGATGCGGAGCTGTCCTTATACTATAATGCTGAGACGACTGAAATAGCGGTGAAGGATAAACGGGCGGGGCAGATCTGGTACAGCAATCCTGTTGCCCGCAATGAGGATGCACTGGCCTCGGGTTTTGAGAAGGAGCTGCTGTCCTCGCAGCTGACCGTGCTGTTCCGTGACGCTGTAGGGACACTTGAATCCTACACCAACTTTGCCCAGAGCATCAGCAGCAAGCAGTTCACGGCCGAGAGCCTGAAGAACGGGCTGCGGATTACGTATACCATCGGGGATACGTCCGCAGGCATTGATGCGCTGCCCCAATATATCAGTCAGGCCCGGCTGGAGGAGGCGGTGCTCTCCAAGCTGGATGCAGCGACCGCCAAGTATGTTGCAACCCGCTACTATCCGAAGGACGGCAGCCCCGAGATCATGGAGCGGATCGATGCTCAGGTTTCCAAGCCGCTGGTGCTCAAGAAAATGACCGCTGCCTTTGCGCTGGCGGGCTATTCTGCTGAGGATCTGGCGCAGGACAATGCGGAGAACGGAATCGGCGGGGGATCGGGAACCTCCAAGCCCAATTTCGTTATTCCGCTGGAATACAGGCTTGAG
This sequence comes from Paenibacillus sp. FSL R7-0273, assembly GCF_000758625.1. NCBI lineage: Bacteria > Bacillati > Bacillota > Bacilli > Caryophanales > Paenibacillaceae > Paenibacillus > Paenibacillus sp. FSL R7-0273. Next base: position 875,662 of record NZ_CP009283.1, read on the forward strand.
GAAGGCTCGCTGGTTGTAAAGGTACCTGTGGGCCAGGTCAAGGAGAGCGGGCAATATCAGATCCGCAGTCTGGAGCTGCTTAATATGTTCGGCGCTGCTGACCAGCTGACAGACGGCTATATGCTGGTTCCTGACGGCTCAGGCAGCCTGATCCGTCTGAACAACGGCAAAGTGAAGGAAGAGCAGTATGTGCAGCGCGTGTACGGGCCGGACCCCAATGACAACAGCTACCGGCGCGGGCAGGTCAGCCAGAATGCCCGGATGCCGGTCTTCGGCATGAAGGCGGGGGATGGCGCGTGGTTCGCTGTCATTGAGAAGGGCGATGCCATCGCGAGTATCGCCGCTGACATCAGCGGCAAAAAGAATTCCTACAATTTCATTCACAGCAGCTATTCCCTGCGGGGCGAGGATGAGCTTGAGCTGTATACGGGTTCAACCATCCAGGAAATACAGCTGCTTAGCGAAGAAATCTACAAGGGCGATATCCAGGTCCGCTACAGCTTCCTGAACCAGGATAAAGCCGGCTATTCCGGGATGGCTGAGCTGTACCGGGATAAGCTGGTTGCGGAGAAGGCGCTCACGCCTCTGGCGGAGGAGCAGAGCATTCCGTTCTACCTAGATATGCTGGGTGCTGTCGACAAGCAGAAGTCACTGCTCGGCGTGCCTTACCGCTCAGAGATTTCCATGACCTCCTTCCGGCAGGCAGCACTGATTGCCGGGGAATTGAAGCAGGACGGCATCGGACGGCTGCTGATGCGGTACACCGGCTGGTCCGGCAAAGGCGTGAATCACTCCACGCCGGATAAGCTGAAGACCGAAAGCGTGCTTGGCAGCAAGCCGGAGCTGACCGCGCTGCGGGATCAGCTGGCACAGGCAGGCGGGACACTGTTCCCGGATGTGGCTTTTCAGCAGATCTATCACAATGACAGCGGCTTTACACCTTCCTCTGACGCTGCAAGGTTTGTCACACGGGAGGAAGCGGAGCTGTATCCTTACAACCGGGCGCTGAACCGGATGGATATGACACTTGGCAGCTACTATTTGTTATCACCAGCCAAGCTGCCCTATTATGTGGACGCTTTTATGGATAAGTATGCCGGCTTTGAAATGGAAGGCGTGTCTCTGCGGGATCTCGGCAATGTGCTGAGCTCTGATTTCCGGGCCAGCCGGGTAATCCAGCGGGAAACGGCCAAGGCCATCGTGAAGGAGCAGCTGGACAGAATCAGCCAGGATGTCGGGCAGACCATGGTTTCAGGCGGCAACGCCTATGCCTGGCCTTATGCCGATCATCTGATTAATGTTCCAGTATCCTCAAGCGGCTTTGCGCTTACGGATGAAGACGTGCCCTTTTATCAGATGGTGGTCCATGGCTTCATCAGCTATACCGGCGCACCGGTTAATCTGAGTGACGAGCAGGATATGCACACGCAGCTGCTCCGCTCCATTGAGCTGGGGTCAGCACCCTACTTTTCGTGGTCCTATGAGCCGTCCTCGAAGCTGAAATTCACGCATTTTGACAGCATGTATGCGACCTCCTATCAGGACTGGTATGATCAGGCGGTTTCCATGTACAAGGAAGTGAATGAGGTGCTTTCCCCGGTACAGCATGCGCAGATTGTAAACCATACACGCCATCAGGAGGGTGTTGTAGAGGTGCAGTACAGCAACGGCATATCTATCTATGTCAACTACACCGGGCAGGATGTCTCCGTGCGGGGAACCGCTGTCGGTGCAGGACAATATGTGATTGAAGGTGAACCGTCATGAACGGAAACAAGCTGAGCCTGCAGCATAAGCGCTCTTTGCTGGGAATTGCTTTTATAGCGCCGTGGCTGCTCGGATTTATATTCCTGTTCGCAGCCCCGCTGCTCCGGTCCATCCAATTCAGCTTCAGTAAATTAACCGTTGATCCTTCGGGCTTTACGCTGGAAGGCGTGGGCTGGGCCAATTTCAACAATGCTTTGTTTGTCGATGCAACCTTCAACCGCGTCCTGACCGAATCGGTCTGGGATATGGTGCTGAATGTGCCGATGATCCTGTTCTTCAGCCTGTTCTCGGCAACGCTGCTGAACCAGAAGTTCAGAGGGAGAATCGTCGCCCGGGCCATCTTTTTCCTGCCGGTTATCCTGGCCTCCAATGCGATATCGGCAGCAGAAGCCTCGGGGCTGATCAATCTGGTTGGCGATGCGACCGCCGTGAATGAATTGGGGCAATCGGGCTCCCAGTACAACGTTATGTCCATGGTGATGATTCTGAGTGATATCGGTTTGCCGCTGTCGTTCGTGGACTACATTGTCGATGCGATTCTGCGGATCTATGAGATTATAACGAGCTCCGGCGTGCAGATTCTGATTTTCCTTGCCGCGCTGCAGTCCGTGCCCGGAGCGATGTATGAGGTGGCGAAGATTGAAGGGGCGACTGCCTATGAATCCTTCTGGAAAATCACCTTCCCGCTCGTGAGCCCGCTGATCCTGACCAATGTGATCTATACGATCATCGACTCTTTTTCAGGCAGTGCAGTAACAAAAATGATCTTCACCACGGCGTTCACCACCCAGAACTTCGGGCTGAGTGCGGCGATGTCCTGGATCTATACGCTGATTATCAGCATCATCCTGGTCATAGTGGGCTACGTGCTGTCCAAACGGGTGCATTACAACTGATTTATGCAAAGGAGGATACGGCATGCAGTCCCCGCAAGCTGTCCGTAAAGAAGCCCAGCATTACAGAATCCAGAAGGTAAGAGGCAGGGCAGTCGATATCCTGTACGCATTGTTCCGTTATGCGCTTGTAACAGGTATATCCTTCATCATTATTTATCCGCTGCTGATGAAATTCTCCATTGCCTTCAAGGATAAGACGGATATTTACAACCCGACGATTTATATGATTCCGGTTCATTTCACGATGGATAATATCCGAATGGCAATGCAGATCCTGGATTACTTCCCGCTGCTCGGCAATACGCTGCTGTTCGTTGTCGTGACGACCCTGCTGACCACGGCCTCCTGCGCCCTGGCGGGGTACGGTTTTGCCAGATTTAACTTCCCGGGAAGCAACCTTCTGTTCGCACTGGTCATTCTGACACTGCTCGTGCCGACCAGTACGCTGATGGTGCCGATGTACCTGCATTTCAGAAGCTTCGACATTCTGGGAATCATTCATCTGATTACCGGCAAGTCCGGGCTTAACCTGCTTAATACGTACTGGCCTTCCATCATTACCTCGGCAACCGCGATCGGGCTGAAGGCCGGCCTCTTCATTTATATCTTCCGCCAGTTTTTCAAGGGGATGCCGAAGGAGATTGAAGAAGCAGCCCTGATCGACGGCGCGGGCGGAGTAAAAACGTTCCTGCAGATCATGCTGCCCAATGCGGTCTCGCCGATGATTACCGTCATCCTGTTCTGCTTCGTGTGGCAGTATAATGATACCTTTTTCACTTCGCTCTTTATGAGTGAGCTGGCGCTGATGCCTACCAAGGTCAGCTCGCTGGCGGCTCAGGCTAATGCCCTAATTCCGGGTATGCTGGGGGCAGGCGGGGGCGGGTCTGCGGTTAAGGCTGATCCAAACCACGTAGCCATGATTATTGATACCGGCATTCTGCTGGCTATTATTCCGCTGATTCTGCTGTATATGGTTGTGCAGCGGTATTTTGTGGAGAGTGTGGAGCGGAGCGGCATTATCGGATAGTGCTGCTTCGCTGCCTAGGAAAGGGTGCTTACAATGAAAAGAAAACATCCGTTCAGCCTGATTATCCTGCTGCTGGCGGCTGCCCTGGCCTGGCCGGCTCTGCCTGCTCAGGCCAAGGAAGCCGGGACACCGCTGCAGGCTTATGTGGAAGCACTGGGTCCCGGCTGGAATCTGGGCAATACCTTTGAGGCCAGCGGTGAGGAGACCTCCTGGGGCAACCCGCCGGTGACCAAGGCCTTTATTGACCAGCTTGCCGCCGAGGGCTACAAAACAATCCGGCTTCCCATTACCTGGAGGCACCGGATGGGGGATGCCCCGGACTATGCCATCGATCCGGCCTTCATGGCGCGCATTCAGGAGGTAGTTGACTGGTCGCTGGAGGCGAAAATGCATGTGATGATCAACCTCCACCACGATTCCAACTGGATTATGGACATGGCGGCGGAGCATGATGAGGTGATGGCCAGATTCAACGCCGCCTGGAAGCAGATTGCCGGCCATTTCAAGGCGTATCCGGATACCCTGATGTTCGAGAGCGTCAATGAGCCGCGCTATTCCGACGACTGGAGTAAGGATGAGCCTGAATATTTCACGATGCTGGATGAGCTGAACGTCTCCTTCCACAGCATCGTCCGCAGCTCCGGCGGCAACAACGGCAAGCGTCCGCTGGTACTCTCTACCCTGACAGCCGCCCCGACCGAGGCCAGGCTGCAGGAGCTGTCCAAGACCATAAGTAAGCTCAAGGACAAGCGGCTGATTGCAACATTCCATTACTACGGATATTATGCGTTCAGTGTGAACACAGCCGGCGCGATAACCTTTGATGATACCGCCAGGCAGGATTTGATTCAGGCCTTCGACCGGGCATACGACATCTTTACCTCGAAGGGCATTCCGGTCATCGTCGGCGAATACGGCCTGCTGGGGTTCGATAAATCACTGGAGACGGTGCAGCATGGCGAGATTCTGAAGTTTTTTGAATATATCGGCTACTATGCCCGGGAGAAAAAAATGCCGCTGCTGCTCTGGGACAACGGGCAGCACTTCGACAGGCGCACCTTCAAATGGGTGGATGAGGAGCTGCATCAGGTGATGGTGCAGGGCTGGAAGGGGCGTTCCTCCAATGCGCAAAGTGATTCGCTTTACATTAGAAAAGGCTCGCCGCTGCAGGATACCGCGCTGGAATTGAACATGAACGGCAACACCTTCAGGGAGCTGCTGGCCGGTGACAAGGTGCTTACAGAGGGCACGGACTACAGGCTTGAGGGAGAAAAGCTGATTCTCACCCCCGCGCTGCTTGAGAGCCTGCTCACGGAGGAGTACGGGGTGAATGCGGTATTGACCGCGAAATTTAGTGCCGGAGCTGACTGGCCCATCAAGCTGATCCATTACGATACTCCTGTTCTGCGAAGTTCGCAGGGGCCGCAAGGAATCTATTCCCTGCCGGTCCTGTTCAACGGGGACAGTCTGGCTACCCTGGAAGCAGTCTATACCGGCGGCGGCAATGCCGGTCCGGATGAGTGGACACCGTTCAAGGAATATATCCGCCATTTCTTCCCGGATTACAAGACCGGTGAAATCAAGTTCACGGATGACTTCTGGAGCGGGGTGAAGGACGGGGAGCTGCAGCTGCGGATGCATTTCCGCAGCGGCGAAACCGTTCCTTATACGATAACCAAGGAGGGCTTCTCGATTGTTGGGGTATCTGCCGGGGATGCATTGGCAGAGGAGGCAATACAGCCGTCTCCGGCTCCGCAGCTTTCTGCTGAACCGGAGGCGTCAGCCGTTCCCGTACTGTCACCTGCCGCAGAGGAGGCCGAAGCTGTGCCGGGAAGCGGCAGCAGACTGACGGTAATCATAGTGCTCATAACAGGATTGACTGTCCTGGCAGCGGCCGGAATCTATTGGGGCAGAAGAGGAAAACGGAAGCGCGGCAGATGATACGGCAGGGGTTCTGTTACGGGGACGGAGTAAGACCTTTTGGCTGCGCCTGATTCAAACGGTGTGAAGCGGGGCTATGGTATAGTAAGTACTAACTTATATTACATAGGAGGCCTCCCATGCTGAAATCATTGCAAGCCATTGAAGCTTACCGCGAAGGCCGGCTGCAGCCTTCGGCCGGTCCGGCATGGCTTAATCTTATTGTGTCTGCCGAGATGCCGATCGTTAACCTGGAGCGGGTGGAATCGCTGCAGGAGCTGGATCAGCGCAATCCCGTGCTGGACTATGTGGAACGGAGCCTCAGGCTGCTTGACAGCCTGCAGCTGTCTTACTGGATTAAGGAGCTGGCCGAGGAGACACTGATCTGGTCAGAGACAGCCAAAGGCGGGACCCCGCGCCAGCGCCGGAGGTGGCAGGAGGAGGGCCTCAACTGCTTTGCCCATAATATAGGCTCTGCCCAGCTGTACTGGCAGCATACTGCAGAGGAGACGTTTGAGGTCGCCGGAAGGCCGCAGGCCTCTGCTCTCAGAGCGGCTGGTGTGCCGGACGCGGAAACGCTGGTCATTGTGCACCGCCTGATCGAGACGCACGGCCTGCTCGGCCAGCAGATCCGCGGCGAGGTACCGCCGGAGGTCAACCGCCCTCTGGCGGTAATTATGGAGGAGGGGCTGCTGACCGCAGATGAGCTGGAACGGCTGCTGTTTGCGCTGAACCACTGCATTATCGGCGCCGTTTCGCCGGTGCTGTGGCAGGACGTGCGCAGCGAGATCATGGAGCTGATCGCTGCCGTCACATCCGGCGAGCCGGCTGAGCCGCTGCCGATGAAGGAGCGGCTGCGGCGCATGCGGTCCGGCCCGATTCTCCGCGGGGAGGATTTTGCAGCGGAATGGAGCCGTCTGGAGCAGGAAGGGCTGCCCGCAGAAAGGCTTGAAGAGCTGCAGCCGGCTACCTTCTGGTATGCGGAATCCGCACTGCAGACCTTCTCATTGGAGCAGTTCCTTAAGGTGCTGGCGCTGGCTGCCCGCAGCAGCAGCGGCGGCAACAGCAGCAATGGCAACGGCAATGGCCTAGGTCATCTCAGCTTTGAAGCCGTGATGAACAGCATCTATTACGATTACAAGGGAACCAAGAAAATTAATGTATATAAGAAGCGGATTATTGAAAAATATCTGTCCGGCCTGAGCTGGAGGGATATTGCGGAGGGCAAGCTTGCCCCGGGCAATCCGCATCTGGTGCATAAGCTTCGGCGGCAGGGGCATCTGCCGGATACGGTATTTTTCGACTTCGAGTTCTCGCCTGCCGCAGAAAAGCTGATCGAATTCTGTATGGAAGCTGAGAAGTCGGTTCTGTATGAGCGGGCGGTGCTGATGCTGTTCGACCTGTTTGAGCTGCGGCGCGACGCCTTCGACCGGTTCCATAATGAGGACAGCTATCTGAGCCAGATGAATGATACTGCAGATTATAAATCCGTCATTCTTGATTATATTACCGGCAGCACCGTGCTGGACATCGGACCGGGCGGCGGTGTGCTGCTTGATCTGATCGAAGAGCGGATGCCCGGGGTTACACCGGTCGGCATTGATATCTCGAGCAATGTAATTGAAGCCTTGCAGCAGCGGAAGGCCCGGGAAGGACGGCACTGGGAGGTGCTGCAGGGAGATGCGCTGAATCTGAAGGAGTACGTGGATGCGGGCAGGGTGGACACGGTTATTTTCTCGTCAATTCTGCATGAGCTATACTCCTATGTGCCGATGGATGGCCGGAAGTTTAACCACCGGACCGTTGCTGCAGCGTTAACGAGTGCTTTTGAGGTGCTGGCTGAAGGCGGAGTAATCATTATCCGTGACGGGATTATGACCGAGCCGGAAACGCAGCAGCGGAGAATCCGCTTCCTGGAGGAGAACGGGCTGGAGTGGCTGAAGCGTTATGCGGAGGATTTTGCCGGACGGGAGATTCAGTACCAGGTACTTTCAGAGCAGGAAGTACAGATGCCGGTGAACGATGCGATGGAATTCTTATACACGTACACCTGGGGAGCCGAGGCTTACGTGCATGAGGTTCAGGAGCAGTTCGGTTACTTCACTCCGTCGCAGTATGAGGCTTTTATCCGCGAGCATTTAAGCGGCCGGGCGCAGCTTGAGGTGTTCCGCCACTATTTGCAGGAGGGCTACACCGAGGCGCTGCGCGGCCGGGTTAATGTGATGGATGAAGACGGAAACGGGGTGCCGCTGCCGGACAGCACCTGCTTTATTGTGATCCGCAAGGGGCAGGCGGCAGACTGAAACCGGTAGTTTAGAGCAACAATCAGGCCTGAGACTGTATTGGCATAATGCCGGTGCAGTTTCAGGCCTGTTGATTGTCCGGTCTACCAGTTAAATGGATAATACGTTAAGATTAATAGAGCAGAGCGTTCAAATGCAAATAGCACCCGCTGTAATCGAACTTGAAGTAATGGTAAGAGCAATAATCAGGCTGGAGGAAACAGACATGAACCCTAGTAATATAAAAGTGCTTGTCGTAGAAGACGATGCCGATATTAACCGGCTGCTGTGTCATATCCTTGCTGCTGAAGGATTAACCGCAATTCCGGCATTTTCGGGCAGTGAGGCGGAGCTCAGGCTGTCACTTGAAGCCTATCAGCTGGTGCTGATGGATCTGATGCTGCCCGGTATGGCAGGAGAGGCGCTGATTGGACGTATCCGCGGGCAGTCCACTGTTCCAATCATCGTCATTTCTGCAAAAAGCACGCTTGAGGATAAAGTAAGCCTGCTGCGCCATGGGGCAGATGACTATATTACCAAACCTTTTGACCAGGAAGAGGTCATGGCCAGAGTGCACGCACAGCTCCGCCGTCTGCAATATGCACCCGTACAGGAGCGGGGCGGGGAGACAGCACAGCTGCGCGGTCTGTTTATGGACAAGGGCCGGCATGAGGTTGTGCTGAACAATGAGCCGCTTGCTTTGACAAAATATGAATTTGAGATTCTGGCGCTGCTCCTGTCAAGGCCTGACCATATCTTTTCCAAAAGCGAGCTGTACCGGAATATCTGGCAAGGCACCTATCTCGGAGATGACAACACGATTAACGTACATATCAGCAATCTGCGGGCCAAATTCGCCGCGGTAACGGAAGAGGAGTATATCCGCACCGTCTGGGGAATCGGGTTCAAGCTTGTGTAGAGGAGCTTCTTTATCCTTTCTTAAGATTTCACTTAAAGCTTATTAAAAGTGGACTGGATACAATGAAATTATCAAAGTGCAAGGGAGTCTTAGTGATGATGCATTGTATACTGGAGATAGAGTCACTCGGCAAAACGTATAAGGATGTACCCGCGCTTCAGGATATTCAATTAAGTATTGCGGCAGGCGATATTGCTGCAGTCATCGGCAAGAACGGCGCAGGTAAAACCACCCTGTTCAAATGTGTAACCGGGCAGGTGTTTCCGACCTCAGGCACAATTACCCTTTATGGAAAAAAGGATCCCGCCGGAGTAAGGCAGCAGCGCCGTAGAATCGGGGCGATGATTGAAGAACCGGCTTTTTTTCCGGATTTTACAGCCAGGCAGAACCTGGAGTATTTCCGCCAGCAGCGGGGTATTGCAGGTAAAGAAGCTATCGTGCAGGCCCTTAGGGACGTAAACCTGCTGGATACGGGTAAGAAGAAATTCAAAGCGTTCTCTCTCGGGATGAAGCAGCGTCTGGGATTGGCGCTGGCCCTGATGTCGCATCCGAACCTGCTGATTCTGGATGAGCCGACCAACGGGCTTGACCCTGAGGGGAAGGCTGAAATCAGGGAGCTGCTGCGGACTTTAAATGAAGAGAAGAAGGTAACGATCCTGATCTCAAGTCATGTGCTGTCTGAGCTGCAAAGCGTGGCTACACGTTATATTTTTATGGACCGGGGGCGGATCGTGGAGCAGCTGACGGCTGAGGAGCTCTTGCACAAGACACAGAGAGCTGTCGAGCTGGTTGTAGATAACAGCGGCAAAGCAGCTACAGTACTTGAGCAGCATTTTCCGGACATCCCGTACCGGATTCTGCCTGACAACCGGATCCGGCTGTCCGGCGGTACAGACAAGACAGAACAGTTGAACCGGGCGCTGTATAGCCACGGGGTCGGCGTGCGTTCGATTGCTGCCACAGGAGAAGATCTGGAAGCCTATTATCTGGGTCTGCTGGGAGGCGAGAAGCATGCTTAATTTGATGAAAAGCGAGCAGTACCGCTTTGTACGGACATGGAATTATTATTACACAGGCTTGCTCTATATTCTGCTGATGGCTGCAGCAGCAATAACCCTGTATGGCTTCCAGCAGTTCGATCCCGGATTTCAATACGGTAATGAGCGTTTCTTCTACCGTAATATTCAAGCTATGATGCCGCTAATATTTCTGCTGCTCTTTACCTTCCCGCTGATTCTGATGGGCGAACATAAGCAGGTGCTTAAGAATACAGCAGCGTACGGCTACAGCAGACATCAGATTTATGCCGCTAAGCTCATGGTTACAATGGCCGGATTTCTGTTGTTCGCACTTGCCCTGACGGGGGTGTCGGTTTTGTTTGGAGCGGCTCTGCTGAACCGCAGCCATGAGCATGCACTGGCGGAGTACAGCAAAAGCCTGCTCAGCGTGCTGCCCGTAATGATCGCCGGTATCACTACCTACTATTGTCTGGCAGCGGTGATGAAGAAGAATACGCAGATTATGATCGCTTATTTGCTGATCTATTTCCTGCCCCATTATATTCTGGGTGCCCTTAAAGGCAAATTTGCCTGGGCAGCATGGCTTTACAGCCATAACCCTGTCTACTATTTATTCAACCTTTATAAAGAAATGACTTATCCCGCCTGGGAGCCCTGGGTGTCAGGAGCAGCTTATACACTGATTTTTTGCGCGCTGGGCCTGTATCTATTTAATAAAGAAGAATTCTGACCATAGCAGTCATCTGCACGCTGGTCTAAGGAGGGAGGAGGAGGCATGCACCCGGCTATTGCCATTCTGTTAGCGCTGGCTGCTGTCTTCCTGCTGATAGCGTATCTGCTGCAGCGGCACAGCATCATTCAGGTTAGACGGCAGCTTGCAGATGCAGACTCTCCTTCTGTACACCACCTTCATCTAAAGCTGCCGCTGCCCGGCCGTGAAATGGAGCAGCTGGTGGCAGCTGTCAACGGGCAGCTGGAGCAGCGCAGGAAGGAGCAGGTCCTTCATCGCTCAAGGGAGCGCGCTGTTAAGGAGGAGATTGCAAACCTTTCACATGATTTACGGACCCCGCTAACCTCACTGCAGGGCTATGCCCATCTGCTGAGGGATCCTGCTGTACCGGCGGCGGAGCGGGAGGAGTATCTGGCGATTATCCTGCGCAAGCTGGACGTAATGAATAATATTGTGGAATCCTTCTATGAATTGTCGAGTATAGATTCCGGAGATTATCCTTTGGATAGGCAGCCGCAATATCTGTACAGCCTGCTCACAGAAGTGATTCTGGCGTTCCACACAGATCTTGTGCGGAAGAACATTGAAGTTCAGCTCAATCTGGAGGAGTCGGTGAGGATGATTCCGCTGGATGAAAAAGCAATGATCCGCATCTTTTCCAATGTGCTGCAGAACGTGCTGCGCTACGGTAAAAGCCGGCTCGCAATCTCTCTGTTTACAGAAGCAGATAAGGTGAAAATGGTGTTCGCGAACGATACGGAGCATATCCGCAGGCAGGATCTGCCCCGGCTGTTCGAACGGACCTACACCACTGATCCTTCACGCTCAAGCGGCCAGCTCGGACTGGGCCTTGCGATTGTGAAGCAGCTGGTGGAGAAGCAGGGAGGCAGCCTTGAGGCCGAACTTAACCATGGAGAGTTTCAGCTGATTCTTACATTTGGGGAATAATAGAAGGGAGCCGCAGCTGCGGCTCCCTTTACTGTCCTCAGATGCAGGACCAGTGTTTATTTTAGCGTAACATCCAGCGAACTGATTTTACCCTTACGAATCCTGAAGTCATGTCTGAACAGCTGCGGGGCGGGCACCCGGTTCCGGTTAAATTCGCCCTCCATCTCTGCAGTTACAGCGATCCTGTCTCCGGACTCCTCGATTTCATTAATGGTGAAGCGGACCTTGGCGGAGAACAGCTCTGCTTCGCCCCAGGCCTGGATGGCCTCTTTGCCCTGAATCTGCTTTCCGTTATCCCTGACTACGGCTTCTTCAGCGAACAAATCGATAAAAGCCTCCGGCTGATATTGGTTGATCGTATTGTAATATTCCTGTACTTCACTCGGCATAGTGACATGCTGGTTCATGGGATCTGCCTCCTGTAAGTAAATTTACCGGACGGGCGGACCCGTCCTTACAGGTACTTAACCGTATCGGGGAAGCGGTAAGCAGCTTTCTTACGGATGCAGCTGTCCCACACCCGCGATCTGCACCGCCTCTTTACGGAACTCCGAAGGCGAGCAGTTCATTGCTTTGCGGAACACTTTAATGAAATAGCTTACGTTATCAAAGCCGACCTCCAGTGCGATGTCGGAGATTTTACGTTCAGTCTGCTGCAGCAGGGAAGCCGCCTGGCGGATGCGGTAGGAGTTAATATAATCCACCGGCGTTTTACGGGTCATGGCCTTGAAGAAACGGCAGAACTGGCCTTCGCTCATCGGAATCAGCCCCGACAGGTCACTGGTGCGGATGGGCTCCTTATAGTTCTCCTGAATATACAGGATAACCTTTTTAAGCCGGTTAACCTTGGCGTTATCCGCACCCGGCGACAGGCTATGGTTCACGGAACGGTCCGGTGCGGCAATCTGTGACAGCATAATCAGCAGGGTTCCTTTCATAAAGGCCTCAAATCCGGGCATTTTATTAGCATATGCGTCCATCATCCGCTCCAGCTGCAGCAGGAGCTCCTGCTGCCAGGGGATAGCCGGTGTAATATGGCGGGGAAAGCTCTGGCGCTTCTCCTGAAGCGGCAGAATAACCGTCTGCTGAATCGTATCGTACTGGGCACTGGCCAGCAGATCCGGATGAAATACCAGCGCGCAGAAGCGGCAAGGGCCTTCCTTCAGGACATGGGCGGCATGAATATCCCCTGACTCGATGAACACAGCTTCGCCCGCGCGGAGCGGGGAATAATCGGTATCCACCTGGAACAGGATTTCCCCCTCAAGCAGCATAAAAAACTCTGCCTCCTCATGCCAGTGGGTATCAAGAATGTGGGTTCCGGCCGGAAGCTCGATCCAGTAGGCGGCCAGCGGAAACATGACATCGCCGTGTGCGCGGTCTTCTTTTAGCAATCGCTCTGATGTGCGGTCCATTATTATGCCTCCTTGGCAGGTAAACATCAAAATAGTGTTATAAATAAGCTATATTATAGTAGTTTTGTTGTTTTGTTATCGTTATAATGCAACTATAAACACCAAATTGAAGGGTGGCAAGCACACACATGAAATTTACAGACGGCCTTTGGCTGGTTCGCGAAGGAATCAATATCAACGGCGCAGTACAGAACTATGTAGTGGAAAAGACTGCTGAGGGTCTGACTGCAATTACACAAACAACTCCAATCACAGGACGTGCAGCAACACTGAACTCCACGCTCCTTACTGTTAAATTCCATTCCCCGCTTCCAGGCGTGGTAGGCGTGAAGATCATTCACAATGACGGCGTTATTGACCGCGGACCGGCTTTTGAGCTGACCAAGGGAACGGGCGATCACGTACAAATCGAAGAAACCGAAGCACAAACCGTGCTGATCAGCGGCGGACTCCGTGTTGTCATCAACAAAGGCACGCATTGGTCCGTGGACTTCTACCGCGGTGAAGAGCGCATTACCGGCAGCGGTTTCAAATCGATGGCTTACATTACCGATCAGGACGGCAACACGTTCATGCGTGAAGAGCTGGATATCGGCGTAGGCGAATATGTATACGGGCTGGGCGAGCGCTTTACTCCATTTGTGAAGAACGGACAGGTTGTTGATCTCTGGAACAAGGATGGCGGTACCAGCTCGGAGCAGGCCTACAAGAACATTCCATTCTATGTGACCAGCAAAGGCTACGGCGTATTCGTTAACCACCCGGAACTCGTTTCGTATGAAATCGCTTCGGAAAAAGTGAAAAAGGCCCAGTTCAGCGTAGCTGGAGAGAGCCTTGAATATTTCGTAATTGAAGGACCTTCGATCAAAGAGGTTATCAGCAAATATACCTCCCTGACCGGTAAGCCTGCGCTTCCGCCGGCATGGACCTTTGGCCTGTGGCTGACGACTTCGTTCACCACTGACTACGATGAAGCAACGGTTAACTCCTTCGTAGAAGGTATGGCAGAGCGTGATCTTCCGCTGCATGTATTCCATTTTGACTGCTTCTGGATGCGTGAATACCAGTGGACCGACTTCCAGTGGGACCCGCGCGTATTCCCGGACCCTGTCGGCATGCTGAAACGCCTGAAGGAGAAAGGCCTGAAGATCTGTGTATGGATCAACTCCTATATCGGACAGCGTTCCCCGCTGTTTGAAGAAGGCAAGAAGAACGGCTATCTGATCAAAAAAGCAAACGGCGACGTATACCAGACTGACCTGTGGCAGGCCGGCATGGGCCTGGTGGACTTCACCAACCCTGCAGCGTGCGAATGGTATGCTGGTTACCTGCGTGACCTGGTGGACATGGGCGTGGACAGCTTCAAAACAGACTTCGGCGAGCGCATCCCTACGGATGTTGTATACTTCGACGGCTCTGACCCGCAGAAGATGCACAACTATTACACCCAAATGTACAACAAGGTTGTCTTTGATGTACTGGAAGAAAAGCTTGGCAAAAATGAAGCAGCAGTGTTCGCGCGTTCGGCTACAGCCGGCGGACAGATGTTCCCGGTACACTGGGGCGGCGACTGCTATGCAGACTACGAGTCGATGGCAGAAAGCCTGCGCGGCGGCCTGTCCCTCGGCCTATCCGGCTTCGGCTTCTGGAGCCATGATATCGGCGGCTTCGAGAATACGGCTCCGGCGCATGTATTCAAGCGCTGGCTGGCCTTCGGCCTGCTCTCCAGCCACAGCCGTCTGCACGGCAGCACCTCGTACCGTGTACCTTGGGCTTACGATGACGAAGCAGTGGATGTTACCCGTTTCTTCACCAAGCTCAAATGCAGCCTGATGCCTTATCTGTATGATGTTGCCGGACAGGCGCATGAAGAGGGCTGGGCTTCGATGCGGGCCATGGTGATGGAGTTCCCTGAAGATCCGACCTGTGAAGTGCTGGACCGCCAGTACATGCTTGGTGACAAGCTGCTGGTTGCTCCGATCTTCCAGGAGAACGGTGAAGTGAAATACTATCTGCCGGCCGGCCGCTGGACGCACCTGCTGAGCGGCGAAACCGTAACAGGCGGAGCATGGCGCAAAGAGAAGCATGACTTCTTCAGCCTGCCGCTGTTCGTCCGCCAGAACTCGCTGCTTGCTACAGGCAGTGAAGATACCCGTCCGGATTATGATTTTGCAGACGGCGTGAAGTTCGGCTTGTACTCACTGGAAGACGGAGCTGCTACAACTACGGTTGTCCGCGATATCAAGGGTGCGCCTGAGCTGACTGTGAAGGCTGAACGCCAGGGCAGCAAGGTAACTGTAACGGCTGAAGGCAGCGGCAAAGCGTTCTCGCTGGCTGTCAAGGACCTGGGTGCCATCGCATCCGTAGAAGGTGCTGAGCAGGCGGATGAAACCACTGTGAACGTGGCTGCCGGAGCGAAGTCTGTCTCCTTCACGATTACACTGAAATAAGCTAATACCAGCTCTCTAATGACCGGGGACAGATTGTTCCCGGTTTATTAGGGAGTTTTTTTGGAGAGCGGAACCTGTAAGGGCTCAATCCCGCAACGGAGTGTTATTTCATCTGGTTAAATCTTAATCTTATTAAATGGGAAATTTGTGACCTGTTTCACTAAAACCGCTGCCACAAAAGATGAGAAGTGAGGGAATTAGGTGGCGAAAATCCAACTAAATATTGGGGCCCGGTTAGAGGTTACTGGATCTGTAGCATAACAGAATAGGAGCAATGATTATGAACATTAAAGATAACGATGGGGTGCTCAGCCAGACCGCCTACTCATCGGCAACAGCAGTATCTACTGCTGCGAATTATATTATGAATGCGGCGGAGCCGTTCACTCATACATACCGGACTTATGTGCGCCTGCGGGAGAACGGCAGCCTGACGCTGAAGCTCTGGCACAGTAATAGCGTGGACTCCACCTGGGATCTGGGGCAGGAAGCCAAGGGCAGTGAGCCGGGCGGAGAGTGGGAGATCGAAGCCGCCTATATCGCTGACGGAGGACTTGTGCCCAATGGCACAGTTACGCCCGGGACGCAGGTGGCGGTTACATTCAACGGAGCAGGCTCCCGGCAGGTTGCTCCCGGTGAGTGCTTCTGGAGCGATGAGGTTCAGCTTGAGCTGCCGGAGGGTCACTATCTGGCGTTCACCTGGACGATTAAGACGCCGGCACCGGGCAAGTCCTTCCCGTACAACGTTGAGGGGATGCTGGTCAGCGGATTCGATGCTCCGGGCAGCCTGGCGGGCAGTGAAACGGCTGAGGGATTCACCGAATCAGATAAGCTGCTGGTAGCCCCGAGCTATATTGGCTATAAGAAACAGGTAGCCAAGAAGCTTGTCTTTCTGGGGGACTCCATTACCCAGGGTGTGCGTACGGAGAAGGACGCATATACCTACTGGGCGGCGCGCATTGCCGAAGGGCTGGGAACAGATTACGGCCTGTGGAACATCGGCTCAGGCTGGGGCAGGGCCTATGATGTGGCTGCAGACGGGCCATGGCTGAACAAGGCGAAGCAGGGCGACGAAGTATTGATGGTGCTGGGCGTCAATGATCTGGATATCGGCAAACGGACCGCAGATGAGCTGCTCGGTGATCTGGCGGCGATAGTCAGCACGATCAAGGCAGCCAATCCGGCAGCCAAAGTTATACTCAGCACCGTGCCCCCGTTCAACTTTGCTGAAGAGCGGGAGACCTACTGGCGCGAGGTGAATGCAGTGATCCGCAATAATTCTCCCGCCTACGTAGACCGGGTATTCGATATAGCCGCTGTATTGGCAGAGCCTGCACCGCAGGAGCACCGGATCCGTCCGGAATACATGAGTAACGAGTTTGATCCGCATCCGAACGGTCACGCCGGCAAGGCGGTGGCTGAAGCCTTTTTAGCCTGGTACGGACAGGACAATTAAAGAACCCTTGAAGCATATTAGGCATACTATGGAGTACTTTAGATGAGGAAGGTAGTGTGCTTACAATGGGGATTCAGGCGGGGATGCAGCAGAGAGTGCTGTATCAGGCGGATAATCAATATGTGCAGAATCTGAAATCAGTCAGACATCATTTGCACAATGTATGCAGACAGCATGTCAATCAGCTTGTACAGGTGCAGACGATGGACGGACAGATTGTTACAGGGAGAATTCTGGGCTGTGACCGGGGATTGTTTTATCTGGGGGTACAGCAGCATGGGGGACAGCGGGCTTTTTTCGGCAGCAGTGACGAGGCCATTCTTACCCTTGTGCTGTATGAGCTGCTGGTTATTACACTTCTGTACACTTAATTTCGCTAATTCAATACTAGCCGAGCCAAGCAGCCGTTTGCGGCTGCCTGGCTTCTTGCTGCTTAGCTCTTGGTTACTAGAATGTTCTGAGGATAATTACCAGCAGAATGTAAAGTACCAGGATAGTAGTAGTGGAAGTGAACAGACCGCCTACATTTGCACAACCGCTCATCGTATTACCTCCTCCGCAAGATCATCTTACAAACCCATCTTATGCATCACCCGCCTTCTGTGCATAGACATTTGACCTGCTTGATTCACAATTGGAGAAGCAAATAGTGAGCTGGGCTGACTCCCGCCTGCCGGTCATCAGAGGATAACCTGTACCCGGTAGTCCTTTGGCGTAACTCCGGTCTGCTTTTTGAACACCTTGCTGAAATACTTCACATCATGAAAGCCGACCATTTCTGAAATCTGCGACAGCTTCAGGTTCGGATTCTGCAGCAGCAGCTTGGCCTTTTCAATCCGCACAGTGCCGATATAGTCGGTAAAATTAATGCCATATTCCTGCTTGAACTTGCGGGAGATATACTCACGGCTGACAAAGAATTTGCCGGCAACCTCCTGCAGCGAGAGGTCGGACTGGTAGTTCTGGTCGATATATTTAACGATCTCTGTAAGCGGATTGCGTTCCTTGACCTGTCCGGCTGACAGCACCCGGGACAGGCTCTGCATCAGAGCGAGGGACCAGTCGCGCCAGGCGAACAGGGAGAAGGAGTAGCCTCCGGCGTAAGGAGCAGGATTATCGCGGTCGGCCAGCTCCAGCTCTGCCAGAGCACCGTCGGCCCGGCTGCCCAGTGCTTCACGGACAAGCCTGGAGCGGAAGAGCAGGGCATCCGCCTTCCAGGAGCCGAGCATCTCCGGAGTGATGACACCGCTGCGGCTGAGCTCCTCGGTCCAATGCTGGGCGGCGTCGGACAGGGCGGCAGGATTGCCGCTGATAACGGCCATTTTCCAGTCCTCCTGAACATCGGCGAAGATCGGCTTTGCTCCGGCCGCGCCGACATCCTGCCGGTATTCTTCCGAAAATACACTGAAGTGGCAATAATCCTCATGCCGCAGCAGATTGCGGCGCAGCAGGGCTTCGGCAGCTTCTGTGCGCTGCGCAGCAAGCTTGCCGGGCAGGCTGCCGGCCGGGCTGATGCCGAAGTGCATCCGCAGCTGCAGGGTATGGAACAGGCCCTGATTGATTTTGCCGATCAGCTCTGTGACGGATTCCTGAACATCCCACAGCAGGATGGCGATTTCCGGCGGACCGCCCCAGTAGCGGAAGGCAGTGCCTTTGCCTTGCGGCTGCAGAAATTCGTTGCAGATGTTAACGATGGCATAATAGAGCAGCTCGCTGTCTCCGCCGAAGCGCCGCAGCAGCGGGTTATTGCCGGCATCCGTCTGCACCAGCAGCAGGCGCGCAGCTCCTGCACTGCCGGGAATAACGCCCTCGGCAACCAGCCGGCGCAGCGTAGTCTCAGCGGTCACAGGATCATCAATCAGCGCCGATAGCAGCCGCTCGCCGTAGATCGGCTTGATCTCGTTCAGACGGATGCTCTGCCGCTGCTGCTGGCTGCGTTCTTCCGCCTCGGATCGCCAGGCGGCAACCGCCTTGGCGACAGCCGTATTGATGGCCTCCGGCTCAATAGGCTTGAGAATATAGTCAATCCCCCCGTGCCGGACTGTCTCGCGTACAAAGTCAAAATCATTATGCCCGCTGACAACAATAAACTTCGTGCTCCCGGCAAATTCATTGACCCAGGTCATCAGCTCAATGCCGCTGCCGGATTCCATCATCATATCCATAATGACGAGCCCGGGCTTGTGCTCACGGATCAGTTCTATCGCTTCATTGCCGCTGCCGGCCTCCATAATTTCTCCGATCTGATGGGCGTCCCAGTCCACCAGCAGACGGACCGCCTTCCTGACTCTTGCCTCATCATCTACAATCAGCGCCTTCATATGCGTTCACTCTCCGTTTGTATGTCAATTTCCAGTCTGACCATTACCCCGCCTTCAGGCAGATTGTCCACAGTAAGCGAAGCGTCCTCCCCGCAGACGAGCCGCAGGCGGGCCAGCACATTGCCGAGACCGATGCCTGCGCCGGGCGCATCACGTCTTTCTTCACTGTTTTTTAGCAGAGAAACGTCAAGCGGATCGGGCCGGGTAAGCTCCAGGCGCAGCCGCTCCAGCTTGGCTGAAGGGATGGCTGTACCGTTGTTCTGAATGATAAATTCCATCCGTCCCCCGTCCAGCGGGTTCGCTGAAATCTCAATCCATCCATCCGTCCGCGACAGATTGAAGCCGTGCTTGAAGTAATTCTCTACTATCGGCTGCAGGATCATCTTCGGCATCAGTGCACCGAGCAGCGGCTCATCCATATCGTAGCGGAAAGTGAACTTATTTTCAAAACGCTCGCGCTGCAGCTCAATATAGGCTTTGACATGCTCCAGCTCATCCTTGACCGTGACGATCTTTTCATCGTTATGCATGCTGTACCGCATCATCTTGGCCAGCGCGGAGAGCAGGGAGTAAATCTGCGGCACCTTCATCTCAAGCGCCAGTGTACCGATAATCTGCAGCGTATTGTTCAAAAAATGCGGATTAATCTGCGACTGCAGCGCCCTCAGCTCATTGGTTTTGTTGGACAGCTCCAGCCGGTATTCCCGCAAAATAAGATTGTTGATCGTGTCCATCATGCTGCGGAAATGCTCGGTCAGCACACCGATCTCATCATTCCCCGCCGGACGGATATCCACCTCCAGATTACCGGTCCGCACCTGGTTCATATACCGGGTCAGCTGCTTGATCGGGGCCGTGATCCGGAAGGAGATCAGGACTGTCAGGGCAATAATCATGCTCATTAGCAGGAACAGCAGCATAATGTTGATGCCTGCGGCTTCCTTGGCCTCACGGAACAGATAGGAGACCGGAATCTGCTTGATCAGCGTCCAGCTCAGGCCGGTGCTCTCGATTTTCTGATAAATAAAGACAGAGCCGCCTTCCTCAAAATACCCCTGGGGTTCAGCATTTGCCTCAATCTGGCCGCTGTACCAGTCTGCCTTCAGCGCTTTGCCGGGCTCGGCTTCATCCCGTCCGTAGACGACGGTTCCATCGCCATCGACCAGATACAGGTTCTCCTGGTCCTGCTCGTACAGCTGCTCAACAATTTCAGTCAGCGCAGCCAGCTTGACGTCAACCGAAAGATAACCGAGTGCTTCCGAGGAAGGTATGCGTTCAATCCTGCGGTGGAATGTAAATACCGGCTCGGGAACAAACTGGGTCAGCGGAAGGCTCAGCCCGTACACATTGCTGATATGTGTGCTCTGCACCTTGACCGGGGAGCTGTCCGTCAGATGGGATTCCTGATAGGGAGGACTTCCCTGCCAGCGCTTAGGCGTAGTGTTGTCGGTAATCAGCGTGGCTTTGCCGTCCTTGACGCCGTATAAGTACACCTGTGAGATATTGGGCAGTGAAGTGGAGATGTAGCTGAGCGAATTATAAATGGCGATATCGGAGGAGAGGTCATCATAACCGGCTTCCAGCAGGCGGTAAAAATCAGAGTCGGAATACACGCTCAGCGACAGCCGGTTGATCTCCTGAATCAGGCTGTCGATGTTTTTGTAGCCCTGATAGAGCAGATTTTTGTTCTCGTCGACAGCCCGTGTACGCAACGACTGGGTCGTGTAAGAATAGCTGATGTACATCGTTGCCATAATACAGACAAGGGTCGGGAGAAGTAAAAAAACGATCAGTTTGGTGCGGATATTGTTCCATTTCATCGATTATTGTCACATCCGATCAATATTTTACACCTGAAAGATCACTTGCGTAGGTGTAAGCGGTCCGCAAAAAAACGGATAATATGAATAGATCATAAACAAGTAAGTGAGTAAAAGAAAGGGGGGGCCAATATATGCGCGGCAATAAGTTGTCCCATCTCGGTCAACAGCTTTTCTTCGTTGGCCCGGCATTATTGTTCTTTACGATCGTGATGATTATCCCGTTTGTGATGGGGATGTACTATTCATTCACCGACTGGAACGGCGTATCCGGGAATGTGGCCTGGGTAGGCTTTGACAATTTTAAAATGATTTTTACAAATGATTCGGATTTCTGGTCATCCTTCTGGTTTACCGTGCGGTTTACGCTGCTGGGGGTTGTGCTGACCAACGTAGTAGGCTTTTTCCTGGCCTATTTCCTGACCAAGGCGCTAAAGACACGCAACATGCTCCGGACCATCTTTTTTATGCCTAACGTAATCGGCGGCCTGTTGCTTGGATTTATATGGCAGTTTATCTTCATCAAGGGCTTCGCGACTATGGGCGATCTGACCGGCTGGTCCTTCTTCAATCTTCCATGGCTCGGCGATGCAACAACCGGCTTCTGGGCTATTGTCATTGTATTCGTCTGGCAGTCCTCCGGTTACCTGATGGTTATCTACATTGCTTCGCTCAACAACGTATCCAAAGAGGTGCTGGAAGCAGCGCAAATCGATGGCGCCTCACGTAACCAGGTGCTGCGCAACATCATTGTTCCGCTGATTATGCCTGCTGTAACAGTCGGACTGTTCCTGGCCATTTCCTGGTCCTTCAAAATGTTCGACCTCAACCTGTCTCTGACCAAGGGCGGACCGTTCAAATCTACTGAGTCTGTAGCGATGAACATCTATAACGAAGCCTTCCTGAACAACCGATATGGACTGGGTACGGCAAAAGCATTGCTGTTCTTCCTGATCGTTGCCATCATCACAGTCATTCAGGTGCGGATTACGAAGAGCAAGGAGGTTGAAGCGTAATGAAAACCGAAGGCAAAGGCAAGTGGAATTACGGCCTGGAAATCATTATGATTCTCCTTGGCCTGCTGTTCCTGTCACCGTTCTATTTCCTGCTGGCTAACTCGGTGAAATCGTTCGGGGAAATTCTCAGTAATGCGGCGGCCTGGCCGTCCGAATTCGTCTGGTCCAACTACTCGCAGGCCTGGAAGCTGGCCCGTTTCTCGGAAGCCTTCCGGAACTCGATTATCATTACAGTGATCTGTGTAATCCTGATCGCCCTGTTCGCTGCAATGGCGGCCTACCGGATGGTCCGTGCAGATTCGAAATTCAACCGGTTCCTGCTGCTGCTGTTCGTAGCGGCGATGGTTGTACCGTTCCAGACTATTATGATTCCGATCCTTCAGGTGGTTAACTTCCTGGGTGTCAATAATTCTATTCCCGGTCTGGTGATGGCCCAATTGGGTCTCAGTATTCCGATGGCAATCTTTCTGTTCCACGGGTTCATTAAATCCGTACCGCTGGAGATCGAAGAGGCGGCAACGGTTGACGGCTGCAATCCGCTGACTGTGTTCTTCCGGATCGTGCTTCCATTGCTCAAGCCGATGCTGATGACGATTATCGTACTAAATGCCCTGGGCATCTGGAATGACTATCTGCTTCCGTCCCTGATTCTGCAGGCACCTGAGCTGCGGACCATTCCGCTGGCAACGTTCTCGTTCTTCGGCCAGTATACGAAGCAGTGGGATATGGCGCTTCCGGCGCTGACACTGGGTGTAGCCCCAATTGTTGTGTTCTACCTGTTCATGCAGCGTTACATTGTTGAGGGAATCGCGGCGGGTTCGGTGAAGGGTTAATCCCTTCCCGAATCCTTCGTTCCATAGATTGTATCCAGCATTTAATTTTATCAAGGGGGAAAATAGAATGAATAAGAAACGTACTGCTGTAATGATGTCCAGTGTAATGCTGATGTCTGTTGTGCTCGCGGCCTGCGGCGGCAATAACAATACCGCTTCAAATAACGCACAAAATGGAAGCGCTGGCAACTCCGCATCCGGAGATGTGAAAACGGTTAAAATCTTCCAGTTCAAAACGGAAATCGTGGAAGGCCTGAACGAGCTGAAGGTTGAATTTGAAAAAGAGTATCCGAACATCAAGCTGGACATCCAGACCGTCGGCGGTGGTGCAGACTATGCGGCAGCCCTGAAGACGAAATTCGCTTCCGGTGATGCGCCTGATATTTTCTCAAACGGCGGTTATGCAGAAATGGAGCTGTGGGGTGATAAGCTCGAAGACCTGTCCGACCAGGCATGGGTTAAGGATCTGATTCCGCTGGCTGCTGAGCCAATGACCAAGGACGGCAAAACCTACGGGATGCCAATGAACCTTGAAGGTATCGGTTATGTCTACAACAAGGACCTGTTCGAAAAAGCAGGCATTGCTGAAACACCAAAAACCATCACTGAGCTGGAAGAAGCGGCTAAAAAGCTGCAGGCTATCGACGTTATTCCATTCGGTAACGCTTATCAGGAGTGGTGGCTGCTGGGTAACCAGGGGATCAGCGTAGCTTTTGCACAGCAGGATAATGTAGATGAGTTCATCGCCGGTCTGAACGGCGGAACAGCTTCAATCGTCGGCAACCAGGTATTTAAGGACTGGAGCGACCTGCTGAACCTGACTGTGGAATATGGTCAAAAGAACCCGCTGACTACTGACGCTAACACCCACCTGGCTATGTTCGCTAACGGCGAAATCGCTATGATGCAGGAAGGTAACTGGGCACAGACGCTGGTCGATAACATCACTCCGGACATGAACATCGGTATGTTCCCTATGCCGATCAACGATGATGCCGAGAAGAACGACAAGATGACTGTAGGGATCCCGGCTAACCTGGTTGTGAACAAGGATTCCGCATCCAAGGAAGAAGCTAAAACGTTCTTGAACTGGCTCGTAACCTCCGACATGGGTAAAGAATATATCACAAAAAAATGGAAATTCATCCCTGCCCTGTCCACTATCGAAGCTACACCTGAAGATATCGGCGACCTTGGTTCCGACGTATTCAAATACGTTCAGGAAGGCAAAGTTTACGGACTGCAGTCCTCCAAGTTCCCTGATGGTGTAACCCAGGAATTCGCAAGCGTAATCCAGCAGCTGATCGCAGGCAAGGTTGATCAGGCAGGCTGGGAAACAGCTATGCAGGCCGCTTGGGACAAGCTGAAGAAGTAAAGGTTTATTGTAATAAAATATAGAGTCCTTTAAAGGACCGCTAAAGTTGGATGAAGTAAGTGGATTTGCCGGGGCGTTCCCGTCTTTCGCATCAGTGATGTGAGGCGGGGACGCCTTTTTGGTATGATGGAACTATGCAGGACATGTGAGGGAGGGATTGGGAATGAACGGATACGGTAAGGAAAAGAGTGATTACAGCAACGTTCAGATCGGTGTTGACTATTACCCTGAGCATTGGGATGAGTCCCTGTGGGAAGAGGATATGCGGTTAATGAAGGAAACGGGCGTGCGGGTGGTCAGGGTGGCTGAATTTGCCTGGAGCAGGCTTGAGCCGACGGAAGGACGCTTTGAGTTTGCATGGCTTGACCGGGCGATTGATCTGCTCCACAGCTATGGTATGCAGGTAGTTATCGGAACGCCTACAGCAACGCCGCCGCGCTGGCTGACAACGGCGTATCCGGATGTACTGCCGGTATTTGCTGACGGGCAGGTTTATCATCCGGGTGTGCGTGGGCATCGCTGTTACAACAGCACTTCACTGCGAATGTACGGCACGCGCATCGTTGAGAAGCTGGCCCGGCATTACAGCGGACATCCGGCTGTAATCGGCTGGCAGACTGACAATGAGTTCGGGATGATCGACTGCCATTGCGATGCCTGCAATACAGCGTTCCGCAGCTGGGTTCAGGACAAGTACGGCACCCTGGACCGGGTGAACGCCGAGTGGGGAACGGTGGTGTGGAGCGGGGAATACAGTGACTGGAAGGAGCTGACGGTACCGTATGGCGGATCAAAGTTCCAGAATCCCTCGCTGCTGCTGGATTTCCAGCGCTTCCAGTGGGATGCGGTAGTGAAGTTCCAGCAGACCCAGCTTGAGGTGCTGCGCGCTGAATGTCCAGGGCATTTCGTTACACACAACTTCCACAGCTATCCGCAGCGCCTGGATCTGTATGCGGTCGGTGCAGATCTGGATGTGGCCTCCTTTGATTATTATCCGAACACCTCACCGGATAAGCAGGCGACGACTCCATACAGCGGGGCGCTGTCGCTGGATGTGACCCGCGGGATCAAGCGGAGTAATTTCTGGATTATGGAGCAGCTTAGCGGACCTCCGGGGTGCTGGATGCCGATGTGGCGAACGCCGCATCCCGGATTTATCCGCGCTTATGCGTGGCAGAGCATTGCCAGAGGGGCAGATACGGTTGTTCATTTCCGCTGGAGAAGCGCGGTTGCGGGGGCCGAGCAGTACTGGCACGGGCTGATTGACCACAGCAATGTGCCGGGGCGCAGGTTCACCGAATTTGCACAGCTGTGCAGTGAGGTGAATCAGCTAAGCGGAAAGCTCAAGGGAACGGTACTGAAGCATGAAGTAGCAATCCTGCATTCTCACGAGCAGAAGGCAGCACTGGATATTCAGCCGCAGGCTGAAGGGTTCGATTACTATGAGAACATCAAGCTGATTCACCGCGCCCTGACCAAGTTGGGCATCGGCTGCGATGTGGTCCGGGCGGGCGAGCCGCTGGAGGGCTATAAGCTGGTCATCGCGCCAAGCCTGTATCTGCTTGGTGAAGAGCTGGCGGCACAGCTGGAGGAATTCGCGATTGCCGGCGGCACCCTGATCCTGACGAACCGGACAGGCGTGAAGAACCTGGATAATGTGTGCGTCATGCAGCCGCTGCCCGGTCTTCTGAGCCGCGCCGCCGGAGTCTGGGTGCACGAGTATGATCCGGTCGGCGGTGATGCTCATGTAATCAGAGATCAGGAGAGTGACACCTTTGCCTGTAGCCAGTGGTGCGATCTGCTGACACCGGTGACCGCCGAGCCGATCGCCTGGTATAATGATGATTTCTATGCCGGTACACCGGCTATCACTGTTAACCGGTTCGGTAAAGGTGAGGTTTACTACTTTGGCACCCAGGTCGAGGAACGTTACTGGTCCGGGCTGCTTGGCGGCCTGGCCGGCAGGTACGGGCTCCGGCGCTTCGCCGGTCTGCCGGACGGAGTCCAGGCTTCGGTGCGCAGCGGGGAGAACGGCAGCTTACTGTTCCTGCTGAATCTGAGCCGGACGGAGCAGGCTGTACCGCTGGACCGGGATTACCGCTGCGCGTTTAACGGAGAGGCACGCTCGGGCCTGCTGCTG
Source organism: Paenibacillus sp. FSL R7-0273 (assembly GCF_000758625.1). NCBI lineage: Bacteria > Bacillati > Bacillota > Bacilli > Caryophanales > Paenibacillaceae > Paenibacillus > Paenibacillus sp. FSL R7-0273. The sequence continues at coordinate 901,996 of NZ_CP009283.1, forward strand.
CTTGCACCTTACGGGGTGGAGATTCTGGAGCTGGAAGGGTAGCACCAGCCACGATTAATGTAAAAGAGCCCAAGCCTGGCTTATACCCGGCTGGGCTCTTTATGGATTATGGCCGGAATCAAGCTGAGGGATGGCGTCTTCTGCCTTTGCTGCCGAGTCGCCGTGAAAAGGGGAGAGGCGCAGTCTGCGGTCTTCTTTCAGTGCCGGGCTGCTGAACGTCTTCTTCACCGCGTATAGTGGCGAGCAATTCATATACACTTGTGATCTGGCTCATATCGATAGTCTTTTCGCTGCCTTCCTGGCCTCCGGGCACCTTAAAGCTCCAGCGTTTGTTATCCATTTGGTTCACTCCTTAAAGTTTTGTAGGACAGCTAACAATCTCCTTAAAACTCAGTTCGGTAGCGAGAAATTAAGTTTTATAGGCACGTTTGATGCTGACAGCGCAGTCATCTTTTATATTTCCATCATATTCCTTGCGGCTTATCTTGTATAATGAAGGGAAATGATGGAGGGCATCACTGGAACTGATGGCTGCTTCCGGAGGGAGAAATGCGGTTGTGGATATAGGTCTGCTTAAAGTATTTCAGGCAGTGGCTAAGGAAGGCAGCATTTCCAAAGCCGCGCAAAGCCTTAGCTATGTGCAATCCAATGTGACTGCGCGGATTCAGCAGCTGGAGCAGGAGCTGAAGACACCGCTTTTCTACCGGCACAGCCGGGGCATCACGCTCACCTCAGCAGGACAGACACTGCTTGAATATACAGTCCGGATCTTTAAACTGCTGGAGGAAGCGCAGCAGGCGGTGCTGGATTCTCCGGTTCCCAAAGGCACCATTATGATCGGCTCGGATACGACAGCAGCTGTCCGGCTGCCTGTCATCCTGTCTGCTTACCGCAGCTGCTATCCAGATGTTGAGGTGCAGCTGCAGATTTGCCGGCCGGCTGACCTTATTGAGGCTGTACTCCAGCATACTGTACACGGGGCTTTCCTGGACGGGCCGGTTGATCATCCGGAAATTGTGCAGGAGCTGGTTATTAATGAGCAGCTGGGGCTGATTATTCCGGATAGTATGGGCTATGAGGGCCTGCATTCGGTTCAAGGCCAGACGCTGCTGATGCTGAATGCGGAGTGTCTGTACCGGATGAGGCTGGAAGCGTGGCTCCGGGAGGATGGGCTCAAGCTGGGCAAGGTGATGGAATTCGGGACGATGGAAGGCCTGATGGCCTGTGTCCGGGCCGGGATCGGGTATGCGGTGCTGCCGGTATCCTATTTCAAGCGGATGAACATCACGCAGGGGATCTCCTGCCACCCGTTCCCGGACCGCTATGCAGAGGTACCTACCGTGTTCATCCGGCGGCGTGACCTGTATATGACCAGCGCCTTCCGCGAGTTCATCGAAGTAGTCAAGGTGCATCTGCCGGAGGCAGTCTGCAGCGATGAGCTTTCTGCTTCTGCGAGCAGGGCAGCGGATGCAGGCAAGTGAGCGAGCTTTGGTTTTGCAGAAAATGAAGGATTGAAACAGGGCAACCCCCTCCCGGGGTTAGATATGCGGGTGGGAGCTGCCCTGTTTGTTGTGTTTACTGGGCTGGTTAGGCGTACCGCTCAGGTAGCGTACGCAGACGTGAACGTGATCGTGTGAAGGTCATGCGCAATGCTCCTGCAGAGGCGAACGGGTGAAGCTACTGTGTGAACTAAGGTGTGATGGAAGGTGTGGGGTCAACGTCCGCGCGAATGCAGAATGCTCCTGCAGAGACGAACGGTTGAAGCTACTGTGTGATAGGAATGTGATGCCTACATCTGCGCGAATGCAGAATGCTCCTGCAGAGGCGAACGGGTGAGGCCAAAGTGTGATGGGAAGTGTGAAGCCTACGCCCGCGCGAATGCAGAATGCTCCTGAGAGGCGAACGGTTGAAGATAATGTGTGAACTACGGTGTGATGGGAAGTGTGAGGTCAACGTCCGCGCGAATGCAGAATGCTCCTGCAGAGGCAAACGGGTGAAGCTAATGTGTGATAGGAAGTGTGAAGCCTACGTCCGCGTTAACGCAGAATGCTCCTGCAGAGGCGAACGGGTGAGGCCAAAGTGTGATGGGAAGTGTGAAGCCTACGCCCGCGCGAATGCAGAATGCTCCTGCAGAGGCGAACGGGTGAAGCTACTGTGTGAACTAAGGTGTGATGGAAGGTGTGGGGTCAACGTCCGCGCGAATGCAGAATGCTCCTGAGAGGCGAACGGTTGAATATAATGTGTGAACTACGGTGTGATGGGAAGTGTGAGGTCAACGTCCGCGCGAATGCAGAATGCTCCTGCAGAGGCGAACGGATGGCTAAAGTGTGATAGGAATGTGATGCCTACATCTGCGCGAATGCAGAATGCTCCTGCAGAGGCGAACGGTTGAAGCTAATGTGTGAACTAAGGTGTGATGGAAAGTGTGAAGCCTACGTCCGCGCGAATGAGTGAAGGTCATGCGCAATGCGCACGCAGAATACTCACTCGCGACACTCATAGAGTTTGCTTAAACGAACAAGTATACTAATTCCCAACTCAGTCGGGATCAGCAGTTTAATGTGTGCGTTCTCAGAATAAGTGGATTTAGGTCACCTAATTCTCCCGCTAAGTGACACTTGAGGACATTAGTTGGAAAAAGGATACTTAATTTCGCCTAATTTGCCTTCAAACAGGTTTTCGGTCATATTAGGTGTCATATTTCCAACTAATTACTCTAAAAGGTGAGTTTTACTCAAATTAGGTGGCGAAAATCAAACTAATTATTCTTGAATGAATTGGGCATGCTAGCCCAGGCATTTGTGCGCCTGTTTACTCAAGCAAAAGTCCAACCAAGGGAGAAGAAAACTAGCCGTTTGCCCGGCCCAGCCAAAATCAAAGGCCTTTCTGCCTTTGAATCAGCGCAATCCCCGGCCCAGCCGAAATCAAAGGCATATCTGCCTTCGAATCAGCTCAATCGCCCGGCCAGTCCGCCAACTCCGCGGAACATCCCCGTCAATGCAGCCGCCGGAACTGATCTGGCGTTGTGCCGGATTGCTTGCGGAAGGTGGCGACGAAGTGGCTGACATCGCGGAAGCCGACAAGCCCCGAGATGGTCTTGACTGTCATCGCCGGCTTGCTTACGAGCAGCTCCTTGCTTTTGCGGATCCGCAGGCGTACGAAATAAGCATACGGGGAGAGCCCGAAGGTCTGCAGGAACAGGCTGTTGAGATAACGGCCGGACACATCAAGCTGTGCAGCAAGATCATACAGGCCGATAGAGGGGTCGCCGTAATGGATATCCATCCATTTAAGAAGCGGCTGCAGCTTGTCGATGTTGCGGGAGATGGAGGTGTTGTTGTGCAGATGCCCGTATTTGTTAAGCGTCAGCATAAACCGGTAGGCATCGGCGGACACGCCCAGGCTGAACATATCGGCAGCCGCATCATGACGGTCCAGCATCTCCTGCAGCATACCGGTCAACGGCGACTCGTGCTCCCAGCGGTAAAAGGAGTTCGAATGCATGCCGGCTGACTCCAGAATATGCCGGGCTGAGCTGCCGCCGAAGGTGAGATAATAGGTGCACCAGTTCTGCGGGGATAGGGCCTCATACTTATGCGGGGTACCCGGCAGGAGCAGCACACCGCTGCCCTCTGACAGCGTAAGCTTCTTGTTCTCGAAGTGAATGATCCCTTCACCGGAGGTTGTCTGCAGCCAGTGATATACATAATAGCCGTCCGGCCGTGTCACTGCCTCCTGATCCGGATTATAGCCCATGCTGTCCAGTGTAATCGGCAGATGCTCGCCGCCCTCGCGGGCGAATACAATTCTGCGCGGGAGTGAAGTTATCATTTGAGGCCACCTCTTTGTAGTGCCATATTATTATATGGTTCAACGTAAATTTTATATATATTGCGGTAAGTTTAAAGGTTAAACTAAGTATATATTTATACTATAAAGGAAGTGCGAGAAGTGATCAATAATAAATTACCGAAGATATGGTACGGCGGCGATTATAATCCTGAGCAATGGGATGCTCCGGTATGGGCAGAGGATGAACGGATGTTCAAGCTGGCCGGAATTGATGTAGCTACCATTAACGTATTTTCGTGGGCGATGATTCAGCCTTCGGAAGATACCTATGATTTCTCAGAGCTGGACGAGCTAATGGACCGTCTATATAAAAATGGAACGTATGTCTGTCTCGCTACAGGGACAGGGGCTCATCCTGCGTGGATGGCTCACCGCTATCCGGAGGTAACCCGTGTCGATGTCCAGGGCCGCAAACGCAAATTCGGCGGACGCCATAACTCCAATCCGAACAGCCAGGTATACCGTAAATATTCGGCCAGACTGGCCGGTAAGCTGGCAGAGCGCTATAAGGACCATCCTGCGCTGCTGATCTGGCATATCTCCAACGAGTATGGCGGCTATGATTATTCCGAGGAATCTGCAGCGGCCTTCCGGGTCTGGCTGAAGGAGCGGTACGGCTCGCTGGACAGGCTGAACAAAGCCTGGAATACCAAGTTCTGGGGCCATGTCTTCTATGACTGGGAAGAGATTGTGGTGCCGAATGAGCTTAGTGAGGAGTGGAACGGCAACCGGACCAACTTCCAGGGCATTTCGCTGGATTACCGCAGATTCATGTCCCACAGCCTGCTGGAATGCTACAAGCTGGAGAAGGAAGCGATCAGGGAGCACAGCACCAACATTCCCGTGACGACCAACCTGATGGGCTTCTATCCGGAGCTGGATTATTTTGAGTGGGCCAAGCATATGGACGTGATCTCGTGGGACAACTATCCGGCCCTCGATACTCCGGTCAGCTATACAGCGATGACGCATGATCTGATGCGCGGGCTGAAGAACGGCCAGCCGTTCATGCTGATGGAGCAAACACCGGCTCAGCAGAACTGGATGCCGTACAACTCCGTGAAACGCCCGGGCGTGATGCGGCTGTGGAGCTATCAGGCTGTGGCGCGCGGTGCGGACACCGTGCTGTTCTTCCAGCTGCGCCGCTCCATCGGTGCGTGCGAGAAGTATCATGGCGCCGTTATTGAGCATGTGGGCCATGAGCATACCCGCGTATTCCGTGAATGTGCGGAGCTCGGCCGGGAGCTGGAGCTGCTCGGGGATGAGCTGCTGGATGCAGTCAGCGCGGCACAGATCGGCATCCTCTATGACTGGGAGAACCGCTGGGCGCTTGACCTGTCGAGCGGACCGACTGTGGCCCTCGATTATGTAAAAGAAGTCCATAAATACTACGACGCGCTCTATCAGCAGAATATCGAAGCCGATATTATCGGCGTTGAAGAAGACCTCTTCAAGTACAAAGTAGTTATCGCACCGGTAATGTATATGATCAAGCCGGGCTTTGCCGCAAAGGTTGAGGCTTTCGTTAAGGCAGGAGGTACGTTCGTAACCACCTTCTTCAGCGGAATCGTTAATGAGAACGATCTGGTTACAGTGGGCGGGTATCCGGGAGAGCTTCGCAAGGTGCTTGGCATCTGGGCGGAAGAGATTGACGCGCTGCTGCCGGAGATGAGCAATGAAATCGTAATGAATAGCGACTGGGGAGCACTGAGCGGGTCATACACATGCAATCTGCTCTGTGATCTTATCCATTCTGAGGGTGCAGAGGTGCTGGCACGTTATGGCTCTGATTTCTACAAAGGAATGCCTGTATTGACTGCTAACAGCTTCGGCGAAGGCAAAGCTTATTATGTGGCATCCAGCCCGGAAGCGGGCTTCCTGCATGGCTTCCTTGCCAATCTGGCCAAGGAGAACGGCATTGAGCCGCTGGTTAGCGCACCGGAAGGCGTCGAATCCGTTCAGCGGGTGAAGGATGGCGTATCCTATCTGTTCCTGCTGAACCACAATGAAGGAGAAAGCATTGCAGATATCGGCGGAGCAACACGTACCGATCTGCTCACGGGCAAGGCTTACAGCGGGACAGCTGTGGTTCCGGGCCGTGGTGTGCTGATTCTGTCCGATAAGAATTAGTGCCGTTTGAATAGCGAATTTGCTTAGGGCTCATTCGTAAAGCTTCCATAAAAGAACGTCAGGCTTCCAAAATAAGGAGGCCTGACGTTTTTTCATAGAAGCGTACTATTCGGTAAATGAGCCGAAATCCGTAATGCTGAGATCAAATTTGATCTTGATAGTGGAGCTGCTGAACGTTTCGTCCCAGTGATCTTTGACTTTTCTCCAGGTCTTGGGCTGCTGGATGCTGAGCGCCTTCCCAAAGCCGGCCACATCTGCCTTGTACTCCTTTTGAAGCTTAACGATAAGATGATCCATCATCTCCTTCAGCTTCTTTTCAAAGATCTCGCTGGTTTTTTTTGCATATTCTCCAGTGGAAGGTACGCCGGAGCTGTTCCAGGTTTCAATCAGCCGGCCCTCCGTTTCAATAGATACGTTGAAGGTAATTTCATCTCCGTCTACCCGGGCTTTGATTTTACTGTTCATTGCTTTCATTTCATAGGTCATTGGCTCGTTGTCCCAGTCATAGGCCTTGATCACACCGGAGGAGCTTTTTTTAGTCAGCCAGGATAGACATTCCGTGTCCTCCTGATTCAGATTGCCGACCCAGTGTCCTGTACTTCCCTTAATCACTGCTGCTCCGGCAAACTCGGTTTCACCATCGGCGGTAACCAGGTTTTGCAGCGCGAAGCTGCGCTTAGCATGCATAAGAGCATCCATATGGGACAAAATCACCGGACTCATCACCTTACTGGTCCGTATTTGATTGCGGATCATCTGCCGGATGTGGAAGGAGGGCACCTCATCATTGTTTGAGATCATCGTATCCTTTGCCCGGCCCTGGCTGATAAAAACCAATGTACTGGGACGGATATCATTATCACGCAATACAAAATCCATCAGCTGATCGATGCTCTGCCGCTTCAGCAGCTCAGCTGAGACAACGATGACTTTAAGATGATGGCCGACAATCGGGCGGTCGTTCCGGATAGAGAACTGGCGAAAAATTTCAAGCACGGAATCCCCGGTGCCGGAGACATTATGATAGGGTGCAGCCTGCTGGGTGCCTTGCTTATCCTTAATGCCTATGGTCTTTACCGGGACAATCTGGACCGTTGCCGTAATCTTATTCTCTTTGGAGTAATGAACCCCTTTTTCTTCCAGCTCCTGCTCCGCCTTGGTCAGCTCCCCGAGATCCAGGGCGAGGCCGGTGTACAGCGCCAGATCCTCTATCTCCTTGCTGCTCCAGCATCCGGTTATGGCAGTAGTGAGCAGAGAGAGGCAGAGGATAAGCGGCAATAACCGCTTATACATGCTGCTTCAGTCCTTTCGTGCGGATCAGCCAAATGATGGAGAGCAGCACCGGCAGCAGCAGGAACAGCACGAGCCCTGATTTTCCGATGAAATCCCCCAGGCTAAATACCTCACTAACGGATTTGGGAATCATGGCTGAGATAAAAATCACCGGAACCAGCATATAAATCACCGGATGCACCTTCAGCCGGAAGATTTGCGAAATGCCCAGCGAGGCCTGGAAAAAGAAGCTGCAGAAGTTGCAGAACATTTGCATCAGCCAGATGACCATCAGGGGAAACTCCATCCGTTCGAACAGAAAGCCCGTGATTTCAAAGCTGCGGATCAGGTCGATGGTCGGCCAGGTGCTCGTCACAACCGAATCAATGGATAAACCGCCGATAACCATGACGACTGTGACAAAATACAATCCGACCGGAATGCCGATGCCGATCAGCATTGCTTTGACTGCTTTTTCAGGCCTCTGCATAAAGGCCACAAGTGTCATGACAACCTCACAGCCGCTGTAGACCAGCACTGTCGATTTCAGGCCTCGAATGACAGGGAGAATCCCCTCTCCCAGGACAGGACGAAGATTATCGATATCAAATAGCCGTAGACTAAGTGTATAGCAGATAATCAGAATCATAATGCTGATAGGAAAAGCAATCTGATAAACCCTGGCGATGGCGTTGATTCCGCCGTATACGAGATAGGTTCCCGCCCATATAAAAGGCAGAATGATTGCCCAGATCGGCGTGCCCTCCAGCAGGAAGAACAAAGTGACCTCAGCCAGCGAACGGATTTCAAAGCCCGCCAGCACCAGAAAGTAGAGAACCAGCAGCAGGCAGAGCAGTGCGCCGGGTACCCGTCCGACAATTTTTCCTGCATACTGAAATATGGTTTTGCCCGGAAACTGCTGACTGATCTTTACCATCAAGGTGACAACCGCCATCACAATAACTCCGCCGAGCAGGACGGACAGCCAGGAATCAGGCGTCTTTACAGCTTCGCTTACTCCCCGTGGCAGGGTTAGAATCCCGGCCCCAAGCACGGTGTTATTAAGGAATACTGCGGCTTGTGTAGCGGTAATTTTGTCGTCTGTACGGGAAAACATGATATGGCCTCCTTCCGGTGGTACAAGATTAGGACTTACGCCTGTTGTTCTGCGTTTTCATCATAATGGGTCTGCGTTTCATCAGGCTGAGCGGTGCCCGTAAGAACAGGTCCTTCCAGTCTGCCAGCCGGTAGGGTGTCACTGGAGTAAGGTAGGGCACCCCGAAGCTTTTCAGCTTGGTGAGATGGCTGCAGAGCAGCAGGAAAAATAATATGGTCCCGAACATTCCCAGAAGCGCAGCAAAGCCCATGCCGACAAAGCGGAGCATACGAAGCGTAAGACCGGCACTGTACATCGGAATGGAGAATGACGAGATGGCAGTTACTGCAACAACAATGACGAGAAACGGGCTGACAATGCCTGCGTTAACAGCGGCGTCTCCGATAATCAGACCGCCGACAATGCCCATCGCAGGACCTACCGGCTTAGGCAGCCGGATGCCGGCCTCGCGCAGGATTTCAATGGAGATTTCCAGAATCAGTACCTCTATAATCGATGGAAAGGGAACCCCCTGCCGGGTCTCGATGATTGACAGCGCCAGCTCTGTCGGAATCAGACCCGGATGGAAGGAGATGAAAGAGATGTACAGAGCTGGGGCCATCAGCGCCATAAAAGAGGCGGCGAAGCGCAGCAGCCGGATCATGGAGCCGGGCAGCCAGCGTTCATAATAATCCTCCGGTGACTGGAGCAGCATGCTGAAGGTGACTGGAACAATCAGGGCAAAAGGTGTACCGTCCAGCAGTATGGCGATTCTTCCCTCCAGCAGGGCGCTGATCACCCGGTCAGGGCGCTCGGTATTCTGCACCTGCTGAAACGGGCTTAAATAGTTATCCTCAATTAGCTGCTCAATATAGCCTGATTCTGCCAGAAAATCGATATCCAGCTTGCTGATGCGCGTCTCAACTTCCTTGAGCACCTCCGGATTAACAATGTCCTTCATGTAGGCAAGGACAATATCCCTCCGAATCCTGGATCCCGCCTGGTATGAGCGCATCTCCAGCTGATCACAGAGACCCTGGCGTCGTAAGATGGAGGTATTCTCACTCAGTACCTCCGAGAAGCCGAGCCTTGGCCCGCGCAGCAGCGCTTCTGATACCGGCTCGCCAAGCGTACGATCGATGCTGTCAGGCGGTTCAATAAGAAGGACTCGCGGCATTCCTTCAACAAGCAGCCCGGCATGCCCGAACAGCACGGACTGATTAAACATGGTCAGATCACTGGCTTCGGTGAGATGAATGAAAGGCAGCTCCGACAAGGCCTTTTCGGGATCTGACAGCGAGTCCGTTGCCGTTTCGGACATCAGATACTGCATGATCTCCAGATTCAGCTGACGGTCATTCTGCATACCGTCTACGAAGATGAGTACAGCCTGCTTCTGCAGCCCGCTTATGGTAAACTCCTTGAAATGAAGATCGGAGTTGCTGCCGATTGAATCTTTAATAAATTTGAGATCGGAAGCGTAATCGCCGCTGAAGCATCGCGGGGACGGGGCAGCTCCGGTATCTGCAGCAGCCTGAAGCCCTTTGTTCGGATCAGAATTTTTGGTTCCCGGTGATTCCACGGCTCTCCCGCTGCCAACCAGAGAGTACAAGGCCTTGTAAAGGCCATGCCCGGCAAGAGGGAACAGCAGGGCGATGCCTGCCTGTCCGAAGATTGCCCAGCCCGGGATATAGGATATGATGGTAGCAAGCAATGCGATCACCTCACTTTCCTGAAGTAGACAGCTGTGTATATGAAGTTTTCCAAAGTCTGCTTCAATTTAGTCATTTATGCTAAAAATATGTTGGACCCGCAGACGGTAACTGAGACATAGCGGCAATTGGTATATAATTAGGAGGAATATATATAACGAGCATTTTTGGAAAAGAGGAGCACATGACAACTTTACTGGTTACAGGCTACCGTGCGCATGAGCTCGGGATTTTTGATAATAAGCATCAAGGAATTCCATATATCAGAAAAGCGCTGGAGAACAGGCTCATTCCGCTCATTGAAGACGGTGTGGACTGGGTGATTACGCCGGGACAATATGGTGTGGATCTCTGGGCCTGCGAGGTAGTGCTGGAGCTGAAGCGGCAGTATCCGCAGCTGAAGCTGGGGATTATTACGGCACATGCCAATCCGGAAGAAAAGTGGAAGGAGGACAAGCAGAATGAGTACCGGCGGATCGTGGCGGGGGCGGATTATTACGGTGCGGTCAGTAATGCTCCGTATGACGGGAGCTGGCAGTTCCGGGCCAGAGATGATCTCCTGTTCCGCAAAAGCGATGCGATTCTTCTGTTCTATGACGAGGAAGCGGCTGAAGGCAGCTCGAAATTTGTGAAGGAACGGGCGCTGAAGCTGCATGCGGAGAGCGACTTCGGATTCCACCTGATGCTGGCGGAAGAGATTCAGAATATTGCCGATGAGGAAAGCCGGAGCGATTATGAATAGGACCTTTTAGCCGGAAAAAGAGAGGAGGGGTTGAGTATGGAAGCAAAGGAGACGCAGGAGGATATTTGTTATGTCATCTTGCTCAGTCCTACGGAGCACGACCGCAGGGATATGGAGATTATCCGTGCGCATGTAAGGCATCTGCAGGAGCTGGAGCACAGCGGACAGCTGGTGCTGTGCGGGCCGTTCAGCGATTATCCGGGAGGAATGGTTATAATCCGGGCGGCCTCGCGTGAAGAAGCCGTCCGAATTGCCGAGCGGGATCCCTATGTTACCACGGGGATCCGCAGCTATGAGCTTCGTACCTGGGGCCTGTCGCATGCAGGCAACAGGCATATGGGCATAGCTGCGGAGTAAGCTTATTGGCTGCCGGCTTAAACAAAGCTGCGCAGTGAAGGCGGCTTACGCACTTTATAATGCTGCTCGTAGGCATAGGCCAGCTTGATCAGCAGCGGCTCCTGATAGGCCTGCGCCGAGAAGGTCACTCCGAACGGGGCTCCGGCCGGGGTGTAGCCGGATGGAACAACAATTGAAGGATAACCCGATCTTGAAGTAATTCTGGCGCCAAAATCAGCAGGGAACAGCAGCGCATCCAGCTCGTATTCCTTCATGGTAGCGTCAATGCCCAGCTCCTTGCAGAGCCGCAGGTCGGTGATACGGTCGCGCAGGTAATTCGGTTCAGTCATTGTACCGGATGAGGTGTATTCGGCATCGATCAGGGTCGATTGCCCATAGCGCAGCGTCTCCTGCGGATGGGCATGGTTGAAGTCTATAATATCCTTCAGCGTCCGCATCTTAGCGCCAGGGCCAAGCCCGGCAAGATAGGCATTGAGGGAAGTCTTGAATTCATTCAATACAACAGAGGAATATTTAATCTCCCGCGCGGTGCGGATTTCAGCCGGATCTATGATTACAGCCCCCAGCTCCCGCATCTTCTCAACAGAAGCATTGAACAGCGCAAGCTGCTCCTCTGTCAGCTCTTCAAAATAATAATCGCGCGGAATTCCGATCCGCGCCCCCTTCAGGCCGTCCGGGTCGAGAAAGACGGTATAGTCCTCATGGACTCTGCCGGTGCCGGTGCCCATCGCAGCATCATTGTCATCCTGCCCAAGCATGGCATTCAGCAGCAGGACCGCATCGCGTACGGTTCTGCCCATCGGGCCGGCAGTGTCCTGGGTGTTGGACAGCGGCAGAATGCCTGATCGGCTGAGCAGGCCGACAGTCGGCTTGATGCCTACGATCGAGCCGAGATTACCGGGATTAAGAATGGACCCGGATGTTTCTGTGCCCACCGATACTGTGCAGAAATTGCAGGCAACGGCTACAGCTGAGCCGGCGCTGGAGCCGCCGGTCGGTGTTGAGATATTGTAGGGATTCAGCACCTGTCCGCCTCGGGAGCTATAGCCTGAGGGCATACCGTTCGTCATAAAATTGGCGAACTCCGTCATGTTAGCCTTGCCCATTATAATGGCCCCGGCCTTACGGAGCCTCTTCACAATAAAGGCATCCTCCCCGGCAAAGGAATCCGCCAGCGCCAGTGAGCCGGCGCTGGTATGCATTTTATCCCCTGTATTGATATTGTCCTTGAGCAGGACCGGAATTCCGTGCATCGGCCCGCGCGGACCCAGCAGCTCACGTTCCCTGTCCAAAGCTTCGGCGATGAACAGCGCATCCGGATTGATCTCCAGCACAGAGTTAATGGTCAGGCCGTTTTTGTCATGCTCGGCGATGCGCTCGTAATACAGGAGAACCAGCTGTCTGGAAGTAATGTCTCCGGCGGCAATTGCCGCCCCAATCTCCGGAATAGTAGCCTCTACAATTTCAAAGCTCATGCGGGTCCACGCTTCTTTCTCTCTTTGGAATGGCCTTCTCCTTCATCTAACCATAGTTTGCAGAAGGTTGATAGAGTGGTGTCAGGAATTTTTTTACGGACAGTCTAAATGGCTGCTGACCTATAAGTGGTGTATAATTCCATATAAAGGTTGGCTAAACACACGGGAGGACTGTATTTTGACTAGATGGGGAAAAGGTGTACTGGCCTTGCTTGTTGCATTAAGCGTGGCGGGCTGTACGAATGATGGAGCAACCAAGGGGCAAACGGCAGCAAAAGCCGATCTTCCGGGCGCAGAAGAGCTGATAGACAGAATCGCTGAAGCGGGACGCGGGCTGAACAGCTATGTGCAGGAGTCGCAGGCCTGGATTGCAACCGGGATTCCGGCGGACGGCGGGGAGGCCAGCTTCACCTCGGATACCACGATGACGACGGAGTATATTTTGGACCCGCTGCAGATGCACCAGACGGGCTCCATGATAATCGGAGATAAGGAGCCTGCGGAGACAGAGGCGTATTTTAAAGAGGACAGCTATTATATGCTATTGGAAGGCTTGTGGCGGAAGATGCCGGACTCCTTTTTGGAAGATTTAAGGCTTACAGTACAGGTGCAGTCCAGTCCCGTGCGGCGGATGGAGATGCTCAAGACAATCTTGCCTTACGTGAACGTATCGGAAGCGGGGGAGGAGTACGTATTAAATGTGGCGTTGTCCGGTGAGGAGACGAAGGACCTGGAGAGCTTTTACGAGCTTCAGTACAGTAGTAGGGAAGTAGCAGCAGAGATGCTTCAGCTGCTCAAAAGCATGAGCCTGGAATACCGCGTGAGTAAGGAGACTTACTGGCCTACCGGAACTAGTGAGGAGCTGGTGACCGAAGAGATGCTGGACGGGGACGGCGCATACAGGGAAGTGAAGCAGAAGGCCACCATGAGCCAGTATAACAGCGTTAAGGAAATAGCAGTTCCCGTGGAAGCGCTGCAGGCGGCAGAGTAGATGGCGGGACTGTCTAGGCTGGGGGGATAACGGTAAAAGTACCGTTGATTATGTGGAACTGGGCCGGGCGGCTGGAATTAACGGTAAAAGTACCGTTGATTATGCGCATTCCGGCTCCACGCCTCCCATAGCCAAAATAAAAAACCTGTACCCGCAGCATCTGCTGCAGTGTACAGGTTTTTTGGTGTCACAGCGGAGGTTTAGTTTCCGGCCGGCCGGAAGCCTTCCTCTGCCAGATACTCCTCAGCCTCCTCAATGGTTTCAAAAGCCATTTCGAGCTGCAGCCCGGCGTAGAGATACCACAGGTCCTCTTCAAATTTCAGGCTCAGTGTGTTGCCGTCGGCATTTGTCCAAAGGGTCTCAGCACCGGCAGACGCCGCTGCTTTTTTCTTGCGTTTGCTTGGTGCAGGAGCATCGGGAATGTACATCGACAAAGAGGAGATGGAGGCACTGATCAGCTCACGCAGATCAGCCTCGGAATAGTCGCGGATATTCACCAGGCCCTTGCCGTCCGTTTCATAGCCCCGCAGCAGACCGGCATAGACAAAGCCGTTGCCGTTCGGGTGCAGATGGGAGGCGACGGTCTTTTTATCATGCCGGCTTTCCTCAAAGTGGTAGTTCACCCGGCCGAGTGAGACATCTCTGCGCTCAAGCTCAGGATAGGAATCAAAGATCGCTAATTTTTGTTCAAAAGTAAGCATATACAGCCTCCGGTTCACGGTTCATCTAATTTACAGCTTGCGCTAGTGATTATACCATGCACACAGGCTGCGGCACTACTGCTTTGCCTGCGTGGTGCCACCACCCGCGAATATGGCGATGAGCTGCCTGTTACACTGCTGCTTCCGCCTCTGCTCCCGGCGTGCTATGGCTGAAGCGGCAGCGTCAGCACAAAGGTGCAGCCTTCAGCCGGAGGCTCACCGAGCACCAGGCTTCCGCCCATAGCCTCTGCCAGCAGGCGGCTGAAGGTCAGGCCGAGTCCGAGGCCGCGCAGCTGGCTCTGCTTGCTGCTGCTGCGGAAGAAGGCCTCGAAGACCCTGTCCCTGATATCAGGGGAGATGCCCGGTCCGTCATCAGCGATGCAAAGCTCCGCGTACTCCTGCGAGATTGCAGTAAGCCGGACTGTCAGCTGCAGCGGCTGTCCCGCCGGCGCAGCCTGCACGCTGTTGTTCAGCAGATTAACGATAATCTGCTGAATGCGCAGCGGGTCGCCCCGCACAAAGAGCGGCTTGTCCGGCAGCTCAAGCAGAGGCTCCTTAACCTCTTCAGCCTGTGTCAGCCCCCATTGGTAGACGATTTCTGACAGTAGCGGAACTGCATCTATCCGGTCATGACGGACTGCAACAATGCCAGCGGTCAAGGCATTGTAATCAAGCAGATCGGCGACCATGCGCTGCAGCCGGCCCGCTTCCTGCAGGGCGATATCGAGGAACTCATCTGCCTCGTCACCCTCAACAACACCCTCCCGGACGGCGTGGACCAGTCCTTTAATAGAAGTGACCGGTGTTTTCAGCTCATGGGATACCCCGGCCAGCATAACGGCCCGGGACTGCTCGAACTGCTGCAGCTTGCCGGACATCTCCTGGAAGGAGACAAGCAGCTCATGGATCTCCCGCTCTTTAGCCCCCGTATCCAGTATGATGTTATATTCCCCGTTGCTGATCTGCGAAGCGGCGGCGGCTACCCGCTGAATGGGCTTGGCCAGCTTGCCGGATAACAGATAGATGGTCAGCCAGCTGAGAATAATGAGGAACAGGATAATAATGGAGAAGAAAAGAATCTCCTCCTGCGGAATATGCCGCAGTGAACGTTTAGACTGAAGCACGATAACCTGTCCTAATGTCTCGCTGCCTTCCTGAATCTGGGCAACGGCGGCCTTAAATTCCGGACTGCGGGCATCGGTCAAGGTGTCGTTAAGCTTATAGTGCATCTCTTCCTGGGTCAGCGGTGGATCAGAGAACAGCAGCTTGCCCGCGGGGTCCGTAACAATAACGCACATCTCCAGTGATACCTTGAAGAACCGCTTCCGGTCCTCCACCAGCTTGGCCAGCGTCGGGCTGATCTGCATCGTTCCGTCACTGGCTAAGCTGCGGTCAGCAATTTCCTGGGCCAGCAGGCCGGTCGTTTGCATCCGGTTGTTCATCGCCTCCTGCTGGATCCACCAGAAGGTGAGCAGCGCAGTCAGCAGCAGCCCGGTGCTGATAATAATAATGTAGCGGAGCGTCCAGTAGGTAAGGATGGAGGTGCGTTTCCGCGGTTTTTTCATTCGGTCCATAGCTGATACCCCGTCCCGCGCAGTGTGCGGATTTCCCCTTCTGAGGCAGGCCAGTGCGAAAGGGCCTGCCTCAGCCGCTTGATCGACAGGTCAACAGCGCGGTCGCTGCCGTCATAGTCCATCTCCCATACCTGCTCGATCAGCTGGTCTCTTGTGCAAATCTGATTCGGCCGTTCCGCTAGGAACAGCAGAACGGACATATCACGCGGACTCAGATTGACCTCTGCGCCGTTGAGAAAGATGCTGCGCGCGCTGAAGTCAACAAACAGGCTGCCAAAATGGCGTTTGCCGCTTCCGTCAGACCACTGGGAGGGGCGGCGCAGCACTGCATTTACACGGGCGACAACCTCCTCGGGAATGAACGGCTTGGACATATAGTCGTCAGCACCGCCGTCGAGCCCGGCCAGCCGGTCCTTGATGCCGTCTCTGGCGGTCAGCATGATGACTGGACAGCTGCTGATTTTGCGGATCTGGTCCAGCAGCTCAAAGCCGTCCATCTCCGGCAGCATGATGTCGAGCAATATAAGGGAAGGGGGCGAAACCCCGAACACTTCCAGTGCAGTCCGCCCGTCGGCGGCACGGGTGACGTGGTAGCCCGCTTTTTTCAGATAGGCGCTGAGCACGCGGGCAATGGCCTCCTCATCTTCAACAATCAGAATCGATTTCAAAGTCATAGCCCTCCTTTTTGCGGACTGAAAATCCGGAATTACTTAAAATCACGATCATTTTACCACATTCCACCGCAGGGTGCTTCGACTTATTCCCGACATATTGCTTTGCTAGAATGGGTTCAAGCCGGACAAGGCATAGAGAAAATATAGGGATGGAGGCAATAATAATGAAGAAAAAAACATGGATATGGGCAGCCGCTGGTGTCGTTGCCGCAGGAGCAATCACAGCCTTTGTACTTTTCAACAACAGCTTGGGCAATAACGTGGAGATCGAGTCGGTTATTCCTGCACAGGAGCAGACGTCAGCTAACTCGGGTGCAGCTGCTGCGAATGCGCCGGAGGCGGCAGGCGCTGCGGTTACCGCAGAGCAATTGAACGGGGCATGGAGCGTAGCGGACACCTCGAAGGTATACTGGTCGGTTACAACCTCCCAGGAAACAGTGAATTTCGTGAATCCGTCGGTTACAGGTACATGGAATGTTAATCTGGAGGATGCAGCCGCAATGACAGGTGAAGGCTCCATTGAGATGAGTGCGCTGGATTCCGGCAACGGACAACGGGACGAGCATGTAAAAGCAGCTGACTTCCTGGATGCAGCCCAGTTCCCGCAATCGACCTTTGTGGTAAGCTCCTTCTCCGAGCTGCCGGCCGAATGGACGGAAGGTACAGCAGTGCCTGTCCAGATGCAGGGAACGCTTACCGTCAAGGGA
Source organism: Paenibacillus sp. FSL R7-0273 (assembly GCF_000758625.1). Lineage (NCBI taxonomy): Bacteria > Bacillati > Bacillota > Bacilli > Caryophanales > Paenibacillaceae > Paenibacillus > Paenibacillus sp. FSL R7-0273. The sequence goes on from NZ_CP009283.1 coordinate 919,279, forward strand.
ATCGACAAGGACGTTATTTTTGACTCGCAGGTGGTATACAGCGGAGGACAGCTTATGCTGTCAGGAACGACAACGGTCACCTTTGCCGACTTCGGCCTGACCAGTCCGCATAACATTGTAATGGAAACGGAGAATGACCTTGAGGTGCGTCTGGAGCTTGTGCTGAACAAGTAAGGTTTAATATAAATGAACCCTTTAATAAAATAGTGTAAGACAGACAAGCCCGTTCCGCTTCGGAATGGGCTTGTCTCTGTTTAATTCTGTGAATCCTGCGAACAGTTGTGCATCTGCTGGCTAACAGATAACCATATTGGCGGGTCCGGCTAATCTGTCTGCTCTTGATCGGCCCCGTCTCCTGCTTCCACGTCCGCCGTGCTCTCCGGCTGCGGAAGGCTTTTCTTCGGAATGCTGTCCAGGCCATACTCCCAGTCATAGGCATCAAAAATTTTGCGCGCTACCGGAGCAGCACTGTTGGAGCCGAAGCCGCCCTCTGGAATGACTACAGCAACCGCCAGTTTGGGCTTGTCACGCGGGGCGAAGGCGATGAATACGCCGTTGTCGGCCAGATGGCTGCTGCGCTTCCCGTTCACCGTTATGCCATACTGCTGCTGGGAAGTACCCGTTTTGCGGGCGAAATCATAGGGGAAATCGTTAAATGCAGTAACGCTTGTGTTCATCCCCTTGATCACCTCACGCCAGTAGGCCTTATCAAATTTCACCTCATTCAGGACCTCCCTGCCGAAGGTTTTGACTGTATTTCCGGCCTGATCCGTTATTTTGCTGACAAGCTGCGGTTTGATACGCACACCCTGGTTGGCCAGAGTGGAGGCATACTGGGCGAGCTGAAGCACCGTATACTGGCCCTGCTGTCCAAATGATGCATAAACCAGTGCAGATTGGGCACCGCCCCCGCCGCTGTCCGTATCGGCCTCATTAAAATAATTGATCAGCCCCTTATGCTCCCCTGGAAGCCCGCTGCCCGGCTTTTCACCCAGCCCGAACTCTCTCATATATTTATCCCAGACCTTGACCCCTTCGGAACCGTACTTCACGAAGAGCTTTTTGCCAATCTCATCAATCATAAAGACGTTAGAGGATTTCTCGATAGCCATTGCCGGAGTTTTAAAATAACCGTACGCATGACCGCCTGAATTGCGGACAGTGGTCTCGTGTCCGGCCCGGCCGAAGGTTGTGCTGCCTTTGTCGGTGTATGATGTGTGTGTGGTGATGAAGCCTTCATTTAATCCGATTAAAACCGTCAGCGGCTTGATGACAGACCCCAGAAATACCGTGGAGCTGAAATTATGCCCGGATCGTCCGGAGGAGATAGGGGTTATCGCACCATTCTGGTAATTAAGCTGTATTGCGTTATACACCTCGGTAGGAAGTGTCCCTGTGGTCCACAGATTAGTATCATAATCCTCCATACTGGCCATCGCTACAACATTTCCTGTGTCCACTTCCATAGCCACCGCATAGCCGGTTAAGGCATCCCGATGAACCTTCCCCTGCACCGGATTGCTGTGGACCCATTTGATCTGATCCAGGATGGCCTGCTCGGTCTTCATCTGAATGGTTTTGTCGATGGTGGTCCACAGGTTGTTGCCTTTGACAGGAGGCACCGTCTCCACGATGCCCTCGGCCATATTCTTGGCATTAACAGCTACGCTCAGGTAGCCGTTGCGTCCCCGCAGCTCGCGCTGGTACTGCAGCTCAAGCCCGTCGACCCCTACAAATTCATCGTCCCGGTAGGCCAGGCTCGGGTCTGCTTCATTTCTCATGGCAGCTTGAATGTTCAGATACATATCAAAGCTTTCCTTTGATTTTTTGAAGGGCTTAATGTATCCGACCGTCTGTACAGCAACGGTGTCCGGATCATAATGGCGCTCGTCCTCTTCGCTAACCGTCAGATTCGGATACTTGTCCTTGTTTTCCATGAAGTAGGCAATTTCCTCATTGCTCAGACCCCGTTTGACCGGACGCGGCATGAAGCCGGAATACACCTTGGAATCCAGATCCATTGCCTTGAGTATGGCTTCCTTGGTCAGGGCTTCCCCTTCGGGCAGCTTAGCCCCGTATTTAACGAAGCTGGCCGCCAGATCAGCAGCGAGCTGATCCGCTTTGGCGGCAGCCTCAGGCGCCCGGCTGGTAATCCGGGTCTCTTTGTCCGTTACAGTCTGGGTAAATTCACTTGTCAGGGAAAAATAAAGCGTCTGCACCGAGGTTGAATAGGCCAGCTTCTCCCCGCCTTTTGCGAAAATGGTTCCGCGGATGGAGGCAAGGGGGACATTTTTGGTATCCCGGCTGGCTTCGGCCTCAGTGAGTGTGGAGCCCTCCACAAATTGAATGATGGCAAGACGGACAATAATAATGCAGAATATAATAAACGTGCTGAAGAAAAAGATATTGATGCGCAGACTGAGTGACTGGTTAGGCTTCGGATCGTCTTCCATGGCATTTGGCCTGAAAATATCTTTCACTGCTAGCCTCCCTGCAGAAATATCTGCTCTATAAATCTATGAACCTTTTAATGATATTCAAATTATATTTTACCATATTAAGCCACTATCTGGAATCTGGAGCGGATGCCGGAATTTTTTAAAAAAGGAGCAAAAATCGATGATTGACGTGGCCGCAGCCATTATACACAATGAAGAGGGGAAGCTGCTGATTGCCCGGAGAAAGCCGGGTAAAGCACAGGCGGGGCTATGGGAGTTCCCGGGCGGCAAGCTGGAGCCGGGTGAGGATACCGTGCAGTGCCTGGTCAGAGAGCTGATGGAAGAGATGAATATAGAGATTAGGCCATACGAGTACTTTGACTGTCATGAGCATGACTACGGTACGGTCCAGATCAGGCTGATTGCCTGGAAAGCGGAATTTGTGGGCGGTACTTTTGAGCTCACCGATCATGATGCCTGGAGCTGGGCGGAGCGAAGTGAACTGGCAGAGTATGATTTTGCGCCGGCGGATGTGCCCTTTGTAAAGAGGCTGATGGAAGAATAGAGGAGAGGCGGCTGATTAATGTGATTAAATATAACAAGCTGGTCAGGGACGGGATTCCGGCACTGATAGCTTCGCAGGGAAAGGCCTGCACCACAAGGGTTATGGATAATGGAGAATACATAGAAGCATTGCGGGCGAAGCTGCGCGAAGAGGCTGAAGAATATTTCAAGACGGAGCAGGACAAGCAGTCGCTGGAGGAGCTTGCTGATCTGCTGGAGGTAATCCATGCGCTGGCTGCGGTACATGGCGGTGACCGTGAGCAGCTGGAGCAGATACGCACAGAGAAAGCGGAGCGCCGCGGTGCATTCACTGAACGTATTTTTCTGCTGCAGGCGGAGGAGTAGCCAGATGTTCAAGAACAAGATGACATTTTCGCTTAGCATTGTTGCTGCTACCGTTCCGGTCTTCTTCTATATGTATCTATACCGTTCGATGCCTGATTTTGTGCCTGTGCACTACGATGGTGCAGTGGCAGACCGGTTTGCATTAAAAGGGAGCTATGAGATTATTCTGATCAGTCTGCTCGGCTGGCTCGGCTTCGGTCTGATCAAGCTGCTTCAGCTGCTGCTGCGCAGGCTGTTTCTGCGCAGCTATATTGAGAATCTGGCTGTGGTCCACCGGGTCTGGAACGCGGCTACACTGCTGGTAACAGCAGGCTTTTCTGTACTGGCCATATATACGCTGCTGGCTATGGTGTAAGCCGGCAGCTTTCTTTTACACATGAAGCGCAGTTTGATAGAATCAATAGGAGTAAAACTATTCTTGGGCAGGAGGGAATAACAATGACTAACGATAACGCTTTCAAGATAAAATGGGGTATTCTGAGCACCGGCTGGATTGCCCACAAATTCGCAACCGATCTGGCCCATGCCGCTAACGGTATCGCTTATGCTGTCGGCTCGCGTACACAGGAAAGTGCGGACGAATTTGCCCGGAACCACGGCATTCCGGTAGCCTACGCCACCTATGAAGAGCTGGTTAGCGATCCTGAGGTGGATGCCATCTACATCGGAACTCCGCATCCGTTCCATAAAGAGAATGCGCTGCTGGCCCTGCGCGCCGGTAAGGCGGTCTTGTGTGAGAAGCCGTTCACGGTGAACAGTGCAGAGCTGGAGGAGATTGTGGCTTATGCCCGGGAGCACAAGCTGTTCCTGATGGAGGCGATGTGGAGCCGCTATATTCCGGCCAATGCCAAGGTCAGAGAATGGGTTGCAGCAGGACGGATCGGGGATGTGCGGCTGGTCAAGGCAGACCTCGGCTTCCGTGCGGACTGGAATCCGCAAGGGCGGCTGCTGAACCCCGAGCTGGGCGGCGGCGCACTGCTGGATGTCGGTATTTATCCGGTATCCTTTGCTTCGATGATTCTGGGCCCGCATCCGGAGTCGGTGTCGAGTACCGTCCATATCGGAGAAACCGGTGTGGATGAGCACTTCTCGCTGCTGCTGTCCTACGAGGGCGGCAAAAGCGCCTCGCTGAACGGCGGAATCCGCCTCAAATTGACCGAGGAGGCTCATGTGTTCGGTACGGACGGGCATATCGTCGTCAAAGGCACACTGGTAAATCCGCGGTCGGCTGAGCTGTACGTCGGCGGCGAGCTGGTAGAGGTCTTTGAAGATGACCGTACTTCTGACGGGTACTGCTTTGAAGCAGAGGAAGTGGGCCGCTGCCTGCAGGCCGGACTGACGGAAAGTCCGGTTATGACGCTGGATGAGTCCGTTGCCATTATGAAGCTGCTGGATCAGGTCCGGGCCGAGTGGGGACTTAAATATCCCGGGGAACAATAATCTCATGCTCTTATAATATCTGCGGCGGCTCTCAGAGAATGTGTTTAATAGCTCTGAGGGCCGCTTTATTACATCAGCCCTAAGGAGGAGGATTTAATGGCATTAATTAAAGACCGCTATCAAGGCTGCCTGCACGGGCTGGCCGCCGGAGATGCGCTTGGAACCACGGTGGAATTCAAGGCTCCCGGAACCTTTGCGCTTATGGAGGATATGATCGGGGGAGGGGTGTTCGGACTGCAGCCGGGGCAATGGACGGACGATACGTCTATGGCGCTCTGTCTGGCAGAAAGCCTGCTGGAGCAGCAGGGCTTTGATCCCGCTGACCAGATGCAGCGGTACCTGAGTTGGTTCCGCGAGGGCCACCTGAGCAGCACCGGGGAATGCTTCGACATCGGCAATGCTACGCGCGAGGCACTGCTGAAGTATGAAGCCGGTGGAGCTGCCTACAGCGGGTCGGCCGATCCGCTGGCTGCCGGGAACGGCTCGATTATGCGGCTGGCTCCTGTTGTGCTGTATTATGCGGCTAATCCGGCAGAGGCTATCCGCTATGCGGCGCTCAGCTCCAGGACAACCCACGGGGCAGCGGAATGTCTTAGCGCCTGCCGCCTGATGGCCGCATATATTCTGGCTGGCCTGCACGGCTGGAGCAAGCAGGAAATGCTGGCTCCGGGAGCCTTCGGCGGCTGGCTTAAAGAGGAGGAGCTGACCCCGCACATCCTGGATATCAAGCGCGGCTCCTACAAGCATAAGGAGCCGCCGGAAATTCAGGGCAGCGGCTATGTTGTGGAATCTCTGGAGGCGGCGCTGTGGGCGTTCCACCACTCAGAGAGCTTTGCTGAGGGGGCGCTGCTCGCTGTCAATCTGGGCAATGATGCTGATACGACAGGGGCCGTGTACGGCCAGATTGCCGGGGCCTATTACGGGCTCAGCGGCATCCCGGAAGGCTGGGTGTCCAAACTTGCCATGCGCAGCCTGATCGACGATTACTCGTTAAGACTGTTGGATACAAAGAAGAACCTTAGGGAAAATTAGAACCAATAACCCTAAGGGAGAGTGAAGCAGGATGGCAAGAAGAAACCGGAAGTATGCAGTACCGGGGGCGGCACAGGGAATGCAGAGCTTCAAGGCTGAGGTTATGAGACGGGAAGGCTACCCGGTGGACCCGAATCATCCGGATGACGTTAAATATGAGGTAGCCAAGGAGCTTGGGATTCCTCTGCAGCCGGGCAATAACGGTAACCTGACAACCGAAGAGGCCGGACATATCGGCGGCAGAATCGGCGGCTCCATGGTCCGGGAAATGATCCGTCTGGCCCAGGAGCAGCTTGCCGAGAAAGGGCAGTCCTGAATAGCAGGCTTAACAGCATGAATCAAGCGCAGCTGTACCTGCTCTGCCGGATAGCGGCAGCTCGACCCGGATCTCAAGAATCCCGTCCTGTAAGGCGGCTCCGGCCGTGCCGCCCATCTGCTCCGAGAGCAGGCGGACAATGGACAAGCCTAGTCCTGAGCCGCTGCGTCTGGCCTGATCGCCGGTGTAAAATCGCTCAAACAGCCGCCCTGCGTCAACAGAAGAGGAGCTGCTAACCGGATTGCTGAACGATAAAACGCCCCTGCTGCCATCCTCAGACAGTGTAACCTTTACAGTCAAGCCTCCGTCAGCATGCTGAATACCGTTACGGATCAGGTTATGTATAATTCTGGACAGGGGTTCTTTATCTGCATACACGAATACTGGCGCTGCTTCCACAAGCTCAACTCCAAGCCGGTGCTCCTCCAGTACAGCGACGGAAGCGGCAAGGAAATCAGCCGTGTAATTGCTCAGGTTTATCTCCTGTATCTTCAGCTCAGGCTCAGTCTGCAGCAGATAGGAGTATTCAAAAAAATGATCAATCAGCTGCCCCAGCGCCTGAGCATGCTTTTGCGCTGTCTGCAGCTTTTTCTGCTGTCCGGGGGTCAGACCCTCGTCCATCATCAGCTGCTGATATCCCCTGATCGCTGTCAGCGGAGTACGCAAATCGTGAGAGAGGTTCGCGATCAGCTCCCGGAGCTCCTGCTCCTCCTGAATGCCTTGAAGACGGAGCGTTTCCTCCGCCTTCAGGCATTTATTCATGTGACTCGCGAGCAGTGTCAGCTCCTTGTTCATCAGCTCAAGCCGGAGTGGTTGGCGGGTATTCTCCCTCAGGCGTTTATCCAGCTGCCGGTTGATGCTCTGCAGCTGCCGCCGGATCAGCAGATTATACCAGGCAAGCCCGGTTATTAAGATAACGGCAGTTATTCCGGCGGCAAGAAGCAATTAGCCCACAACCCTTCCTTATCATTGCCGCTTTTCTGCCAAGCACGGTAAACCGGCTGTACCCGCTCACAACCGCATCATGGATTGTTTTGTGCAGCTCCAGAATGCCTGCAACCTTCTCCGGCTGGTCACTGCCGATACTGAGGTACTGCCTGCAGTTTTCATCCAGCTGCTCCAGGGTTGCGAAAGGAGAGGCAAAAATGCCTTTGATTCTTGCGCATTTGACTAAACGGGCGAAATGAGAGGCAAAAGTGCCCTTGAATCCGGCGCATTTGGCTAAATGGGCGAAAGGAGAGGCATAAGTGCCTCTGAATCCGGCACATTTAGCTAAATGGGCAGAATGAGAGGCAAAAGTGCCCTTGAATCCGGCACGTTTAGCTAAACGGGCGAAATAAGAGGCAAAAGTGCCCTTGAATCCGGCCCGTTTAGCTAAACGGGCGAAATAAGAGGCAAGAATGCCCCAAACGTCCGGATTCCACCGCCAAAGGTCCGGATAATGCCGCCAAAACATTTTAATATTAAAGTGCTTCCGCAATACGCGTTCATATTCTATGATCCGCAGGCAGCACTCAGATTGTTACACACAGGAGGGAAGTATAATGTTAAAAAGGTTAAGCACCGGCAAGTTTCTGATTTATCTTCTGGTACTGGCGCTTGTGGCGCTGCAGTTTCCGGTCACTCCAAAAGCACTGGCGGCGGCACAAGTGTATGAAGCGGAGTCGGCTGTACTGTCCGGGGGAGCGGCGTCAGCGTTTGACCATACCGGGTACACCGGGACGGGATTCGCCGGCGGGTTCACGGACAGCAACAAAGGAAATGCTTCTGCGAAGTTTAATGTAAGCGTTTCACCTGCCGGTAATTACACAGCTGCCTTGAGATATGCCAACGGCACGGGCTCAGCCAAAACCTTAAGCCTGTACGTGAACGGCACCAAGCTGAAGCAAATTTCGCTTCCGGCCACAGCCGGCTGGAGCAGCTGGGCCATTGCCTCAGAGACGGTTGCCCTGAGTGCAGGCAGCGGCACAATCACCTACAAATTTGATACAGCGGACAGCGGCAACGTTAATCTGGACAATCTGTCGCTGGATCTGTCCCAGGGAGCCAATCTGGCTCTTAACAAAAGCGTTACCGCAAACAACACCGTCTCCGGTTTTCCCGCAGCTAATGCGGTGGACGGAAATGCATCCAGCTATTACGAGGGGGCAGCTAACAGCTACCCTAACACGCTGACCGTTGATCTGGGCAGCACGCAGACGGTTCATACCGTTCAGCTCAAGCTTCCATCCGGCTGGGGGACCAGAACGCAGACCCTGTCTGTACAGGGCAGCACGAATAATACCTCCTACAGCACGCTTGCCGGTTCCCAGACTTACACCTTTAACCCCGCTGCAAACAATACGGTATCTATTACCTTTACAGCAGCTTCAGCCAGATATATCAGAGTGAATTTCACAGCAAACAGCGGGGCAACAGGCGGCCAGGCTGCCGAGCTTGAGGTATACGGCTCAGGCACAGTCACTCCGACCCCGGCACCGACGGCGACAGCCACACCTGCCCCAACGGCCGTACCGACAGCGACACCAGTGCCGACCGCAACACCAGTACCAACCGCCACGCCGGTTCCTACACCAGCGCCTTCGGCGGGAGCTTTTGGAGCAAATATGCCGTATGACACCTACGAAGCTGAAAATGCTGCCTACACCGGAGCACTCATCGGCCCGTCAACTACAGCCGGAGAGCTTGCATCCGAAGCCTCAGGCCGAAAAGCGGTCAAGCTGACCGCAGCAGGGCAGTACGTGCAGATCACGCTCGCCAAGCCTGCGCAGGGTATAACAATCCGCTATGCCATCCCGGATAATGCGTCCGGAACGGGCTTAGAGTCGGCGGTCAGCATGTACGTGGGCGGAACGCTTTTCAAAGACATCAATCTCACCTCCAAATATAGCTGGAACTACGGGGAATGGGGGACAGAGGGGGGAGAGGTCCGCTGGTCCAACAACCCGAATGCGGCTTCGACCACACCTGCACATATGTACGATGAAGTGTCTGTTCTGCTCGATAAAACCTATCCGGCCGGAACGGTCATCAAGCTGGAGCGGAATGCGTCCAATTTGAATTTTGGCTCAACCGCTTATGTCACAGTAGATTTGCTAGAAACAGAAGCCGTTCCTGCGGCGCTTACTATGCCATCTAACTACGTTGCTGTTACCTCATATGGTGCTGTAGCAAACGACGGTGTAGATGATACGGCAGCTTTTAACAACGCAATTGCTGCTGTCAAAAACTCCGGCGGTACCTACAAGGGCGTATGGATTTCTGCGGGAACCTTTCATCTGAACAACGGCAGCAAGGGCGCCGGCTATGACGGCAGCGGAACAAGACTGTACCTCGACAGCGGCGTGTCCGTAAAAGGGGCAGGCATCTGGCATTCTACCCTGTCCGGCAATTATGCGGGCTTTTATCTGAGGGGCGGAAATGTAACCCTGTCCGATTTCAAAATCAGCGGCAGCGACATCATCCGCGACGATTACAACGGGCTTACTGCGGTTGAGGGCAACGGTACGAACTCGGTTATCAGCAATCTGTGGATCGAGCATGTAAAAGTAGGCTTCTGGTTCACGAATCAGACGGATAACGTTACCGCATCCAATTCCAGAATCCGCAATGTCTGGGCGGACGGCGTCAACCTGCACCGGGGCACTTCAAACTCTACCGTTACGAACAACTCGGTGCGCAACAGCGGCGACGACGGCATGGCTATGTGGTCCGACACGTTCCTCAATACCAATAACACGTTCAGCTACAATACGGTGCAGCTTCCGACATTGGCCAACAACATCGCCATTTACGGCGGCAAGGACAACAAGGTGATCGGCAACCTGCTTACGGACACTGTGCGGACAGGCGGCGGGATCTCTTTTGGCACCAATTTCAATCCTCCGTCCATGACCGGCACGCTGACCATTCAGGGGAACAAGCTGCTGCGTACCGGCTCAGCCCACCGTGACTACGGCTATCAGATCGGGGCAATCTGGGCTTACTGGCTGAACAACAGCGGTAAGGCACAGAACCTCACGGTTAACGTATCCGGAAATACGATCCAGGACAGCACGTACTCGGGGATTTTTGTGGAGGAACCGGCTCCGAATATTGCAGTCACGTATGCCAATAACACAATCCTGAATTCCGGAACCTACGGTGTATACATCAACGGCTCGGCAACCGGCAGCTCGGTGTTCAGCAGCAATACGGTTACTGGTGCGCCAGCAGGTGAATTTGTGAATGCTTCTGCCAGCTTCACCGCCACAGGTTCGGGGAACAACTGGTAAGAGCTAATTTTATAGAAAAGGCCATCCGGCTCCGGGTGGTCTTTTTGGGCTGAAATAGACGGATTCGTCCAGAGGATGGTATGTTATTACATATTAGGGAAAAGAGCCTGCACTGCTAGTGGAGAGGGAGTGAGCATGCTTGAGTGCCCGTTTACAGAGAAAATCTGCTACAACGGCCTTGGTGGTAACTGCTGTTCTGTTGATTACGGATCTGTTTTTTATTTTTTATGACCACCCGCTTGACGGAGTAGGCATTCTCAGTACATTCATTTTGCCGCCTGCCGGGATACTCTTTGGCTTATCAGCTTATAAAATGACGCGTTCGCGCAAAGACATCATTCTTATCCTGCTAAATGCTGCCGCTTTTGTTAGCTATTTTGCCTATATGTTCTTTGGAACCTTAATTCTCGGGCCGTAAGCTTCTAATCAAACTCTAATCCGGCTGCAAAGCCTTTCTCATCCTTTGTGGTTTACCATTAAGCCGAACATACACAAGGGATGGGAGGAATCAGGTTTATGAAAAGCTCTATAAAAGTGGCAGCATCAGGATTCTTGGCGGCGGCGCTGCTGCTGTACGCAGGCTCGGGGTTTGGCAGAGAGGCGCTTGCCCGGCATCTGAATGAGACTGATTTTGAAGCAAAGCAGGCGGAGCAGGTGAAGGCACAGGTGAAGGCTGAGGCGACGGGGTCCGGATTTTCTTTTGACAAAGGGACTACCGGCATTAAATTGGGCGCTGACACAGAGAGGATTGCCATTACCGGCGTGAATGGGTCGATTGAACTGAAGCAGGGCAGCGGTACACAGATAGAGGTACATACAAGGGTGGTGGTCGATCATGCATCCCGCACAGAAGCGGAAGCTATCGCAGCCAGAAGCGGAATTAAGGTACAAAAAGGCAAGGAGCTCAGCATCAAAACCTACGGGGAAGCAGCCAGCAGCCGCTATAATATCAGCATTCATCTGACGGTTACGCTGCCTAAGGTTGTTAAAGCCGGTTTGCAGGCAGAGCTTACTAATGGAAACGTGCTTTTGTCAAAAGTGACGGCGGGCGGGCCCATTACATTAGCTGCGGATAACGGAAACATTACGGTAAAAGAGAGCGGGAGCGATCTGGTCCTCCATACCGACAACGGGGTTGTTACTATAGCAGGCGTCCAAAAAAGTGCAGCAGCCTCTGTGGTGAACGGAAACATTGATGCTAACAAGGTTACGGGACCGCTGGATATCCGGACTGTAAACGGCAATCTGACTGTTAAGAATGCTTACTCGTCTATTAAGGCAGAAAGTGTAGCAGGCAATATTCATATTGAGTCTTCAAAAGTCGGCGGCCACTGGGATGTGTCCAATACCGCAGGTAATGTCAGTCTGGCCTGGCCTGAGCAGGCGGATGTGCAGGTAGAGGCCAGTGCAACGTTCGGAAAGCCGGAAACGGAGTTCCCGTTAACAGTAAAGGGCGGGAGAGTCAGCGGAACCCTCGGCGCCGGAACGTATCGCATTGAGGCTTCCTCGCTGGCAGGCTTGTCTCTTAAGATCAGCAATTAATTTTATAGCGTGAGAAGGTGGAGTACCGTTTGAGTATGAAGGAGCATGTCCTGATTATTGAGGATGAAGCTGCCATGGTCCGGCTGCTGGAGCTGGAGCTGGCTTATGAGGGCTATGACATTACCGTTGCCAGAGACGGGCTCGCCGGTGCAGAGCAGGCCATACAGGGCAGCTATGATCTTATTCTGCTTGATCTGAACCTGCCGGGGATTAACGGAATTGAGGTCTGCAAAAGAATCCGCGCCGTCAAGCAGACACCGATCATTATGATCACCGCGCGCGATACCATCAGCGAACGGGTGCGGGGGCTGGATACCGGTGCAGACGATTACGTGCCCAAGCCGTTCGCCATTGAGGAGCTGCTCGCCCGCATGCGTTCCCTGCAGCGGCGGCTGCAGCAGAGCCGGGAGCCGGAGGATCTGCTGGAGGCCAAGGACCTGTCGCTCAGTGCGGCTTCGCACAGGGTAACCCGCGCCGGGCAGGATATCGAGCTGTCGCAGCGTGAATTTGAGCTGCTCCGCTGCCTGCTGCAGAACAAGAACCGGCTGATGAACCGGGAGGCGCTGCTGAATCTGGTCTGGGGCTATTCCTATGAGGGAGAAACCAATGTTGTGGATGTCTATATCCGCTATCTGCGCATGAAGGTGGATGAGGGCTACGGGGAGAAGCTGATCCATACGGTCCGCGGCAGCGGCTACATTCTAAGGGAGTGACGGGGAGGGGAACGGCAAATGAAGGGGTGGACATTCTCCCGCAAGGTCAGCGCCTCGATCGCCCTGGCTTCCCTGGTTGTGGCGGCAGTGCTTGGCGGCTTTGTGTATATTACCTTCAGCCAATGGACGCAGAAGCAGGAGAAGGAGCTGCTTACCGAAAAGCTGAAGCAGTTCGAGCTGCAGATTAAGGAGGTTACCTTCCTGCCCTCGCTGCTAAGACCCGGCTTCGGCAGAGGGAGCGGGGCGGCGGCGGTGCTGAAGCCGGACCTGTCTTCCTTTGCCGCTGATCTGGATGAAGGCCAGACGCTGCAGCTGCTGGATGCCAAGGGGCGGGTGCTTGCGGAGGAGGGCGCGTCATTGGGAGCAGAGGCGGGGAAGGACACGGCGATGCCGGATGGTGCAGAAGCCGCGCAGTTTGAAGCAGTAAGCAGCCTGACGCTGCCGGCATTTGGCACGGTAACCCTGCGGCTGGCTGACAGCGGGTATTCTGCAGCGGCCGCAGCCTCGCGCGAGGTAGGCCGGCTGCTGCTGCTAGGCCTGCTGCTGGCTGCCGGGGCAGCAGCGCTGGCCGGATGGCTGGTCGCCCGCTCCGCCTTGAAGCCGATCCGCAGCATGATCGGCGAGGTGCAGAGCATCGGGGCAGACAATCTGTCGCACCGGCTTGCGCTGCCTGCAGCGCAGGATGAGCTGCACCAGCTAGGGGCGACCTTTAATGCGCTGCTGCAAAAGCTCAGTGTGTCCTTTGACCAGCAGCGGCGTTTTGTGGCAGATGCTTCCCATGAGCTGAAGACACCGCTGGCTATCATTGAGGGGCATACCCATATGATCCAGCGCTGGGGCAAGCAGTCGCCGGAGGTGCTGGAGGAATCCCTGGGCTTCATGATGGATGAGGCGGGCCGGATGAGGCAGCTGATTGCCCAGCTGCTGCTGCTGGCCGAGACGGAAGAGCCGGTACAGGAAGGTACCGGGGAAGAATGCGAGGTACAGCAGGTTTTGCACGAGCTACTGCCCCAGACCGTGCACGTAGGTCCCGGTGTTACTTTAAGTGCCGGTGAAGCCGGGAATACCGGTCCATTGATGGTCCGGATGCCGGCGGGTGCCTGTTACCAGGTGCTGCGCAATATAGTGGAGAATGCGCTGAAATATACACCGGAAGGCGGCAGTGTGCACATTGCATATCAAGCAGACCCTGATCGGGTTATTGTATCCGTGACAGATACAGGAATCGGGATTTCCTCTGAGCAGCTTCCGCATATTTTTGACCGTTTTTACCGTGCCGAAGGGTCGCGGAGCCGGGCAAAGGGCGGATCGGGACTGGGGCTGGCCATCGCCAAGGCGATCATGGAGCGGTACGGAGGCTCGATCGCCATTGAGAGTATAGAGGGGGCAGGCACCAAAGCGGTGCTGTCGTTTGTGCGGGGATCGGGGGCAGAGAGCAAGGGGGCAGGAATTAGGGAGCAGGGAGTAAGGAGTAGTGAGTAAGGAATAGGTAGTAGTACAGTAAGCTGATTCGGGGGCTGTAACGATTGTCAGAGCGGAGAGTGCTGCAAGCAGTCTGAGATAACCAGCATCGCCCCAGCGGAGAAGGCGCATTATAATGAGCGGATTTCCTTCAGAAGCGGAGCTGGTCTTAGCAAGCACAGCATACCGGTTGTTCATTGTAATAGTTCTTTCGAGATGATGACCATTGCCGGGTTTTAGCTGTACGTGGTGTGAGTGTGACTCTCGCCAGCCTGCGGCTATATGAGCCTGCAAACACTGCCGGACGGACCCAGGTGACGTTATCTGTCCATTTTCCGGCAGTGGGAGCTTCTAACGGACCCAGTTGCCGTTATTGCAACGAAAAGGCTGTGATTTCTGCGAAGTTGTGCTAAATAACGCCTGTGGTGTCCGTCCCTCGTATTTAAGAGTTTCTCTCACAAATACTCACTCATTCGCAGGATTTCAACGTACTGGAGTAACAGGGAGTGCGAGTTAATGGTGGGGGTTGAGCTGCCAGGAGCGCTAGGGGCATGCAGGAACAAAAGCAGCGTATGACGTGCTTTAATCCAAGGATATCCTGCATACTCCACTTGGCCCATGGAGGTTCACCCTCCCAGATCTCTACGGGTCTATGCCCTCACATTCCTTCGTTACACCTGTCCATGGCGTGGAGACCGATAGCGTTTAGTTAACGGGTCAAGGCCCTTCCGGACACACACACTCGGTTCTCTTATACATGCAATGTTGTAGAATCCTGCGAACAAGTCAATTCTCGTGGTTCCAATTTATGCGGCAACTGGGGCTGCAGATGCACTTTGGTATGATTCCCCTCGCTGGACCATACCGATCAGGATACGAGCCAGCTTGCCAATCAGTTTAAAAAGCGACGCCTGCTTCTTCATGCCCCGTTCCTGGTTGTGCGTATGCCACCGCTTAAAATCCGGGTTTTGCCGCACCAGATTCAGCATTCCCCAGTAGAAGTGCTTGCGGAGCATGCTGTCCCCCCGCTTGGAGAGCTTGATTTGCCCTTTGAACTTACCGGAGGTACACTCAGCCAGATTCAAACCGGCTCGTCGTAACAATTGCCTGCCGTGCGCATACAGGCGCAGGTCGCCCGCTGAGGCTAGAATGGCTGCCAGCGTCATCGTGCCAAGACCCGGGATACTTCGTAATTGCTCAGCCAAAGGAATTTCTTGCAGGATCCGCCCGAGGGCCTCCTCTATTTCACCGAGCATGACGGTTACCTGCTTGTAGGTTTGAATCAGGCGGTAGAGGTCTTGCCGTGCTTCTTCCGTTGCTCTCGTATCCCCAATACTGCGCGCTGCTGCTGCAAGTAACGCGCCTGCTTTCGCTCTGCCACTGACGCCGGAGGCCCGTTTCATCCCTTGCTTGCGCCAAAGTTTAATCACCTCATCCACACTCAGTCTCTTTAGATCACATGGCAAAGGACAAGCGTGGAGCGATGCTAGCGAACGAAGCACTGTCCAGTCCGGAAAGACTTGGCGGAATTCGGGGAAATAAAGGTCGATCCAGCGGACGATTCGATTGCCCAAGCTTATCGATTGCTTTACCCAGTACTCTCTGTCACTCATGAGTGTCTTTAGACGCTCAAAAGTGGCTTCCTGAGTCACATAGTCTGTGTAGTAGCCGCGACTGACCACGTCTGCAATGACAAGCGCATCCTTGGGGTCATTCTTGGATGGGCTATTGTCCCGGTTTTCCTTATTACGGTGGGTGGTCACCGGGTTCACCAACACCACCTCAATCCCTTGTTGAAGCAGCCAATTGGCAAGGTTAAACCAGTAATGCCCCGTAGGTTCAAGTCCAATAAGAAGGGATGTTAGCCGGTGCTTGCTCTGGGCTTCTTTTACCCAACGCAAAAGCTTCTCAAAGCCTTCTAGCGTATTGGGAAAAGACAGATGGCGGGGAGTAAGCGAACGCCCGCGAAAATCGGTCATCTGCGCGGCGTGCATATCCTTAGCAATGTCGATCCCAACCACTACATGCTGCACCGTAATTCGCTCAATACGTTGATTCGTTGTTTCGTTTCGGTTAAACTTCATAGTAAGCGCCTCCTGATGAGTTTTTGGGCTTCCGACCCCTTATACTCTCATCATACGAGGCGCTCTTGTTTTTGTCTAAGCCAATAACTTAGCGAATACAGGAATGTTTAGCTAACGCAAATACCGGCATTTCGAACAATAAGGTCGTCTCAGTCCGTTAGAGCTGCGCGGATTGATCTTCGGCAACAAAAGGGCATCCTAACAGCCATATCCCGGCTGTTAGGATGCCCTTTTCACTTGCCCCGTTGCTCAGCGCGGATTCAGCTGCACCTTTGAGCCTTTGCCGCCGCTCTGGACACCGGTGTCCTTGACTCCGGCATCCTTCAGATCGGCGACCAGCCGCTCGATAACGGTCTTGGCTGCGGCCGCTTCTTTGGCGCCGGAGGCCTGGACATTCAGCAGCACCGGCTTGCCGGAGCGCAGATGCTTGTCCGCCTGGCGCAGCTTCGTGTCGTAATCATGCTCCTCGATGTGGGCAGTGAAGCGCAGCTCCTTCACCTTGACCTTGTCTTTGCCGCCGCTCCGCCCGGCGGTCTGGCTGGAGCCGGTCTTACGTGCGGATGCTGCTTCCTTCTGGGCCGAAGCCTTTGCTTTGCCCTTGGGCATCAGGGTGCAGGGCGGCGGGCTGCTCATCAGTGAGGTGCAGACCAGATCCGCCCCTTGTGACCGGGCCATCGCCAGCGCTTCCTCCCTGGAGACAATGCCCAGCTTCTCGCCCCGGAGACCGGTAAGTACAACCTCGGACGCCCGTATTTGTTCGTTCATGAATACTGCCATTGATCGTTAACCTCCTGCAAACATGGATACTGTTATCATAACGGGAAGTGGCCTGCCAGTTCAATCAGCAGAATGGAGCCCCGCATGAAATCCCCGCCCAAACTCCCGGGAGAACAAAAAGAACCCGGCAGTCTCTGCCGGGTCCACGTATATAAATCCGTTGCATGATAAAATCCGTTGTGATATAGTTAAACAGCGTCACTATTTTCATTTAAATTAAGACATAAGTATAACATCTTATTTACACCTTAATCTTACCATAGGCTTTGCAGCTTTGTCAAACCCGATTTTTGCAGAAGGCAGACCAGATTAATAGAGGAGCGTGTCAGCGGATGATTCATGCGGAGGAATGGCAGCGGGAGCAGGAGCGGCTGGATTTGGTAACGGAGGAGCTGCAGACAGCCATTGCCGGAATTGAACCGGAAGTGTCCGGACTGCGGGAGCAGGTAACGGAGATCCGTAAGCGGTTCTGGGAGGAAGTGACCGTTAATACCAGCACTGACGAGGATTTTGAAGAGACCTTTTACAGCATCAAGCAGCAGGAGGCGCTGCTGTCCGAGCGGGAGCGCAGCCACCGGGTGCGGATGCAGCGTTACAAGAGCATGAAGCGGCTGCTGCCGTCCCCGTACTTTGGACGCATTGATTTTCAGGAAGAGGGACAGGGCAGCAGAGAACAAGTCTACATCGGCGTAGCCTCTTTTGCCACTGAAGACGGTCTGGACTTCCTGGTCTATGACTGGCGCACCCCCATTGCCAGCATGTACTATGACCACTCACCCGGCGCTGCTGTCTACGATACACCGGGCGGAGAGATTGCCGGGACGATGACGCTGAAGCGGCAGTATCAGATCCGCGCTGCCAGGCTCCAGAATGTGTTCGATACAAGCCTGACCATCGGTGATGAGCTGCTGCAGCAGGTGCTCGGCAAAGGTGCCGATTCACAGATGAAGAGCATTGTAGCTACAATCCAGAAGGAGCAGAATGCGATTATCCGTGATGACAAAAGCCGCATGCTTATTGTCCAGGGGGCGGCCGGCAGCGGCAAAACCTCCGCAGCGCTGCAGCGGGTAGCCTATCTGCTGTATAAGCACCGCGACCGGATCACGGCAGATCAGATCGTGCTTTTTTCGCCGAATCCGATGTTTAACAGCTATGTCTCCACCGTCCTGCCTGAGCTTGGTGAGGAGAACATGCAGCAGACGACCTTTCAGGAATATCTGGAGCACTGGCTTGGGGCGGAGTTCCGGCTGGAGGACCCGTTCGCGCAGATCGAGTATGCGATGAGTCCGGGGGCGGCACCGGCTTATGAAGCGCGGATGAGCGGGATGACCTATAAGGCTTCCGGTGATTTTTTGCAGGCACTCCGGAGCTACGCGCTGTGGCTGGGACAGGAGGGCATGTTGTTCCGCAGCATCCGCTTCCGGGACCGTGAGCTGATTACGGCTGCACAGATGAAATTGCAGTTCTACAGCTACGCTCCTACTATACGTCTGGCTAACCGGATTACCCTGCTGCGGGATTGGCTGCTGCGGGAGCTGGCGGCGCTCGAAGTCAAGGAGCTGGAGGCAGACTGGGCCCGGGATGAGCTGGATTATCTCGATACCGAGCAATATGCCGAAGCCTACAGCACCTTGCTCAAAAAAGTGCAGCGGCAGTCGGCAGTCTTCGATTTCGCTGAACAATACGAGGAGCTCTACGGGGAGCTGCGCGGACAAGAGCAGGGTGAAGAGAATGTATTCGACTACGCCGAACAGGAGGAAGAGCTGCTGCTGCGGCTGATTGTAAAGGAGAGCTTCAAGCCGCTGCGACGGGAGGCCAGACGCCTGAAATTTATAGATGTAACCGGACTTTACAGCCAGCTGTTTGCGGAGGATGCGGAGGCTTACCGGCAAATGACGGGGACTGCAGCTGTACCGGAGCTGTGGGTGGACATTTGCGCGCAGACGAAGGAGAAGCTGGAGCGGTTTGAGCTTTTCTATGAGGATGCAACCCCGTTACTGTACCTGAAGGAGCTCATTGAAGGCACCCGGACGAATACAATTGTCAGACATCTCTTTATAGATGAAGGCCAGGATTACTCGCCGTTTCAGTATGCTTTTCTGAAGCAGCTGTTTCCAAGGGCGCGGATGACTGTGCTTGGTGACTTCGGGCAGGCGATTTTTCCGCAGGCGACGAATCTGGCCGAAGCAGGTCCGTCTCTGACAGGGCTATATGGCAAAGAAGAAACCGCGCTGATAACGCTTGTCCGCAGCTACCGCTCCACCCGCCAGATTGTGGAGTTTACGAAATCGCTGCTGCCGGAGGCAGGGATCATCCCGTTTGAGCGGGAGGGCAGGAAGCCATGTCTTACCCGTACCGGCAGCGGCGGAGACCGGGCGGGGCGGATGATGCAGGATATTGCTGCGCTCAAGGCGGAAGGCCTTGATTCCATCGCAGTCATTACCAAAACAGCCGACGAAAGCCGTGAAGCCTATGAGGCGCTCCTTTCACATGGCGTTGAAGGCCTGCGGCTGATTACGAAGGATACACTCACTTTTGAAAAAGGAATCCTGGTCCTTCCCGCCTACCTCGCCAAAGGTGTCGAATTCGACGCCGTGCTGATCTATGATGCTTCTGCGCAGACGTACCGGCGGGAGAGTGAGCGGAAGCTTTTTTATACAGCATGTACGCGTGCGATGCATCAATTGATGCTCTATTCGTCCGGGGACTGGACACCTTTTATTAAGGGGATCGATCAATCCTTATATGACTCGGTGACTCTTGATTAAGAAGCATCTGATTGTTATAAACAGCGGGTAAACTCGGTTAAAATCAAACTCTACATTGGCACATGCCGGCGAACCGGATTATGCTTAGCTCATATTGCCTGAAAGAAACGGGAGGAATGGCTATGATTGAGGCTTTAGCCGTAATGCGTCTGGAAACGGAGCGGCTGATTATCCGCCCATATATCCAAAGCGATCTGCAGGAATCGTTTGAGCTGATGCAGGACCCGGAAGTGCTTACGTATATGCATATGGATGTCTTTTCCGCTGAGGAGTATCAGGGGGTTTTTGACTGGCTGATCAGCAGCTACGATATACCGTTTGATGAAGCCTTTAAATATTCGTTCGCCATCCGGGAAAAAAAGTCCGGTGCATTCATCGGCTGGTGCGGTGCAGGCACACTCGACTTCTGTCCGCCTGACAAAGAGCTGTACTATCTGATCGGACGGCAGTACTGGGGCCGGGGGTATGCTGCTGAAGCGGCTTCGGCCTTGGCGGAATATAGCTTTGGGGTAATCGGGCTGGACCGGTTATACGCCAAAGCCGACCCGCGAAATACAGCTTCAGCTAAGGTGCTTGGCCGGCTCGGCTTCACATTGGACCGTGTGCTCGAAGGCCTGACCGGAGATTACGCGGACTGTAACGGAGAAGAGATGTATGTGCTGTCCAGAAAACATTGGATTAGGGGTGTGCATCAACAATGACAACCCGTCCTAAACAGTTAATCATCATCGACGGCATGCCGGGCTCCGGTAAAACAACCTGTGCCTCCTCCGCTGCAGAGCTGCTGACATCCCGGGGAGTGGCAAACAGATGTATTTTGGAGCTGGAGGAGAATCATCCGCTGTTTATCCGGGGGTATGAATTCACCTCCCTGGCGGATGAGGATCAGGCGGAGCTGTTCACAATACAGCTTGAGGCTGTGTTCCGGAGATTTGTGGAGGAGCGGCTGGGAAGCGGTGATGAAGTAACGGTTATTGAAAGTGTGCTTTTTCAGGACGCCGTCAGCTGCGCTCATCATATGGGAATGGCTCTACCTGAACTGATTAAGCTCACCGCGTCGCTGCAGGAGATATTGGCTGCGCTGAATCCGGTGCTGATCTATTTTTACCAGCCTGATGTGGAGGCCCAGTGGCGGTTTATCTGCAGTGTGCGCGGCAATGAATGGGGGCCCGTCTCGCTGCATACGGATGAGGATTTCCGGGAGGCTGCGGCGTTATGGAGCGGCAGTCAGGCGTTCGTCCGGTCGGTAGTGGACGTATGGGATATCCCGAAGCTGGTTATTGAAAATAAGGATTACCGGTGGGCTGAATACAAGCAACGTGTTGGCGGATTTATTGAGGAGCAGGTTATTAACGTTTACTGAGCAGAAACTCTGTGTAATGATGAAACACCCCTGCAGTTATGCTGCAGGGGTGTTTAAGTACGTGCTTGCTTGAGGAATCTCCGCAGAGAGAGGATATTTCACAGTCAGCATAACGGTCAGCGTGACAGCAGCTCGTCCACAGTAACCGGGAATAACGTTTTTACCATACTGAGAATGGCTTTGGCATAATCCTGAATTTCCTTCTGGGCATCATGCTCCAGCCGCTGCTGCAGGAAGTGGGCGGCCGATTGCAGGGACGCCGTCCAGTACCAGCGGACATACAGGCCGTAGGCAGGGAGAAACAGGCGCGCCTGCTCTGCACAGATGCCGTCCGCGAGGGCGGCTTCGTATTTTTGCATACCCAGCTCGGTGTAATCCATCAGCTCTTTCGTATATTTCTCCCCAAGCTCCCAGGCAATCAGGCTGCCGCTGCCCTGCTTGGAATTCTCCGGCGCGCTCCGCCATTCTCCGCCCGAAGGCAGATAAAAGGCCGGCTCCTCCGTAATATACCTGCGGCTGGACTCATTCCAGGCCTCAAGACTGTCCCCTGTACCCTCGTAATGGGCCGAGCCCACCACATACTTCCACCACTGCCTGGCAACCATCAGCGGCGCATAGATTTCAAACTGGATGACAGCGTGCCTGAACGGTGAAGTATGGCCTTCCCGGGCCAGAAACCGGATCAGCCGGATGTCCTTTTCGCTAAGCTCCTCTGACTGTTTGGCATAGGATACCCGCGCTGCATTCACAACAGTCAGGTCACTGCCCATATGATTTACCAGCCGGACATACCCTTTGTCGAGCACATTGATCAACATTGTTATAACCCCCACTTGGAAATTAAGCCTCTGCTTTCTATTCAACTGGCAGGAATACTTTTCCTGCATATGCCTTTTTTAGCTTATCGGCAGGGAATGACCGTGGTATAATTTTCCTGTGTGTTCGTATTCCGGGGCTGGGGTGATCTAGATATGCGGCTTAGGCAGATGGCGGTAGCTTTTTTATTTAATGAAGCTCAGGATGTGTTATTTCTGCAAAAAAAGAAAGGCAGCCGTTTTCTTGCCGGGCATCTGGTTCCCGTTGGGGGTCACATCGAAGACGGGGAATACAGCGACCCCCGGATTGCCTGTTTACGGGAGGTTACTGAGGAAACAGGACTTACCGGGCAGGATATTGGCGGCTTGACGCTCCGTTACATTATTAACCGGCTCAAGGCCGGACAGGAGATTCGTATACAGTACATCTTTATGGGCAATGTTGCACCTGGAAGCCGGCTGGTTCCCGGTGAAGAAGGAGAACTGCTGTGGCTGGAAGCCGGCAGGGCTGGCGGCATGCAGGCCACGGCGTCAACACGCGCGGTGCTGCAGCATTATTTGGAGACAGGAATACATAACAATCACATTTATACCGGTACCATGCATTCGCAGCAGGGGGATCCTGCGGTAAGCTGGAGTGTACTGGAGGACTGGGAGGAATATTAATTGATGAGGACGATGATCCGGAAAGGGAGTTAAGATGATACGGGAATATAGCTTAGTAAAGCCCGTGTACAGGGGAAGCACCAAATCAATAACCATCTATGGCGCTAATCATATCCCAGTCGGCTCGATTCAAAGAGTGTACAAAAACTGGCTGCAGCAGGCTTGTGATTTTATTTTTAACGCAACCTTTTTTGTGAATGTGCAGGCGTTTGATAACAGCGGGCAGCCGGTCTGCAGCATCAGTGAGCAGCTTGGGCGGGATAGTCTTGTAAGGTCCAAGTGGACGGGCAGCTCCATTCATCTGGGGGAGTTTACGGTCAGTGATGCTACGAAGATTAAGGCGAATCCGAGAATGAATGTTCAGCTCGAAAGAGATTTTACTATAAGGCTAAAAAAGAACATCGGCAACAAGGGTGTCTATATGATGGATGAAGAGGATCAGGTGCTGGCGGAAATCAGCTATCAGAATCTGATATTTCGGCGAAACATAACGGTAAAGCTGGAGTCGGCGGACATTCACATTTTAGATGCGGCGGCGTTATATTATATTTTTGACAGCCGGAATCATTGAGGTTAGAAGAAGGAGCGCGCATGATGGAAGAGCGGAACAAAAGGATTTTGCGGCTTATAGCACAAATCTCTACCGGAGCATTGGAATTTGTACGGTCTGCCTTTGAACGCAATGGAGTTACAATACTGTTTTATGCAGAATCCGGGAACAACCAGGGAGTGTTATGTCTGGCGGAGGATAACAGCTGTGTGATAGCCTACGCTGCATTCAGCGTATGCGGGGAGCCAGATATGCTGCTGGATTTAATAGATGACAGAATCTTTCCTTATCTGCAGTCAAGTGAGCACCGGGAGATCTGCTTTAATGTATATGGAGATAATACAGAAATTATAGAATTTGTAAGGGAGCATGGATTTGTATCTGATCTGGAGGGTTATCAGCTGAAGTATACGGGCGGACCGCCGGATCAAGCGGATAGCTTGTTACTGCAGGAGCAGGGATTTATACCGGAGATGCTGGATGCCTTTATTATGCTTTTTGATACAGCTTACGAGCAGCTTTGTGTTGAGAATGGCTGGGAGACAGGCGGATACCGCAGGCAGGCGGAATGGTTTGGGCAGAGGCTTGAAGCATACGAGGCTGCAGGCCGGGTCCGTTCATTTTGGCTCCAGGAGAAATTGGCGGGTGCATATATCACAGAAGGTGATTATATCCGTGATCTTGTAGTAGCGCCGAAGCTGCAGAATAGAGGGTATGGAAGAATTATACTAAACCAATGCATAAGCCATATGATCAAAAATCAGGGAACCGGGGGCGTCTACCTGCGGGTGGCTGCCAGTAATGAAGATGCTCTCAGGTTTTATGAGCGGAATCAGTTTGTAATGACAGCGAGTTTTGCCGAACATACCTATCCGTCAGTAGCAGTAGTAAGTCCATCATAGTTAAGGATGAGTGCCATGGAATTAACCGACAGCAGCAAAAGGATCGGCCTGATTAAGGATACTGTCTATTGCTTTATCTCCCCCGAAGCCGAAGTGCTGAGTGTAGAGAGCGTACCTGTGCATGCGGGGTCACGGGCTGTTGAGCTGATGCGCAATAAAGTGTGGCTGCAGTCCAGAGCAGGAATGCCGGAAGGGACAGCGGTAAAAGAGGAAATCTCTTTAATAACGAAGCAGGCTACTTTTGTGGAGCGTTCGGCACTTTCCAGGCTCTATTCGCAGGGGGCCAAAGTACCCTTCAGCCTCTCAGGCCAGCCGCTCTACGAAGGGCGGAGCCTGCTGTGTATTGAGGATGTGGATTACCGGACGGATTACAGCAGACTGGATCTGCCTGCCCTTCAGAAGAAGGAGATAGAGGCGCTGGCCTATATCCATTATGTTAATCTTGGCTGCAGATGCGATCTGCCCTGGCTGCCGCAGGTGAGTGAGGCCTATATTGCCGAGATCCTTAATACAAACTGGAGACCTTCCTGGGATTCCGCCAGGCAGAATCCGGCTTTTGCTGAAGCCTTCGGGCTGCAGACCCTTGAGAATATTGAGGAGATTGCCGGAAGAATTGCAGAGGATATGATACCGGTTATCTATGCTGCAGACACCTTTACAATGGTTCATAATGATCTGAATCCAGGCAATGTTCTGGTGCATAACAATGATAAAATCCGTTTCATTGACTGGGAGGAGGCCCGCTACGGCTCGCTGTTCATGGACATCCCCATGCGCTGCAGGACGCTGGAGCAGGCAGAGGAGTACCGGAGATGTCTTGCCGTTCTAGGCTGTGACATTCCGCAGCAGGAGTACGCCGGGCTGTTCCGGGCAGCCTCACGTTACCTGGGGCTCCGCTTCATGTGCTGGAACCTGGGAGTGTGGCAGGCGAATGAGCAGGCGAGGGCCGATCTGGTCAACTATATGAGGATGGTAACCGATCCGCTGTACAGCGGACAAGAATGCTAAATATATTATGCTCCGGCATAAGGAAAAGAGGTCTGCAGCGATGTCCCAAAGCTTCCAGGTTGTACTCAAAAAGACAGTCGATCACTCTTATCAGATTGAAATCGGCGAAAGGCTGTTTCCGTCGCTAATCAGCGATCTGCAGCAGGGGCTTGTCCCCGGCGCCAGCAAATTTGCTGTCATTACGGATTCCTCGGTAGAGCCGCTCTACGGGCGTCCGCTGCTTGAGCTTCTGCTGCAGAACGGCTTTGCGGCAGAGCTGTTCTCCTTCCCGGCCGGCGAGAAATCCAAGACCCGTGAGACCAAAGCGCGGCTGGAAGATGAGCTGCTGAGCCGTTCCTACGGGCGGGACAGCTGCATTATCGCCGTCGGCGGCGGGGCCGTGACCGATCTGGCCGGCTTCCTTGCCGGGACGTTCGGCCGCGGGGTGCCGAGCCTGAACTATGCAACGACGCTGCTGGCGGCAGCTGATGCCTCCGTCGGCGGCAAGACCGGTGTCAATACACCGGTCGCCACCAACCTGATCGGCGTATTTCATCAGCCGCGTAAGGTGTACATTGATCTGGCGGCGTGGTGCACCCTTCCAGTCCGGGAGTTCCGGAGCGGCCTCGCCGAGACGATTAAGCATGCCTGTCTGGCGGATGCCGGATTCTTCCGTTATCTGGAGGAGCATATCGGTAAGGTCGTATCGCCGGACGGTCAGCTGATTCTGGATCCTGAGATATGTGAACAGATTGCCCTGCACAACTGCCGGATCAAATATGAGGTGGTCCAGCAGGATGAGCATGAGAGCAATCTGCGGCAGATTCTTAACCTCGGCCATACGGCGGGACGTGCGCTGGAGGCGGTGAGCGGATATGAGCTGCTGCACGGTGAAGCCGTTTCTGTAGGACTGGTTATACAAGCGCGGCTTGGAGTGAAGCTGGGGTACATGACGGGTGGTGAAGCTGAACGGGTTGTGAAGCTGCTGCAGCAGGCCGGCCTGCCGACAGAGCTTCCGGCCTCTATTACAAACCGTATGCTGGTGGACAAAATGTATACAGACAAGAAGGTGCGCAGCGGGCGGATCCGCTTTGTTTTCCAGGAGGGGATCGGGGCTATGAAGACGTTTGAGGACGGCTCCTTCTCAGTGCCGGTGGACGAAGAGACGATTATGGCGCTGCTGCAGGAGCTACGCGGGTAACGCAGCATTCCTTCCCGTATACGTTGAAGGCCTTGCTGCTTATCGGGGTAAGTAATAGTAAAGCTGAGCAGGAGGGATAGACATGGGTAACCCGATTAAGGAATTCAAGAATAGTATAGATGGCCTGAAAAAGTCACTGGATGGGGTTAAGCAATCGGTGGACCGCCTGAAAGAGCCGGTTGACGAGGTAAAGGCCAATGTCCAGGAGACGCTGGATGAGGCCAAGAGCCGCACGGATGGAATTAAGACGCAGGTTAAACGGATGAAGGCATCGGTGCAGGAGACCAAAGCGGTGCTGGGTGAGGTTAAGGATACCGTCACTGCAGCCTCTGGTGTTCTATATGCCCAGAAACGTTATAAACGGCTGCTGGGCCGCAGGAAAAAAGCAGACGTTGCCGGATCGGCAGGGTAATGCCGTTTTTGAAGTAATCAGGTAAACGGGAACTTGATGAATCAGCAGGACATGATGGGGTGCGCGGGCTGCGAAGCAGCTGGAATTTGCCTAGAGTGTCTGCTGCGGATTGAATGGAAGCGGATTGTCTCTAGCGGAACAAGCAAACGGGATGAATACACGAAGGATGCTGCGATACAATGGGCTGTTTGGCGAAAAGGAGAGGCTTGCTGCTGATCGAACGGACTGAGATGACGTTATCTGCCTGATTTGAGACAAGGCTCAGTTCTGGCGGACCCCACAGCCTTTATTGCCTGCCTATCCTCGGAAAAACCGGCTTATGGGTCCAAATAAGCGCATCTGGGTCCGTTAGGAGGAAAAACCGCCGTAAATCAGGTATTTAGCGTCAGCTGTGTCCGTTAAAGTTACCGCATTGGCTCGGGTACTGCAACAGAATAGTGCCAGTGCTGCGACTGCACGCAAGTACTGCAACTGCACCGATGCTGGCAGCTATGCCGTCACAGCGGCTGTGCACGCACTAACAACATACAGTTTTATCCGCCAATTGAAAGAGCAGCGGTTCTCAGATAATCAGATTGTCTGAGGACCGCTGCTCTTTATGGGTTAAAGGCTCTATCGTTCTTGTTCTCAAGGATCTGTCGAATGAATCCTAATAAGAAGCAGTATCCTGTTAATGCCGCTTAATTCGAGCCTGCCCCTGCATTTGCCTCTGCATTGGTATCCGTCTGCTCACCGGTATCCTCCGGCGCCGGATTCAAATCCGTCTCTGCGCCAGGATTCGTACTCAGCTCCGGATCCATATTCATGTCTGTGCCTGCGTCCGCAGCAGTTGACCCGACACTCTCCAGCGAATTGATAGTGAAGACAGGCATATACTGCTCACCGGTTTCTGTTCCCGCATAAGCATATCTGTTCTGATACTGTCCGGTAATGACGGCAGTTCCCGTAACAAAGCCGGCATTACCCTGCAGCAAAAGATAACGGCCATCAGCAATGCCGACGCTTCGACCGGAGTTATCAATGTAAATTTCGGCGTTCATTGTGACATCCGTATAAGGATGAAGCTCCAGATCGGCAGCGGAGATAACCGGAGGCACCGTCTGCATGATACCGGTAAACTGATAGCCGCCATCACTTAAGGTATACACGCCTGTCTCACCGGACACGCCATCGCCGGTATCTGCATTAGTTACGAGAAGCGAGGCATCCTCTGCCTGCAGCTCATAGCTGTCTCCGGCAAAAGAGAAGAGCATTGAAATACCCTCAGGCTTGATCTGATACGCCATAAAATCCGTGCGGCCGTCATCCCGGCCCCCGCGGATTACCACAACCGGCACTCCGGCTGCTGCAGCAAGCTGGTCGTCGAAGGAAACGCCGCTCAGCCGCCCGGATTCCGGAATAACGCCGCCTGTCTGCGTTGAGACGACTCCGTCCTCCTGCAGATATGCATAATGCAGCATGCCGCTGCCGTCAACCCCCGCTACAGCCACCTTGGCCCCATATCGGCCGGAGACGGAAGCAACAAATACATATTTACCTTCCTCATCGCCGCCCGGCAGCAGCCGGACAGGCTCGGCGGTGTTCCAGGCCAGCTGTGCTGCAGCAATGTCTGCCGAAGTGTCCTGCAGTGGAGTGAGGCTGCTGTACAGCTGGATCGCCTCAGCAAACTGCCCGTTCCGCACAAGCCGGGCGGCGCTGGACAGAAGCTTCGATGTGCTTCGCTCAATAGAGGCCAGCAGCTTGGACGAGCCGGCATCAAGTCCTGCTGCCGCAGCGTAGTTACGGTACATCACAGCATGACTGGCAAACGCAGCTGTATTGTCACCATCAAGGTCTTTTTCAATAATAATGCGCGCGCTTCCTTCAGCCTGCTCCTGCACCCATGAAGCCTGGTAGCCGTGGCTATCATAGGCTTCCTTCATCGATAAGGCACTGTCAAGCATAGGCTGGAAGCTCCCGGCTGCTGCCAGCACCTTCAGCCTAGCGATGTCATGCGACCTGAAGCCGGCTGCCAGCAGCTCCGTCTTGGTATCTGCGTCTCCATAATAAGCGTCAGGAATCAGGAGCAGGTTCCATTTGTAAGGTTCGCCGGTATCTTCACCGCTGCCGCCGGCTGCAAGCTCGGCCAGGAACTGGTCCTTGAATTGCCGGAAGCCGCCGGTGAGCTGCGCAGAAATCCCTGACTCCTCTGACAGCCTGCGGTAAAAGGCCTCATACGGCCCGCCGCTGACAAAATACTTGGCCTTCAGGCTGAGCAGGGAGGCATAGCTCTCCATGAAGCCTGCAAAATCCTTCGTAACAAGCTGATCTGCTGATATGCGGACCAGTGTATCCAGACCGCTGCGGATCGCCGTGATCGGCGCGAGCTCTGTAAGCCGCCCGGCAATTTGCTCCTCTTTATAATGAACGGAAAAATTATCAGCCGCCTGCCGGTACAGCCGCTCGGCCGCTATCAGGTCCCCGGCGGCGTACAGCCGCTCAGCCTCCTGCACCATCCGGAGCTTGTCTTCAATCCGCAGGCCCTTTGAAACGAGCAGCCCCGCCATGCATATACACAGAATGATCATAATATTCCGCAGGGTTATGGCCTGTTTGAACGTCATAGTATAGTAGCCCCTTTTTTCAAAAATATAGCATGCCTGAGTCTTACGGCACTCTATCTAAAAATCGGGGTCCCAGCGGTATTTCGCTTCCCTGACTTCGGCTATCCTTTGGTCGAGACCGTTCCAGGCCTCATGAGGGCTGGCGGAAATCAGTCTGGACAGCCGCAGAAACCGGTCCTTGGGCAGGTCCTGTACATATCTTCCGATCATGCCGGAGTACAGCAGCGCGTTCCGTTTCAGACGGACCGCCGCTCCCGCTACACCGGTCAGGATTTCTCTGCCCTTGTTCATTTCAAGAATCTGCACCTCATAATTCTTGACATAGCGGAGTGTGCGGTCCTTGATCAGCTCGGGCCGGACCCGGGCAATCTCGCCGATATACTCGGCAAGCAGCGGCTCAAAATCACGCAGCAGCAGCTGCTCGAGCTCCAGATTCATATCCTTGCGCAGCTGGAAGCCGTGCAGCAGGGCAACGCGCTGGCGGGCGATCCGGTCTCCGCGCAGCAGGACAGAAATTTCGCGCAGCTTCTCATAGGCCAGCACATCATCTTCACGTAAGACAGCAACGGCCTCCTGGCGGTTCAGCTCCAGCCCTTCCCGGATGCGGTCAATATTCCGGCCGAGCAGCTCGTTTAAGGCAAAGAGGTTCTCATTCTGCCGGACCTTCCGCTGCATATAATAGAGGGCTGCAATCAGGACGGCCCCGCAGACTCCGCTGAGTGCCATCTGCTGCAGGCTCTGCCCGAAATAGACAGCAGCCAGAGTAAGCAGAAGGAGCAGCAGCAGGCGGGTATGCATCTTGCGCCCGGCGAGTGAAGCAGCCTGCCGGGCCACCGGTCTGAGAGCGGCCCGGCCGCATTTGCCGCAGCGTTCTTCACCGAGCGCGGTGTAATTGCCGCAGTGCCGGCAGACCCGCAGCTTGTCATGGGCGTAGCGCGGAGCCTTGAACGTCCGGAAGGTGACGGGTCTTTTTTTAGTCACGGGATGGGGACCCTCCGTTCAGGGCGGCGAGCAGCCGCTCGTCGATGTCATCACGGGTGAGCGGCCTGCGCCGCCTTGAGGCGTAAAGTGAAATTTGAATGACGGCATATAGAAACGCAATGCCGAGTATGACGTATGAAATCATGGAACTCTCCCTTTCATGCAGGCATAAAGTTGAAGTTTACAATGTTTAATTATATCATAATGGCATGCTATTGACAGATTTTAGCTAACTGACGCAATGTCCCTAATACCGAATATAACACAAGAGGAGCCATCTTTATGCTTCGTACACAGCTTTGCCCCAGAACAACCAAGAATATGCTGCAGAGGCTGATCCCGGTACTGCTGCTGATCCTGTGCCTTACGGCATCACCCTTTACAGCACTTCGGGCTTCGGCGGCCTCGGCTGGTTCATCCGTATCAGCGGCGGGACCGTCGCGGATTGACGCGGTGCTGCTGATCGATGTCAGCAACTCCATGAACAAGAGTGACAAGAACAATATCGCCGGTGAGGCGATGAAAATGTTTATAGATATGCTGTCCACGCAAGGTGACAAGGTCGGCATTGTCGCATACACCGACAAGGTGCAGCGTGAGAAGGCTTTGCTTGAAATCGGCTCAGCCGGCGACAAGCAGGACCTGAAGGATTTCATCGACGGGCTGAACCGCGGACCTTACACGGACATCGCCGTAGGTATGGAAGAAGCGGTTAAAGTCCTGCAGAACGGCAGTGATCCCAGCCATGAGCCGATGATCGTCATGCTTGCAGACGGTAACAATGACCTCGATGAGGCAAGCGGCCGGACGCAGAGCCAGTCAGACCAGGAGCTGTCCGCTGCGGTGGATGCAGCCAAGCAGAAGGGCTACCCGGTTTATACTATAGGGCTCAATGCTGATGGCAAGCTGAATAAGGATATTCTCGCCGGGCTGTCTGCTGAGACAGGCGGCAAATCGTTTACGACGAACTCAGCGGATGATCTGCCGCAGATTTTGAGCGAGATTTTTGCCAGTCATCTGAAGCTGAAGATTGTTCCGGTCCAGTCGATTACGGCGGACGGCAGCTTCCAGGAGGTTACGGTTAACGTTCCTAACAGCAGTGTGCTGGAAGCGAACATTTCGATTATGTCTGCACAGCCGGTGACCGCGAAGCTGACCGATCCGTCGGGCAAGGAGGTCGCGATCCCGTCAGATGATGTGCTGCTGTCCAAGTCGTCCACCTACAGCCTCATCAAGCTGCTGTCACCGGAGCAGGGGGACTGGAAGCTGCAGGTCAAGGGCGTTCCCAAGGATAAAATCGACATCAATCTCGTATTCAACTATGATCTCGAGCTCAAGATAGAGGCGCTGCCGTCGGCAGCGTACAAGAAGGGCGATACGATCGATATCGTCTCCCACCTGTACAGCAACGGTGCTCAGGTAACACTCAGCAATTTGTATCAAGATATGAATGCGGTACTGCTTGCGACGGACCTCGATACAGGGACAGTAGAGGAGATTCCGCTGGACAATTCCGGGCCGGAGTTCAAGGGCGCTTTTGAAATTAAAGAGAGTCATAACTATGAGCTGAAGGTCCGTGCGGAGGAGAGCAGCTTTTACCGTGAAAGTGATGTGCTCAAGATCGATGCGAAGACGGGGGCTGTAAGCACAGCACCTGCAACAGGGGGCGGAACAACAGGAGAAGAGCCGCTTCAGCCAAAAGAATCCTCAAACACCCTGTACTTTATCATCGGCGGCGTACTCCTGCTGCTCATTGCGGCGGCTGTATATATGCTGCGCAAGCAGGCCAACCGGGGCTTTGTCGGACAGATGGTCGTAGAGGTGCTGGACGGCAACACCGGAGAGAAGACGTATCCGCAGTACAAGAAGCTGTCCGGGTTCCGCGGCAAATTCACGCTGCATCAGCTGCTCCAGCTGGCTCCTGAACTGAAGGAGAGCGAGAAGGTCATCTTTACTCCGGGCAAAAACGACCGGCTGCTCCTGCGCAGCAGCGAAGGCATCACAGTAGAAAGATCCGGGCGGGCGGCTGACGCTTCACGCGGGCTGGAGCTAAAGAGCGGGGACCGCGTATCGGTGCCGCTGCAGACAGTAGACAAGACGATTCTGTTGGAGTTTTTAATATAGAGGGGGAGAACCTATGAAACCGGTAGTAAGAGAGCATATTCAGCAGCTAGACGTATCGCTTGGCGGGGGAATCGTCAGTGACAAGATCAGAGTGGATACGATTGATAATCCAATTCTGATCATCGGCCTTGGGGGGACGGGAATTGACGCCCTGCTGCGCCTGAAATACCAGATTAACCGCCGCTTTAAGCTGCCAGAGGACCCGATTTCCAAGAAGAAGCGCGATAAGCCGGACAACGTGGAGTTTCTGGCTTTTGAAACGAATGAACAGGACCGCGGCAAAAAATACAAAGGCATCGGCCTCGATCCGCAGAATGAATTCGTGCTGCTGGCGAACGCGGAAATCGGCGGCCTGCTCCAAAACCGCAGTATCCTTGATCCCTACATTACCGATTGGTTGTCGCCGGAGCTAAGCATTACCGATGGCATGAACGGGGCTGCCGGTGTGCGCCAGGCCGGACGCCTGCTGCTGTTCACCAAGATCAACCAGGTTGTCGGCGCGATTGATAAGAAGATTAAGACGCTGTCGGTCGGCACCAACAAAAAGCTGATGGTGTTCCTGCTTACCGGTCTGTCCGGCGGGACAGGCAGCGGTGCTTTTCTCGATATCTCCTATATCGTGCGCGGGATTATTGAACGTGATTACGGCGCGGCGGGCATTGACCGGGTCAACACGCTCGGCTACCTGTTCACACCGGACGTCAATCTGTCCAACAAAAGCCTGAGCGAGCATACCCGCGAGTATATCCGCAAAAACGGCTACGCGGCGCTTAAAGAGCTGGATTACTGGATGAATGTGGACAGCCGGGGTGAGCGTTTCCGCCAGCAGTACGGCAATATTTTGACCGTGAATTCACCTTTGCCGCCATTTAACCTGTGCCATCTGATCTCCGCAACGAATACCGAGGGCAAGCTGCTGGAGAATGCTTACGACTACTGCATGAACGTAACAGCGGAGAACATCACGAACTTTATGGCCAGCGAGGAAAAAGCCTCCGGCGAGGAATTCGCCATCCATGACTATATCAGTAACATCCGGACCAATATCGCGCAGATGAACAAGGCATATCCGGCCAATTATGAATACAACATTATCGGGGCTTCGTCGGCCGTGCTGCCGATTGAAGAGATGACCACCTATCTGGCCTACCGCCTGTTCGACAAAATGGACAAGATGTTCCAGCAGGCTCCGGGCCAGGAGGATGTCGAGAAATTCGCACGTAAGCTGGGCATCGACCTCGATACGATGATCAAAACGTTTGAATCCCGCGTACCAGAACCGCTGCCGGGCTATCAGAACAGCGAGCGGCTGAGCCACGCCAATGTTATTAAGAATCAGGTTGTCGATATGGACACGGAGCTTGAGCAGAGCTTCCTGTCCCGAGCGCGTGAAGAATATATCAAGGCCAAAAAACAGCTGCCGGGCGAAATTACCGGACGGTTCGGCGAGGAGCTGGAGCGGATTTTCCTGCATCCGGAGCAGGGGCCGTTCTATGTGTCGCGGCTGCTCTATACCGAGAAGGGCTTCTGCATTCTGAAGCTGATCCAGTCTTATATCGAAGCGCTGCGCGAAAGCCTGCTGCGTCTGCCGCGTGATATCGAGACGGCTCAGGACAGTGCGGAGGAGAAGCTTGGCGATGCGCGGAGCGCTTTTGTGTCCAAAGAGAAGAAGAAGAATGCCTATATTGAAGCCAAAATCAACGAGTACTGGCTGCACGCCGATGTTGAGCGTACGGAGCAGATGATCCAGTTCTATGAGGATTTGTTTGAGCTGCTGAATGAAGAAAACAGCCGGATTTACGGGGTGTTCACAGAGATTCTGAGTGCGCTGAGCACGATTTTTGAGAAGAACGGTAATATTCTGCTGAATGGTGAGGAGCAGGCTGACCATAAGGGCAACAAAACCTACTATTGGAATATCGTCAACGTGCCGGATATTGCTTCGAATATCTCCAAGCTGATGGACCAAAAGGACGGCGACGACCTGATCCGTGACTTTGCCCGCGAAATGCTGAAGCATTCCGGACGCTGGGTCAGAGAGCAGGAGATTGATATCGTCCGCTCCATTTCCGAGTTCCTGACCGACAAGTTCGGCGATCTGATTACCCGTTCGATGGAAGACTTCCTGGTGATGAAGTACGGCCGCGAGGAGCCGCTGGATAAATTTGTGGAGCGGATCATCGCAGGGCGGCTGGATGAGGATGCGGTGCCGATTTTCCATCTGAGCAACAGCTCGGGCAGTCTGCACTTCCCGTCCTGGGGCTTTGTCTCTGTGCCGGTTAAAGCACCGGGTATCCTGAAGGGGATCCGCAATTACCAGAACAACGCGCTTGGCAAATCGCAGTTTACGATTAAGGAGAGCGAGGTTAAGAACCGGATATTCTGGCTTAACACCCGTAACGGTGTGCCGCTCTTTGTCTATACTCCGCTAAGAGTGTATGAAGAAAACTACGAACGCACCATTCTGGACAAGGAAGGGATCGGCCGCCATTTGGTGATGACCGACAAGAACAACTGGACCTATCTGCCGTCCCCGATTCCTGAGAAATCATGGGGCGACACCTATGTAAATGCCCGTGTGCGCGAGTACAATGCCAGAGTCCGGGCTGACTTTGCACGGGCGCTGGAGAGCGGCGTCATTATCGAAAAAGGGCTGGATGAAAATACAAGCAGCCGTTTCTCTGTCGTCTTCAGCAAGCCGTTCGATCTGGATAAGCTGCTAAGCGGCTATGACCTGCAGATTGGTTCGTCGCGGCCAAACCTCGGCGAAGTGAAGAAGGCAGCCGATGAGCTGCGGTCGCTGCGTGAGAACGGGCTGGAGCGCGAAGCCGTGAAGGACATCTTTGGCAGCATCAATCAAGAGCTGGCTCAGGAGAATCTGATCCGTTCGCCGCAGCTGATCAGCCGTGTGCGTGAAGAGCTGGTTAAATATGATGCTCTGGCAGCCAAGGCTGCTGAGCTGGATGCACTGCTCCGCCAGCATCTCGATGAGGATAAATGGCTCGACCAGTTCATCGAAGCCCTCTATACCGACACCATTGTCAAAAAAGGGGCGCTCTACGTCTACGACCGCGACGAAGAAGAGGATGCCTGGGAGCCGTTCGCTAACTTAATGAAGGAACGCAGCTATGTGGAATATGCAGTGTACCGCCATTTCCGCGCTCTGGATGAGAAGAGCCGCAGTGTGCTGCTGCGCAAAGCGGCACGCCGTTCGGGAGAAATGACTGCAGCCGAGGATGTAACCCCGCTGCTCTATAAGCTGGAGGGGCTGTATGTCTCCTTCCTCGAAGCGCGTGACAGTCTGGAATATGAGCGGGTGGAGCATGCCGACGGCGATGAAATGTACGGCTTCTACAAGAGCCTGACCGGCAAGCTGGCCAGCATCCGCAGAAAGCTGAAGTAAGCCTATGATTAGAACAGAAGCACTGGTCTATGCAGAGCAATATGCGGCGCAGGAAGAGGCGCTGCACAGCAAGGGGGATGGACGCAGCAGCATCCATTACCCCGCGCTGTTTCTTTTCCTTGGTGACAAGGTATCCCCGGCCATTGAGCCGGTGCTTATGCGCTGCGAGCGGAAATGGGATAATGCCGCCGGGGTGCTGGCGCTGCATGCCGGCGCGCATGGCGGCAAGGAGCAGTCCGGCGGGAATGAGGCAGGCGGAGCTGCTGTTCAGGGCAGGTATGCAGGCATGGAGGAT
This sequence comes from Paenibacillus sp. FSL R7-0273, assembly GCF_000758625.1. Classification (NCBI taxonomy): domain Bacteria; kingdom Bacillati; phylum Bacillota; class Bacilli; order Caryophanales; family Paenibacillaceae; genus Paenibacillus; species Paenibacillus sp. FSL R7-0273. The sequence continues at coordinate 955,335 of NZ_CP009283.1, forward strand.
GGCGGTGCAGGCCGGGATGGTACAGAGCAGCGGCCGTCCGGGAGTACAGGCTGGGATTCTAAAGAGCAGCAGTCCGCAGGCGGCAGCCGGGAACGGGTGATGACGATGTCCCTGCCGGATCCGGCAGGGCGTGATCCCCGTACAGTGCGCCAGGAGGTCTACCGTGAGTTTCACGAGGACGGCCGGTATCTGGCGGGAATGAACCGGACGCTCCGCCGAATGGGTAACAGCATAGCTGACTATGGACGGCTGTATTCTTCCTTTGACGTAATCCATCTCACCATCATTACGCGGGTCGATGACCCGCTTAATGTGCTGCTGCCGGAGGTTGCCTTGCTGGCCAGAGCGGTTCTCAGCCAGTCGTTCAAATCGGTGCAGACCGACCTGTACACGCTGATCAACGAGCGGGAGCAGGGGGATAACTTCGGATATTCCAGCTCGGCCGGGCTGGCTTTTCTGCGTGAGCTGGACGGGATGCAGCTGCCGGACTATACGTTCAAAGCTCCGCTTCTGGTTACGGAGGACGGATTGTCCATTCCGGTAGCCCATGGACCTTCCGCCCTGTTCGATCTGGTCTACCTGCTCTCGGATAAAAACGAGCGGGGTATGACCCCGGTGAACGGCATGGAGGATAACTACGAGATTATCGCGCACATCAGCCTGCTCAAGAACCGTGTGCGTCCTTCCTCCGATCAGGCTTCCGGGCACGGCGGCTACAATAATATGACGTTCAAAAGCGGCATCCGCGGCAGCACCGGCAGGCAGGGCTATGCCTCCGCCGGATTCTCGGCGGTGCGCAGGCCTAGCAGGCCGGTTGCCATGGCGGTGCTGTACCATGCTTTTCATATTCTGGCCGCGAAGCTGCAGACCGGCGGTGCCTTGAGCCTGCGCGAGCGCCAGGCGCTGCTTGGACTGACGCCGGAAGCGCTGCGTGAGCGGGCAGCGGGTCTCCTGCCCGATGAGGCGGGCATCGCCGAAATGACCGGGCTGATGAGCCACGGCCGTCCGTCCTACAGCGAGCTGAAGCCGCTCTCGCTGCGCGAGGCGGAGGCTTTGCTGTTCGGCGACGGCGGTGAGGCGTATTTCCGCAGCAACTTTGCGGATGTATCCGCTGCGCGTGCTGCGGCTCTTGACCCTGCTCGCGAATGGGCCGCCGTACTGGCGGCTCAGGAGCAGGCCGCTCCGCCAGTGACGTTCTATCAGCTGGCGGAGTGGACGGCCGAGCAGGGCGAGGCCGGGGGCAGTGTGCTGAACGCGCTGCGTCAGCACATGGGCGGTTTGCGCTCGGCGCTGGCTAGCGCCGAGGAGGAGCTGGAGCAGCTCTACGCGCAGAGCGTGGAGCGCCAGCCGTTCCAGCGGGTGCCGCTGCTCGACAAGCGGACCGTGCGTAATTTCATTCATTATTTGTTTGAGAGTATATATAGTAGGAAATACGAGATTCTCAGGCTGAAGCTGGAGCTGGGTATCGCGCTCCGCTATGACGCTGCGCTCGAGCAGCTGCATGCAGAGAGCAGAGCCAAGGTGCAGACGATGCAGGCGCTGGAAGAAGAGCTGCGCAGCCTTGCGCTGTCCAGCATCGGACGATCCGGTGAAGCGGTGGACCAGAATATCATGGAATACTACCGCACCGTGACCGCAGAGGTCATGCTGGATATTGAAACCCGGCGGGGTCAGGGCATCTTCTTCAGCGACCGCTTCATGGGCAGCATCTCGGAGCTGCTGCGCCAGGGCGGTCCGGCGGTTGTCCGGCGCCTGATCGAAGTGTGCAGGAGAGAGCTGCTTACAGCTGCACCGTTTACCCTCCCCTTCGAGGAAGAGCTGCTGCGGCGGGCCAATGTTGCAGCGGCGTACGAGAACCGGGAGATTGTGTCCAGGGAAGAGCTGTTCAAGCAGCTCTATCTGGGTCTTGAAGACGGTGCAGCCATCAACGTCCGCCTGTTCGAATATACGCAGGAGCACCGCCATGAGGAGAAATACTTCTTCGGCGACAGCGGCTCCGAATTTCTGCGCTACGCGTTGAACGCTGACAGCACGACCCGTATCTACCGCCTGGGCGTTGTCCACGAGCAGCGCAGAAGCGGCGTGGAGAAGCTCAACCTGATGGGCGGCTTCCATCTGGAGGACCTGCTCTACTACCGCAACGGCAAGGTTTACTATGAAACCTATGTCCAGAACGGCTATAAGCTGCACGGTGTGGATGAGGAACAACTGCCTGAGCTTAGATGATAGTTGAGTAATATGAGTAATATCAGTAATGAGGCTGGGCAAGGCTGCCACTAAGGCAGACCGCTGAGGTGCTGCTGCGTTGTGGAACTGTTGCGCTAAAGGTGTGGTGCCGAGGTGCTAAGCATGCTGAAGTATTAAGGGCATTAAAGGCTAAGGTGCTGAAATGCCGAATGTTGAAATGCTGAATACTGAATACCGAATGCCGAATGCCGAATTCTGAATGCTAAATGCCGAATGCTAAATGCTGAATGCTGAATGCTGAATGCTGAATGCTGAAATGCTGAAATGCTGAAATGCCGAATGCTGGATGCTGATGCTGAAATGCTGAATGCCGAATGTTGAATGCCGAATGCCGAGTGCTGAAATGCTGAAATGCTGAAATGCTGAATCACTGAATTAAAAAGGTGGTTTGTTCTGTTTTAATTATATAGGTTAAGGTATCCATTAATCGGTGGCTGTGGCGCTAAGTTGCCAGAAAGCAAATTGTCGAAACTTCAGTCTAAGATGCTGCAGCTAGCCCCAGTATACTCCGGACTGTTGAGTCAAAGGCAAACGGCCGAAATGAAAGGCAAAAATGCCTTTGATTCCAGCCGAACCGGGCAAACGGCCGAAATGAGAGGCAAAAATGCCCTTGATTCCAGCCGATACGAGCAAAAGGCCGGAATGAGAGGCAAAAATGCCTCTGAATTCAGCCGATACGAGCCGAAACGGTCAAAAGGCCGGAATGAGAGGCAAAAATGCCTTTGATTCCAGCCGAAACGGGCAAACGGCCGGAATGAGAGGCAAAAATGCCTCTGAATTCAGCCGAAACGGGCAAACGGTCGGAATGAGAGGCAAAAATGCCTTTGACTCCAGCCGAAACGGGCAAACGGCCGGAATGAAAGGCAAAAATGCCTTTGATTCCAGCCGAAACGGGCAAACGGCCGAAATGAAAGGCAAAAATGCCTTTGATTCCAGCCGAAACGGGCAAACGGCCGGAATGAGAGGCAAAAATGCCTCTGAATTCAGCCGAAACGGCCAATACGTCAGTTATTAGCAGCAAAGGAGTTATTCCGCCGCCTATTTCGCCAGGGAACACACGTCCAAGAGGATGACAGGCTGGCTGTGCTCCGGCAATAGTATAAATATATTATAAGTTTGTTCCTGAAAGGATGAGGATGGATGCAGCGGAAAATCAATCTGCTTTTATTGTGTTTCAGCCTGCTTGGCGGCGGCATAGCTTTTGTGCTGGGGGAGCTGCTGCTGGGCAGCAGGCCGTATGACCTGCCGTCCATATTAATTGTCGGTATCTATTTTGCGATAGTGGCGCTTGGCATTGGACTGGGGGCATTGCTGGCGGAGATGATCTCCCCGCGATTGAACGGCTTATCGTGGAAGCAGCGTTATCTGGGGCTGTCGTGGAAGCTGCTGCCCTTGACTGTAGTTATACTGTTCGGAGTCGGCACTCTGATGGAGTTTGTGTATGAGCTGAACTTCGGCGGCATCAAAACGGTCAAGAATGTCGTTATGGTCATCGATGACTCAGGCAGCATGCAGCAGAGTGACCCGGATAACAGCCGGTATGCCGCTGCGCAGGCACTGGTGCAGCAGATGGATACCGATAATCAGGTGGCTGTAGTCACCTTCAGCCAGGAGGCTGCAGTTGTCCAGCCGCTGATCTCACTGCGGAGCACCGAAAACCGTGAAAAGGTGTCGGAGGTTATTAATAACCTGCAGACAACTGAAGGCGGCACAAATATCAGCGGGGCGCTTAGTGAAGCCATGAACGTGATTAATACGGACAGCGGGACCAGCCGCGGGGCCATGGTCATCCTGCTGTCTGACGGCTTCAGCCAATTTAATACAGCTACCGAGCTAAATGAGTATAGAAGCCGCGGTATCGCCGTGAATACCATCGGGCTTGCGCTGAATGACCCGTCCGGCTCCAGTCTGCTGCAGGATATTGCAGCGGCAACCGGCGGGCAGTACTACGATGTTACCGATGCCGGCCGTCTGGGGGATGTGTTCCAGCAGATTTACGACCGACTGGGCGACCGTACTCTGCTGACAGAACGCAGCGATGCTACAGCAGACAGTCCTTATTATGCAGTTGTGCGGATTCTGGCGCTGATGCTGGTGGGTACGGCGCTTGGGATCGGGCTTGGCATTATTTTTGATAACCGGCATCTGGCCAAAAGCTTCGGCATCGGCGGCTGGGCAGCCGGCCTGTGCGCCGGTCTGATTCTGGAATTCGGGCTAGACGGCCATTCCGCCGGCGATATGCTGGTGCGGCTGAGCGCGGTACTGGTGCTGGCGGCTATTATTTCACTCTTTACCTATGTGATCCCGGTCGGCGAAGGACGGCTGTCCCGCCGGGGAAGAAGGGACGCGGCTGCGGCAGCCTCCGGCTCCGAAGGGTTTCATTCGCCGCGCAGAAACAGGAACAGCAAGGGCTTTTAAGCTCTCAGCAAGCAGGAATCCATAAGTGAAGGGAGTAGACAGTCATGAGGTACGCCGAAGAAAGTCACTCTGCAGCGGCAATCAGTGACGTGACTGCCAGGGTGGAGGACCGGTTCTGTACGCTGAGATGGCGCTGGCCGGACGGCGTACAGGCGGTCTGCATCCGCAAAGAAACAGCGGAGGGGCCGGAACGCGGGGAGCTTCCGCCTTCCGGCATGAAGCTGTACACCCGCGAGGAATACAAAGCGAACAACGGCTACCGGGACCGAATGGATGATATCGGCCTGGTGGTCTATACCATATATGCCCGGATTAACGAGAACGGCGAGACGCTGCTCATCAGGCAGGCGGACCGTTCCAATGAGGTTACAGTCAGTGCCGGCAAGGCCAGAATATATTATTCCGTCAGCCAGAAAAAAACGATATTCGGCAAGCAAAAAACAGTACATATGACGATTACCGCCGAAGTGCCGGTGCCGAAGGATGTACTCTGCTATGTCAAAAAAAGAGGCGGACATCCGTCATCCAGAGAGGACGGCGTGCTGTTCCCGTTCGTGCAGGATTTTGCCGCCGGACGGAACGCGCTGCCGCCGATCGAAATCGGCAAAGAGGACTTCGTGCGGATTTTTTTCACCGATGGCCGTAAATACGGACAATATTATGAGCTGGTACCGGAATAAGTCTGCTTTATGCATCAAGACCAACAGAAAAGTAACGCTCAGACAACGACAAAACGTTGGGAGGACAAGAAATGTCTTTTTTCAGCCGCTTTATGAAGAAAAACCAGCCGCAGCCGCGGCCGCTTTTTTATGATATTGTGTGCCCTTACTGCTTCACGAAATTTGAGCCGGAGGAAGTCGTTTTCCGGGCCATGCACAGCCGCGAGGATGATGAGAATTACGCGCTGGGCGAGGATGACGCCCTCAACAAGTACCGTGAGCGCTTCGGGCTTGATACGGTGGACGACATGGAAGCCATTCTGAATCCGGCGGACATTCCGGAAGAATACCATCATTACACGGACCATGTACTCACCGGTCTAACCGACCGCTACGGGGTGCTGACGCGCAGACGGCTCTGCCCGGCCTGTCATAATGAGCTGCCTGTGACCGCGGGCAAGGTGCCAAGCAATATTATCTCCATCATCGGCGCTTCCCAGGTAGGGAAGTCGGTGTATATGACCTCGCTGATCCATACGCTGCAGCATACGACGGCGGGGCATTTTGACGCAGCCTGCATGCCGCTGAATGCCGAGATCAGCCGCAAGTTCCGCACACTGTATGAAGAACCGCTGTTTGAGCGCGGCGATCTGCTGGCTTCGACCCAGAAGGAAAAAATGCAGGAGCCGTTCATCTTCCAGTTCGTCTTCAAGGATGAGAGCAAGCCGCCGTTGACACTGGTATTCTTTGATGTTGCCGGCGAAGGCATGGTGGACCAGGATTACCTCGGTCTGCACGGCCAGCATATCAAAAACTCCGCCGGCATCCTGTTCATGGTCGATCCGCTGCAGATCCGCTCCATCCGCGAGAAGATCCGCATCAACTACGGCGACAAGCCCGGCGAGTGGGTATCACAGTATGATGAGCCGCGCGATGTGGTGCTGACGATGTTCGGCGATTTTATCGCCTATCAGGAGAAGAGCAAAACCTCCATCCCGACAGCGGTCGTGCTGACCAAAAGCGATATGCTGCACTCGCTCAAGGATGAGGACGGCGATTATATCAAGTCGAACAGCAATGTTTTTAATAACTATGTGCACCGCAAAACATTAAATCTTGACGAGTATCATAACATCGACGGGGAAATCCGCCGTTTCATCGAGAAGGTGGACCGCCCGTTCAAGGATACGATGGATGTTTATTTTGCCAATACGGGGTATTTCGCCGTGTCTGCGCTGGGCAGCAATCCGGTCAATCAGAGGATAGAGGGTGTGGTCAGCCCGATCCGTGTGGACGAGCCGTTTATCTGGCTGCTGCATAAGCTGAATTATATTGAGGGGAGCGACGGGCCGTGAACAGATTTTCAGGGTCCGGCATCACCCAGCAGATGTATACCCGCGAGCGGCGCGGGGTTTACCGGACAACCGAGGGCTTCGATACGGTAGCGAAATCGGACAGTCTGGATAATAATTTTGTCAAAAAAATCCTCCACCCCTTCTGCGTCTACGATGCTCCGGCTGAGCTTTCGGCACGCGGCGAGAAGAATGAGGAGGTTTATCCACCTGCGCTGCATTTGTTCCATACGGAGACGAACGATACCGTAATTGGGCAGAGCCGCTATCTGGCGGCTGATTTTACGGGGCAGCGGAGCGCTTTTTTCGCCCATAACTTTATTGTGCCGCCGATCCGCTCGGAGGAAATTGTGAAGCATTACGGGGACTGGCTGCATGCAGACTTTGCCGTCAGTCATGAAGGGGAGCCAGGGGGAACATTGCCGGAGCTGGACCATATCCCTGTGCGGCAGCGCGAAAGCCGGCCTGACCCGCTGACGGTGCTGCGCACGCTCGGTTTTACCGAAGAAACGTTCAAGGCCCTGCTGCAGGCGGTTATGCTCTCCGTAGCCGGGAAGAAAAAAATCTACATTGCGCTTGATGTGCCGATCAGCGAGGTGTCGCGGCGTGCCGCAGAGCTGACGGAGGTCCTGTTCAGTGTGCTGCCATATGATTTCCGCCGCCGGCTGGGCGTCATTACGTATGCGAATGAGCCGCAGAGCCGCAAATATATCCATCTGACCTTTGTGGAAAAAGGCTCGCTGCGTCCCGGGGACCGCAATATCGAGAAGGATTATGTGTTCGATCTGGCCTCGGGCCGGATGTTGAATACTGATTTTGGCGGTACGCGCCAGCCCTTTGCCGAGCTTGTCTGGAAGATGCTTAACCGGAAGGGCAGCATGGAGGATTATGCCCGTTTTGCCGATTCCCTCCTGACAGGTGAAGGGCCGGAGCGTAAGCTGCAGCTGGCGGTATATAACGAGCTGGCGGTCTTTTATGAGATTGAGCAGGGGGAGGAGCAGGCGTACACGGACAATAAAACCGCTGTGCTCAGCGGTCTGTTGTCCTACCTGAAGCCCCAGGGAGCATTGGAGTCGCGGGTGCGGCTGAATGATCTGTTCCTGGAGCGCTTCGACCGTGAGTATGATGCTATCCGGCAGCGCGGGATTCCCCAGCCTGAAGTGCTTGAACAGTTCAAGGAGTATTTTGTGCTGGAGGGTCATAACTATCGCGGCAAAATCGTCGACTTTTTCATCAACGGCATGCTGAACTGTCCGGCTGCAGGGCGTGAGGATGTACTGGCTGCGGCTTATGGCATAATCGAGAGCAATGACGGGCTGAGTGCAGCATTTTTCAAAAAAGTACTGGGCCAGCCTGTATTCCGCAGACAGCTGCTGGAGCCTTATATGGAATCCCGGCTGGCTGCTGCGGCTGACTCCAGGGATGTGCTGCGCTTTGTGTTCCATTGGGGGCGCTTTTTGCCGGAGGTGCTGCAGCAGGACTTTGCCCGGGACATGATTAAGGAGTATCTGCTTGAGAAGCTGGCCGGGGACAGGAATCCCGTGGCTGCCGTGGCAGCTGCCCATGATTTTGTAGAAAAGGCGGAAAAAGAGCGGCGCAGAGGCAGCGGCCTCTATCCGGAGGCAATGTCGCTGCTGCTGGAGCTGGCGGAGGCAGCTGACCGTTTCCTGCTGAGCCGTGTAGATTTGGACAGGCTGACGCTGGAGCAGCTGCTGGATATTTCATTCCTGCGCTACCGTGACTCCGAGGACTGGCAGCCGCCGCTGGATTCCATCAGCAGACGCAAGGCCAACGCCCTTCGGGCTGCCTACCGCTGGTTTGGCGAGGAGAAGCCGGATGAGGGGATTTTTGCCGGACTTGCCCCGCGTGAGCTGGACGATGTTCAGCTGCTCGGACGGCGCTGGCTGAAGGAGACGGGCAGTGCTGAGCCTTTTGAGCGCCTGCCGCTGGCTTTCTATCATATCAGTGAGCGCGAGGACGGGCCGCTGGATTATGATGCGCTGCTGGAGCTGGTCGTACGTAAGGCGGGTGGAGATAAAGAGACGGTGTACCGTTTCTTTGACTGGTCGCAGGGCAGCTGGCTGTTCACAGTCTCGAATAAAAAGCTGTGGCCGGGATATAAACGGGCCATTCTGAAGTATTTCATGAACAAAGACCGTGAAGCCTTCAAAAGCCGGGATTTCCGCAAAAGCTATGCAGCCGCCGCAGGACCGGCGCTGCAGAATGTATATAATGAAGCCCGCGGCAAGCTGGCTTCACCGCTGGCGCGGTGGGTCAGCCGCAGCCGATTTCAGCTCCTGATCAGCGGCTCCATTCTGGGGCTCGTGATCATCGTGGTAATGATTGCGGTCAGTCTGCTGCGGCCGGACCCGGCACAGCCGGAGATTGGCGCAGGGGACGGCGCGGTTACGGTAGCGCTAGGCAGCGGCGGCGCGGCCGGCACCCGGCTGGTGTTCTCTTTTGAGGGTGCTGCCGAGTGCTCAGCCTTTAAGCCCGAGGAGATTGGGCTCATGTCCGGGGACAAGGTTACGGACACCTATGAGGTTGTTGCGACGACGGCGAGCTGCCTGGTAGCTTCGCCGGAACCGGGAGACGGTGACGATGCCGGGAACGCGGACGGCGGAACGGACGGAGGCGCGGCCGGGAATGTGGGCGGCGGAACGTCCAGCGATGCAGCCGGGAATGCAGGCGGTGGAACGTCCGATGATGCAGCCGGGAATGCAGGCGGCGGAACGTCCGATGATGCGGCTGGTAATGCAGGCGGCGGAATGTCCGGTGATGCAGCCGGGAATGCAGTCGGCGGAACGTCCGATGATGCAGCCGGGAACGCGGGCGGCGGAACGACCGGAGATGCGGCTGGGAATGCGGGCGGCGGGACGTCCGATGATGCAGCCGGGAATGCAGGTGGCGGAACGTCCGATGATGCAGCCGGGAATGCAGGTGGCGGAACGACCGGAGGTGCGGCTGGTAATGCAGGCGGCAGTGCTGGGGCAGGGGACGGAGATCAGTCCGTCTCCTCCCCGCCGTCAGCCGGCAAGCCGGACGCTGCGCAGTACCAGGTCATCGTTGACCTGGAGCAGAGCGCAACACTTGCTGCCGGCAGCATGATTACCGCCGGTGAGTACAAGCTGATTATACAGTCTGATCCGGAGGCTGGAGCATCCTTTGCTCCAGCGGTGCAGCCTGCCGCTACAGCCGGAGCAACACCTGATGCTTCGGCAGGTGCCGGCGGTACTGGCAATAATGCCGGCGGCAACAATGTGACTGGTGGAGCTAACGCAGACGCAGCTGGCTCAAACGGTGCAGATGCAGATAGCAATGCCGGAACGGAGTAACGCCTATTAGTCCCAGACTAACTAATGAAACAAACGAACAAGATCCTGAACAGTACAAGTGGCCGGATGACGGCGCGGGTACGTTCAGGATTTTTTTCTGCAGCTGGCTGGACAGGTGCTTTACCGACTCTTTAGCGGCTACCAATTTACAATTAAGTGGATTTTAGACACCTAATCTCTGCTAAAACATGCGATGAATAGAATTAAGTGGATTTTCGTCACCTAATCCAGGCGATTATCGGAAATGTGCGTATAACCAGCGAATTAAGTATCTATTTTCCACCTAATTACACTTAAATAGAGATTTTGGCGGAATTAGGTTACCTTTTTCAAACTAAATTCCAATGTGTCTGTTCGGAGTGAAGAGTTGTTGTAGGATGCGGGAGATGGATTTGTTTGCGCGGCAGGTTGTTTGAATAATGAGCGTGTGGTGGATGAGTGGTTGAGCAGGAGTAGGGTGATGGAAGAGATGGATTGGTTTGCGCGGCAGGTTGTTTGAGTAATGTGCGTGTGGCGGATGGGTGGTTGAGCAGGAGTAGGGTGATGGGAAAGATGGATTGGTTTGCGCGGCAGGTTGTTTGAGTAATGTGCGTGTGGCGGATGGGTGGTTGAGCAGGAGTAGGCTGATCGGAGAGATGGATTGGTTTGTACGGCAAATTGTTTGAGTAATGTGCGTGTGGCGGATGGGTGGCTGAGCAGGAGTAGGTTGATGGGAGAGATGGATTGGTTTGCGCGGCAGGGGTTGAGTAATGTGCGTGTGGCGGATGGGTGGCTGAGCAGGAGTAGGGTGATGGGAGAGATGGTTTGGTTTGCGCGGCAGGGGGTTGAGTAATTAGTATGTGCTTGGAGACCTGAGTCGGAGTGGCATAGTCTGCACGGGCAAGAGTTTCTTACGCACGCGTATGTCAGACAGGAGAGAATCTGCTTCCTTACGCCGTTTCTCCTACCGCACAGTTGACATAGGATGGAATGAGATTGTAACAGCTTTTCTATAGACATAGAGGGAAATACTAGCTATGATTATGAATATTAAAATTTAATAAGCTATTGAAAAGGGTGCGCGTTCTTTTGTTTCATAGAACCGCTTAATAGGGAAGGCCGGTGCAAATCCGGTGCGGTCCCGCCACTGTAAATGCAGAGCGACTCCTGCTGTTGCGCCACTGTCCGGCTGTTATGAGGGCGGGAAGGCAAGGGGGGAAGCGATGAGGCATAAGCCAGGAGACCTGCCTTTTTCACAGACGTTTCACTTCTTCGTGGGGTAAGAATGCGGAACATATGCAGATGAACTGCGGCTCCGGGCATTGGTGTGCCTTGCAGTAGGTACACTCGCTTGCATGCGCTTGTAATCAGCAAGCTTAGCTCGCAGCTGTCCAGCCGTTAATTTGTATTCTTCCCGGCCGCCCTTAATAAGGGCGGTTTTTATGTTGGGTTAAGGTTTTCAGGCTGTGTGTTTCCGCCAATCATTCTATTAACAGAAAAGAGGGTAACGATGAAAAAGAAATTCTCTGCCAGGTTCCTGAGACTCAGCCTGGCTTTATTGCTGGTCATCTCGATTATCGGGGGGGCTGTTGTCCCTTCCGGCCAAAGCTATGCCGCAGCGGATGCTTCGGCGGTTCAAGGAGCGGCAAGTGTAACGGATGCTGTGTATGCAGCGGAGGATTCCTCCTCAGAACTGCTGAGTACGCTGGCGGCAGCGACGGCAAATCAGCAGGTTACTGTAAAAGAAGCGACATACAAAACTGCCGAGTATATTCTTGGCAGCGGTGAAGCATTATCGGAATGGCAGGCCATTGGACTGGCCCAGGCCGGCTATGATGTGCCTGACAGCTATGTACAGAAGCTTGAGCAGCGGGTTAATGATGTCAACGGCAGCTTTGCCAACGTGACGGATTATGCGCGGATTGCACTTGCCGTGAAGGCTGTAGGTGCGGATCCGGAGAGCTTTGCCGGCAACGGCTCCTCCGCCGGCTATAATCTGATCGAGAAAATTTATAACAGCGATCGCATCAGCGGACAGACGCTGAACGCCCCGGTATATGCGCTGCTTGCGCTGGATTCCGGAAATTATACTATTCCGGGCGATGCCAAATGGAGCAAGAGTGCGCTGTTAAGCGAGATTCTGGCCAAGCAGAATGCCGATGGCGGCTTCGCCCTATCCTTAGGTGCAAGCATCCCGGATATGACCGCTATGGCTTTAACGGCACTTGCTGCCCACCAGAATGACCCGGCAGTAGCGACTGCCGGACAGAAGGCGGTAGCCTGGTTATCCGCTGCACAGGACAGTAAAGGCGGATACGGCGACAACAGTGAATATGCCGCACAGTCTATCATTGGACTGACTTCCTACGGTATAGATCCGGCAGGCGCTGAGTTTACTAAAGCAGAAGGCGATCTGATCTCAGGACTGCTGAGCTTCTTCAGAGCCGGAGGCGGCTTTGCCCATGAATCGGCGGGCGCCGCCAATGCGTTTGCCACAGAACAAGGGCTGCAGGCGCTGGCTGCCTACAATCTGTTCAGCGGCGGCAATAACGGCAAGCTGTATGATTTTACTAAACCGGCAACGCAGAATCCGCTGGTCTATGTACCGCTTGTAATCGAAGGGCCGCAGGGAACACTGGGGCAAGGCAATGCTTATGCAGGCAATGCCCTTGAAGCGCTGGAGAAGGTGGCAGCCCAGAACGGACTGGCACTTAAGAACCCTTCAGGAAATTATGTTACGGCAATCGGCAATGTGGCTGCGGGCATGTTCGGAGGCTGGGATGGCTGGAGCTATGCTGTAGTCAGAGGGGGACAGTGGCTGTACCCGGATGTAGGCATGAAGGCTTTCAGTCTCAAGAGCTCAGACCGGGTTGTCGTTTATTATGGGGGTGCTAAAACCCAGCTTGTTGAATCAGTGATTTTGTCCAAAGCTCAGCCTGCAGAAGATGAGGCTTTTGACGTTACTGTTTCACAGATTACATGGATCTGGGATAGTGCTGCCTCTACTTCAAATCCGGTGACTTCAAAAGCTGCCGGGGTCGAGGTCACAATCGGCGGCCAAAAGGCGGTTACGGATCAGAACGGGGTAGCGGTCTTTAAAGAAGGACTGGCAGAAGGGAACTATACACTGACCGTTACCGGCTATGCTGAAGGTCAGGCTCCGGCGATTGTTAAATACACACAGGGTGTAACCGTAGTTTCAGGCAATGTATCTGCTCATATGACGGTCGAAGGGCCGGAAGGCCCAGTAGCAGAAGGGACGGTAAAAGCCGCTAATGTGCTGGCAGCATTGAAGAAGCTTACAGCAAATCAGGACATACCGCTCAAGCTTACGGATTCTGCTTATGGTCCTTATGTATCCGGCATAGACGGAATAGAGAGCGGGACCTATGGCGGCTACTGGAATTTTGCAGTCAAACGCAGTGGGGTGTGGATTTACCCGGCTGTAGGCATGGGAGCCTATGAGCTCCAGCAGTCTGACCAGGTTCTCATTTACTTTGCAGGAGCAGATACACAAATAATAAATACGGTAACTGTAACTCCGGAACAGCCAAAGCCGGATGAGGCCTTTACGGTTAAAGTGAAGCAGGCTAAATGGGATTGGGACAGCAATAGTCCGGCAGAATCACCTGCTGCTGGTGTACAAGTAACAGCGGGCGGCATAACTGTAACAACGGACAGCAGCGGCACGGCTGCTTTTGAGCAGGGTCTGCCTGCCAAAATTCATACGCTGACAGTAACCGGCTACGTCAAGGGGGCTGTCCCAAAGGTTGCCCGCTACGCAGAGTCCCTGAAGGTAGCACCGGGAAATGTTACAGCCAGCCTGGCGATTGAAGGGCCGCAGGGGGTTCTAGCCGAAGGTACGCTGGATGCGTTCAACGCTTATGATGCGCTGCAGCAGCTGACGGCTTCCCGCAGCATTGCGCTGCAGGCCACCGATTCCCAGTACGGCATTTTCGTTCAGGGAATCGGCGGGATTGAAGGCGGAGTTTACCACAAAGACGGATATTGGAGCTTTGCCGTATCCCGCGGCGGTAAATGGATCTATCCTGAAACCGGAATGAACGATTTTGTACTACAGGCGTCAGACAAGGTGCTGATCTATTACGGCGGCAGCAGTACACAGCTTGTTGATTCAGTGGCGGTTACGCCTGCACAGCCTAAGCAGGGTGAAGCGTTCACGGTCAAGGTTGAAAAGATCGCACAAATCTGGGGTGCGAACCCTGTACCTGATCTGCTTGTTTCTAAGGCTGCAGGGGTCCAGGTCAGCGCCGGTGGAGTTACAGCTGTAACAAACGCTGAGGGGGTAGCTGCTTTCGGACAAGGCCTGCCTTCCGGTACACATACACTGGCTGTAACGGGATATGCTGAAGGCCAGCTGCCAGGCATCGTCCGTTATACACAGGTGTTGACGATTGCGCCTCCGGCCACGGTTCCTCAGCCGGCCACGGCGACTATTTCCGTAACAGGGGATAGCCTGAAAGGCACGATCCTCTCCAGTACAACTGTAACGCTGAACGAAGGCGAGACAGCGTACAGCCTGCTGGTCCGCCAGCTTGGAAGCAAAGTGGTGGGCAGAGGAACGGGCAGTGATATCTATGTTGAATCCATCGACGGGCTGGCTGAAAGAGCCCGCGGGCCAGAGAGCGGCTGGAAGTATTCTGTTAACGGCACGGAGCCGAATTATAGTGCAGCAAGCTACAGGCTAAGCAATGGCGATAATGTGGCTTGGTATTATATCAACGAACTCGGGGCATCCGGCGGCTTGGGTAGCGGAGCAGGAGCAGGAGTTAGCGGTGTTAAAATCACTGCAGACAATATGCTTCCGCTTCAGCAGGCCGGCCAGACGACAGCCGTAACCGGCACCCTGATGACAGCGGAAGAGGCAGCAGCGCTTCAAAAGCTGCTCACCGCCAATGTAGCCACCTTCCGGCAGAATGTAACTCCGGGTGCAGCGTCTGTACTGAAGGACAGCGCCGGTGAAGTCCAGCTGCAGCTTCCGGCAGGCTCGGTGTCCAGTACGGTTGAGATTATTGTCCAGGAGCTGCCTGCAAGCCGGCCAGAAGTGGTATCCGGAATGTATGATTTCCAGCCTGACGGTACGAAGTTCCTGAATGAAGTAGATCTGCTGATTCAACTCCCGGTCACGACAGCCAATCAGGCGAATCTGGCACTGGCGTGGCTGAACGAGAATACCGGCAACTGGATTCCTGTTCCGGCAGTGCTTAATGCCAAAACAGGGGTCATTACCGGTAAAATCAGCCACTTCACAACATATGCAGTCGTAGACCGCAGTAAGTATGAACCGCAGCGTGACCAGCTGGACGCAGATATTACAGCTACAGCTAAAACGGTGGCAGCAGCAGAGGAGCTGAGCGACTGGCAGGCAATTGGCCTGGCCCGTACCGGCCATGCTGTACCGGCAAGCTATCTGGACGCTGTGAAGGAGCAGCTTGCTGCAAGCAACGGTGAATTCCGCAAGGTAACGGACTATGAGCGACTGGTGCTGGCTGCGGCTGCAGCCGGGGCAGATCCGCAGAATATCGGCGGATATAATCTGATCGAGAAGATTTATAACAGCGGCAATATGGCGGGCCAGGGCAGTAACGGATTGATTTTTGGCCTGATTGCCCTGGACAGCGGCTCCTATCAGGTGCCTGCAAATGCGCTGTGGACCAAGGAACGTCTGATTGCTTCCATCCTGGAGCTGCAGAGCAAGGACGGCGGCTTCCCGCTGACTGCCGGGGGAACCGAGGATGTAGACCTGACAGCGATGGCTGTCACGGCGCTCTCCGCCCATACGCAGCAGAAGACAGTTCAGGCTGCCCTGGAAAAGGCGGTTGCCTGGCTGTCACAGCAGCAGCAGGAGAATGGAGGCTATAAGGCTTCAGGTACTGAAAACAGTGAAAGCACCGCACAGGTCATCATTGCCCTCAGCAGTGCCGGCATAGGTCCGGGAGATGTCCGTTTTGTAAAAGAAAAGGGCGGACTGCTGAGCCATCTGGCTTCATTTAGACAGGCAGACGGCAGCTATGCCCATGCTGCAGGGCAGCAGGGCAACGGACTGGCTACTGAACAGGCACTGCTGGCATTGTCAGCCTACAGCAGGTTCCTGGCAGGTGATGACAAGCTGTTCAGCATTACACCGGCGGCAGTGAACGAAGCCAGATTTGCCGATGAGAATCAAATTTCTGCCTGGGCTCTAGCTTCCGTACAAGCAGCTTATAGCCAGGGACTGATGAAGGGTGTCAGTGAGACAGAGCTGGTCTTTGCTCCCAAGCAGAAGATCACCCGTGCAGAATTCGCGGCACTGCTGTTAAGACTGGCAGGCGAAGCTCCGGCGGATTCCCCGGCAGCTTCTGTATTCAGTGATGTAAAGGCCGGCTCGTGGTATTACGGAACGGTGCTGAAGGCGAAGGAGCTGGGAATCATCTCAGGTGTTAGCGATACTGTCTTCAATCCTGACGGCTATATTACCCGTCAGGATATGGCGGTCATGATCATGAGAGCCTTTAAGCTGGACAGCAGCGGCACAGCCGGTGCCTTTACGGACGAAAGCCGGATCAGCAGCTATGCGCTGTCCGCTGTCCGCACTGTATCGCAGCTGGGCTATATGAGCGGTTATAACGGCGCCTTTGATCCGGCAGCTGCGGTAACCCGGGAAATGGCTGCAGTAGTGGCAGTGCGGCTGCCGTAAAGCGCCGCAGCGTGCGAAGCGAAAGATTACAAAGATGGGGCAGATTTAGCGCCCGATTTAAGCTAAAATAGTATAAGCTTAATGATAGGGATAGAACGGGGGCATAGGGCTCTCGTTCTTTCCCTTTTTTCAAAGAGAAAAGAAAAAAGGTATTTAGCCCCGCCTTGCATGTAAGCTGCCGCAATTGGCATCAAGGCAAGCTTCTGTCTGGCGGGTTTATTTCAGGAGGTGCAAAGAGTAATGACCAGACCGGCTATCCGCCGTTTGCTTCCGCCGGCGCTTCTGCTGCTGGCAGCGCTCCTGCTGCCGGGCTGCGCAGCCCCCGGCGGGAATGACACTGCCGCCCCGTCCGGCGGCAGCCCAATTGCCACGGCTGCGGCACAGAGCCCGCAGCCGGCGGCCACCGCGTCTCCGCAGCCCGGAGACGCTGCCGCTACTGCCCCGCCGTCCGCGCCGGCGGGGAACACCACGCCGTCTCCCGCAGCCGCGGAGACGGCCCCTCAGGGCGCGGCTGCAGCCGCCGCGCCAGCCACACCGCCTGCGGGCAGCAGCCCCGCAGGCACAGCCGCGCCGGACGCGTCCCGTCCGGCGGCCTCGGCTGCGGCGCCGCCCGCCAAGGGCGCCGGCGCAACGGCAGCGGCAGCGGCGAAGCCGTCCGCTGCCGCAAGCCCCTCTGCCGGCGCTGCGAAGCCGGCAGCCACGGCGCCGCCGCAGCCTGCGGCGACGGCCAAAGCTACAGCGGCTGCTCAGCCTGCCGCTGTGGCGGACACAGCCGTCATCTCCATTACAGGAGATGCGGAGCACGGGGTGATTCTTGCGCCGGCGGCGTTCGAAATCAAGGAAGGCGAAAGCGCGCTGGATCTGTTGAAGCGGATTACCCGGCAGCATAAGATCCAAATGGAATTTCAGGGAGCCAAGGGCTTTGCTTATGTTGAAGGCATAGACAATCTGTATGAACTGGATCATGGCGCGGAGAGCGGCTGGATGTACAGGGTGAACGGGGAGTTCCCGGACAAGAGTGCCGGAAGCTACACTGTACAGCCCGGGGATACAATAGAGTGGCTGTATACCCTGGATCTCGGCAAGGATATCGGAGCCAAAGCGCCATGAGCAGCGGCTTTCGTGCCATGCATCCGGCAGTAGCCTTGCTCTATTATGCCGGGCTTCTGCTGTTCGCTGCGCTGCTGATGCACCCGCTATTCCTGATTACCGAGCTCGCGGGAGTCGTAATCCTCCTGCTGCTTCAGGGGCAGGGCCGGCAGCTGCTGCGCGGGCTGCCGTTCTATCTGCTGATGGCCGGCTCTGTAGCGGTGCTGAACCCGCTGTTCTCGCACAGGGGGGCACATATCCTGTTTTATTTATGGGATCAGCCTATTACGCTTGAGGCTGTGCTGTACGGGCTGATTATGATGCTGGTGCTGCTTACGATTCTTGTCTTATTCATCTCTTACAACTACACAGTAACAACAGATAAATTCATGTATGCCTTTGCCGCTGCTGCCCCCAAGACGGCGCTGCTGACGCTGATGGCCATCCGGTTTGTACCCCTGTTCCAGCGGAGGCTGCGCGAGATTACTATGATTCAGCGGTTCCGGGGCATTGATGCAGGTAAGGGCAGGCTTCGCAAAAGAATGCGTGACGGCATGACCCTGCTGAAGGTGCTGCTGACCTGGTCGCTGGAGGAAGCCCTGCAGACAGGCGATTCCATGAAGGCGCGGGGGTATGGTATCCGCAGACGCAGCACCTATTCAGTCTATAGAATGGACCGGTTCGACACAGCCGTGCTCCTGCTGCTTACAGCCAGCGGACTGATTCCGCTGATATTGTGGCTGCAGGGCTACGGAGCATTTGAAATCTATCCGCGTATGAAGCCGCTTGAATTCGGCGGAGGAGAAGCGCTGATGTATATCAGCTTCAGCCTGTTCGTGCTGATACCATCAGGCTTGGAAGGAAAGGAGATATGGCTATGGAGATCATCGCGGCGGAAGGCTTATCCTTCCGATATCCCGGAGCTGAACGGGACACGCTCCATGAGCTCACCTTCACAGTAGAGGAGGGGGAGTTTGTAGTGCTAATGGGCCCGTCAGGCGGGGGAAAGACGACGCTCCTGCGCCAGCTGAAGCGCGAGCTTACCCCTGTTGGGACTGAAAGCGGTGTAGTCCGTTATGCAGGACAGCCGCTGGCTGCTCTTCCGGCGGAACGGGCTGCGGCAGAGATCGGCATGGTTTTTCAGAATCCGGATGCGCAGATTGTGATGGATACCGTCTGGCATGAGCTTGCCTTCGGGATGGAGAATCTCGGCTATCCGCCGCAGGTGATGCGGAGCAGGCTGGCCGAGATGGCCGGGCTGTTCGGCCTGGAGCCGCTGCTGTACAAGCCGGTGCACGAGCTGTCCGGCGGACAGAAGCAGCTGCTCAACCTGGCCTCTGTTCTGCTGCTTCAGCCGAAGCTGCTGCTGCTGGATGAGCCGACCTCGCAGCTGGATCCGGTTGCGGCGCGTGAGTTCCTCCAGACCCTGCACAGGCTGAACGAGGAAATGTCGATGACCATTATCATTAGTGAGCATCGTCTGGAGGAGGTGCTTCCGCTCGCTGACCGGGTACTGCTTATGGAGAACGGGCTGCTGAAGGCGGCATGTCCTCCCCGCGAGCTTGTATCCAGAGCGGGCGGGGAGCCGTTTGCGGCAGTTCAGGCCTATCTGCCTACGGCAGCACGGCTGTTTCTGGAGCTGCCGGCGCTGAGCCGGGGCTTGCCAGAGTTCATACCGCTGACAGTCCGCGAGGGCAGACGCTGGCTCCATCAATATGCGGAGGCTGCAGCCCGCACAGCACCTGGGCTAATCCCGGCAGCAGCCGGTCAGACTGCTGAAGCGGTGCCTCTGCCCCAGGCAGCAGCAGGGGTCCCCCTGCTGAGCGCAAAGGAGGTTACCTTCCGCTATGAGAAGGAAGGCCGGGAGGTGCTCCGCAAGCTGAGCCTGACACTGTATCAGGGTGAGCTGCTTGCCATCCTGGGCGGCAACGGTGCTGGTAAGTCCACCCTGCTGCATGTGCTGAGCAGAATGGTTAAGCCGCAGCGCGGGAAGGTCGTAACGGCTGCCGGAATAACCGCCGGCTTTCTGGCCCAGAACCCGCTGCTGTATTTCAGCTACGATACTGCAATGGAGGAACTCCAGCATATGGCAGCTTCAGCCCGCCTTACACCGGATGAGGCTGAAGGCGAGATCAGCAGGCTGGTGGACATATTTGAGCTGGGACAGGTGCTGGAGAATCATCCGCATGACCTAAGCGGCGGCCAGCAGCAGAAGCTGGCCCTGGCGATGGTGCTGCTGCTCAAGCCTGCGGTATTGCTGCTGGACGAGCCGACCAAAGGGCTTGACCCGGCTGCAAAGGCCCGGTTTGCCGGTCTGCTTGCGCTTCTGCGGGAGCAGGGGATGAGCATTACTGTTGTAACCCATGATGTGGAGTTTGCTGCACGTTATGCTTC
The DNA here is from genome assembly GCF_000758625.1 of Paenibacillus sp. FSL R7-0273. Lineage (NCBI taxonomy): Bacteria > Bacillati > Bacillota > Bacilli > Caryophanales > Paenibacillaceae > Paenibacillus > Paenibacillus sp. FSL R7-0273. The sequence continues at coordinate 975,505 of NZ_CP009283.1, forward strand.
CCGCTGTGCACTGCTGTTTGACGGAAGTATTACGGCTGAGGGTGAGCCTGCAGCGTTTTTCAGCAGCAATTATTTCTATACAACTGCGGTCAACCGCATGGCGCGTGATTTGCTGCCCCGGGCATTGACCATTGAGGATGTGATGACAGCATGGCACGCTTACGCTACCCGCTCCTAATCGCTGTTGCGGTATTTTTGGCAGGGCTGTCGCTAATGGCAGCACTGAAGGACCGCCATTATATGCTGCTCAGCCTAGTGCTGCTCGGGGCGGCGCTGCTGCCCGTTTTTCTCCGGCTGGAACGCCGCAGGCTGGAGTCCAGGGAGCTGGTGCTGCTGGCTGTATTGTCGGCAATCGCCGCGGTCAGCCGGATTCCGTTCGCGGCGCTGCCCAGTGTGAAGCCGGTATCAGCCATTGTTATGCTGTCAGCCTATGTTTTCGGTGCTGAGGCGGGCTTCATTATCGGGGCGGTGGCTGCGCTTGTCTCGAACATCTATTTCGGACAAGGGCCATGGACGCCATGGCAGATGTTTGCCTGGGGGATGGCCGGGCTGAGCACCGGGTGGCTGCGGAATTCGTGGTGGATGAAGAAACGTGCCGGAATGCTGCTGTTTGGCTTTCTCTGGGGCTTTTTGTTCGGGTGGATCATGAACATCTGGTACATAATCAGCCTGCCGGATGCCTTCAGCTGGGGCCTTGTGGCCGCCGCTTTTGCTTCCAGCTTTTATTTTGACCTGGCCCATGCCTTGTCAAATGTCTTCTTTCTGGTTATACTCGCCGGAGGCTGGACCAGTGTGCTGGAACGCTTCCGCCGGAAATATGGGCTGCTTAAGGACTATACAGACTGAACTAACAACCCCTTAACAGAAAAAGCAGTAGTTCAAATCAGAATTCTTGTTTCGACAATATTTTTCACAATGCATCATTTTTCGACTTTTTTCGCCGATATAATATAGGTAGCAAGATTGGGAGAAGGCGGGAATAAGGATAATGAGGAATTTAAGAGTTGAATTTAAAATGGCAGTTCTGGTAGCCGTAGCTGTAATTCTGGTGATCGGCGTCGGCATGACCGGGATTCTGTTCACGGATAAGCTGGCTGACCGCTCGCAGGAGACCTACAGCCAGAATCTCATGCCCATTTATCTGGTAACGGAAATACGCGCCAATAACCGGGCGATTGAATCCTTTCTTCTGGAGGACCTGCTGGCAAGTTCGGCTGACCAAAGTGAGATGCTTGCTGAGCAGATTCAGGACCGGATTGAGCGGAACAATGAAGTGATGGAAGAGCTGAAAGCCGTTGACTTCACCAATGCTGCAGTCAGCAACGGAGTCAGTGAATATCTGTCGCTGCTTGAGGATTACCGGACACAGCGGGACAATATCATCCAGCTGGCAGGCAGGAACCTGAGCGAAGAAGGCTATCAGGTTTTTTCAGGCGGCGCCTTTAGTGAATTGCGGGCAAGAATGGTCAGCCTGCTGGATGATGCTTCGGCTGCACTGATAGAAGATGCTGAAGCACATAATGAATTGACGCTGGATAATGCCAGAACCTCACGTACCGTCAGCTCAATTCTAATCACTGCCGCATGGGTATTGTGCATTGCCATCAGCGTTGTAATTTCCCGGCTGATTACGAAGCCGTTGAAGGAGCTTCAGGCGCTGATGAACCGGGCGGAAGAAGGGGATCTGACGGTAACGGCTGCCTATACCTCCAGAGACGAGATCGGCCAGATTAACCAGTCCTTCAACTCGATGCTCGCCAGCCTGAAGCGGATGATGCAGGGCATCTCCGAGAGTGCAGAAATGCTGTCTGCTTCTTCCGAGGAGATGAGTGCCAGTGCAGAGCAGACTGCACGCGCTTCGCATCTGATTGCAGAGGCCTCCGGCGATATTGCTGCCGGCTTTGAGGCTCAGGCGAACAGTATTAACCGCACTACGGCATCCGTACAGACGATGGCAGAGGATATTGCGGCAGTTGAGCGCAGCAGCATGGATATGGCTGAGCTGATGGACGCTGCTGCCGCTTCGACTGAGCACGGTGCTGAGGCGGTAGACAGCATAATTACCCGGATGGGTGAAATTAACTCGAGTGTGGCCGCTACTCAGAATGTTGTCAGCAACCTGGGCAGCCTCTCTGAGGAGATTAACACGATCATTACTACAATCAATGCAATTGCTACCCAGACTAACCTGCTCTCGCTTAATGCATCCATTGAAGCTGCCAGAGCAGGGGAGCACGGCCGCGGCTTTGCCGTTGTGGCTGAAGAGATCCGCAAGCTGGCTGAAGCGACAGGCCAGAGCTCCCTGCAGGTTACAGAGATTATTACAGATATCCAGCAGCAGACGGGCAGTGCTGTCGATTCGATGACAGCCGGGTCTGAGCTTGTAGCGCTGGGTGTAGCGCAGAGTGAAGCGGTTTCTCTGGCTTTTGCCGATATTCAGTCGGCGATCCGTTCGGCTGTCCGGCAGACCGAGCAGATCAGAAACGCGGTTGAGCATGTCTCCGGAGAATCCCAGTCGGTGACAGAGGCGATGGAGCAGGTGAGTGAGGCTTCCCGGAAAGGCGCGGAGGATGTTCAGGATACCAGCGCCGCAAGTGAAGAGCAGCTGTCAGCAATGGGTGAGATGTCCACGTCTGCCCAGTACCTTGCTACACTGGCTGAGGACCTGCAGAAGGAGCTTGGAAGGTTCAAGCTATAGCTGTATAACAAACAATAGATATTAGCAGCACAGATACAGCAAAAATCCCCTGGAGCATTGAGCTCCAGGGGATTTTTAGTAGGAACAGGCATTAAGCTGTAAAGCTTAAGCGTACCAGCCCCATACGAAGATGAAGAGGGTACCGAAAAGGGTGATCAGACCTACGAACAAAGCATAGGCGATGTTGAGGTAAAGCTCTTTCTTGGTATCTGCCGATTCGCCGATGTGCATGAACACAAACAGCTGCAGGGAAGCCTGGATAAGTGCAGTGACCGTCAATACCACCACATTGGCTGTATGGGACAGATCGCCGTAAATGACAATCAGCGCAGCGGCTGAAAGGACCAGCGAGGCCAGATAGCCCATCACATGGCGGATCGGAAACAGTTGCTTTATCATATCACATCATTCCTTTCAGATAGACGAAGCTGAAGATGAAGATCCAGACTACGTCTAAGAAATGCCAGAACAGTGAGAAGATAAATGTTTTGTTGGCGGTAGCAGGGGTAATTCCCCGGCGCCACAACTGAATCATAATCCCTACTCCCCACAGGAAGCCGAAGCTGACGTGGGCACCGTGGGTTCCGAGCAATACGAACAGACTGGACAGGAACCCGCTGGTCTGCAGTGTGGCCCCTTCATGAACGTAGGTGAGGAACTCCTCAATTTCAACGCCGATAAAGCCAAGACCCATCAGCAGTGTAATCGCCATGAAGAACATCATGGCTTTCTTGTATCCGTGGCGCATAGCGTGCACCGCAAGACCGATTGTGAACGAGCTTGTCAGGAGCAGGAAGGTTGATATCAGCAAGGGGCCGATTTCAAAGATTTCTGGTCCGCTCGGTCCGTCGGCAAAACGGTTAACCATTACGAAGTATACAGTGAACAATGTAGCGAAGAGCGGGATTTCAGCTCCGAGGAAAACCCAGAAGCCGAAGATCTTGTTACTATTCTCTTCTGTTGAATATTCCAGCGGCTTCGACGCATCTATCTTCATACAGTCTCACCCCGCAGTTTCTTTTCAGTTGCAATAACTTCTTCGGCTGATACGTAGAAGCCGTGGTCCTGATCAAAGGACATCGCTGCCAGCATAACAATGACACCGACACCGGCGACAATAGCCGGAATCCACATGCTGAATACGAGGAAGAAGCCCAGGAAGAAGAAGATTACACCCAGGATAAACGGCTTCCCGGTATTGTTCGGCAAGTGAATCTTGGTGATTTTGTCTTCAAACAGCGGAACGTTCTTCTGTTTGGATTCCCAGAAAGGATCCAGGGATTTAACCTTAGGCACAATTGCGAAATTGTAAGCCGGGATCGGACTTGGTGTAGCCCATTCCAGGGTACGTCCATCCCACGGATCGCTTGTTGTATCTCTCGGCATGTAGCGGGTACTCCAGTAGATGTTGTACACCAGCAGCAGGAAGCCGATAGCCAGACCTACCGCTCCGGCGAATGACAGCATGTTCAGCGGACCGAAGCCGGTCTCTTCCGAATAGGTGTACATACGGCGGGTCATCCCCATCAGACCGAGGAAGAACAGCGGGAAGAAGGTTACGTTAAAGGAAATAATGATCCACCAGAAGGCGTGCTTGCCCAGACGCTCATTGAGACGGAAGCCGAATACTTTCGGGAACCAGTAGTGGAACCCGGCAATAACGGCGAACACCGCGCCCGGAATCAGGACATAGTGGAAATGCGCTACCAGGAACATCGTATTATGGTACTGGTAATCGGCACTGGCCATCGCCAGCATGACGCCGGTAACCCCGCCGATGGTAAAGATCGGGATAAAGGCCAGCGTGTACAGCATCGGTGTAGTAAAGGTTATTCGTCCCTTTCGCAGGGTGAACAGCCAGTTGAATATCTTGACCCCTGTCGGTACAGCAATCGCCATCGTGGTGATGGAGAAGAAGCTGTTGACCATTACGCCCTGACCCATGGTGTAGAAATGGTGCGCCCATACCAGGAAGGACAGGAGGGAGATAATAACCATACTGAATACCATGGAGGTATATCCGTACAGGTTCTTTTTGGAGAAGGTGGCGATAATTTCACTGTATATACCGAAGGCCGGCAATATAACAATGTATACTTCGGGATGTCCCCATACCCAGAAAAGGTTGGCCCAGAGCATATCCATCCCGCCGTTGGCCATCGTGAAGAACTGTGAACCGAACAGGCGGTCGAACATCATCAGTGCCAGTGCTACGGTGAGCACAGGGAAGGCGAAGACGATAATAACGTTTGTGATAAGGACAGACCAGGTGAACATCGGCATCTTCATCAGGGTCATGCCCGGAGCGCGCATTTTGAGGATGGTAACAATGAAGTTAACCCCTGTAATGAGCGTACCGATACCGGAAATCTGCAAGGCCAGAGAGTAGTAGTTGTTACCTACGGTCGGGCTGAACTCCAGACTCGCCAGCGGGAAGTAAGCGGACCAGCCTGCATCCGGTGAACCGCCGATGACGAAGGAGATGTTAAGCAGCATGGCCCCGAAAAAGAAGAGCCAGAAGCTGACGGCGTTAAGACGCGGGAAGGCAACGTCTCTTGCGCCAATCTGCAGCGGTATGATGACATTCATCAGACCGATGATAAACGGCATGGCCATGAAGAGGATCATGATCAGACCGTGGGTGGTAAAGACCTCATTGTAGTGCTGTGCATCAAGGAATTTCATTTCAGGCGCTGCAGTCTGCAGTCGCATCATCATGGCGTCGACGCCACCGCGGAAGAGCATCAGGAGGGCAGCAAGGATATACATAACCCCGATTTTCTTGTGGTCCACAGTGGTAAGCCATTCACGCCAGAGATAGCCCCACTTCTTAAAGTAGGTCAACCCGACGAGAATCCCGATGGTGGCAAGTGCGATGCTGATCATGGCTCCATAAATCAAGGGTTCGCCGTGAACCTTAAATTTCTCTAAATCCATTAGGGTGGCTCCTTTCAGGTTGTTGCTGTAGCATGCTTCATGCTATATAAGAGCTGTTTAGCTCCATGGTTGTTTGTTACTCGTGAGTATGCTCTTCGACAGGCGAGCTAGGCAGCGGCTCTTCTACCTCAGGGGCAGGATTGCTGTCGAACTCCGTCTGGCTGGAAGGTGCAGGGGAAGGATGAATTTCCTTGTTATCCTCGTGCTCTTCACCGCCGTTGTGCATATCCGTTTCCGTGCCGTGACCGCTCATATGCTCGCTGTGATCGCCTGGAGGCGGGCTGAATTCCAGATGGGTAGAGGAGTAAGTCTTGCGGCCGAGATGCTCGGCAGCCAGCAGGCCTTTGAATTCATCCTCAGTAAGCGCAGGCGCTGTTTCCTTCACTTCTTTTACCCAGTCCTGATAATCCGCGTCTGTCATAACCAGTGTCTCAAATTCCATATGGGCAAAGCCTTTGCCGCTGAAATTCGAGTTCTTTCCGATATAAGAGCCTACGGTATCACCGGAGAGGTTAAGGTAGGTGAGCATGTCGCTCATCGCGTATTTCTGTCCGGCCAGCTGCGGAACCCAGAAGCTGGTGATCGTCCCGAAGGAGTACAGTCTGAATTCTACTGCACGGTGAACCGGGATGTTCACGTAGTTTACCGTTTCAATGCCTTCCTCAGGATAGCTGAAATGCCATTTCCAGTTGGAGGAGGAGGCATAGATGACAAGCGGAGCCTGATCCTTATACTCGCTTGCAACATTCTCTACCGCATGAGTGGACTTTACAGTCACAACGGACAAAAAGGCTACGATGATAATCGGGATAATAATCCAGATCGCTTCAAGGACCTTGTTGCCCTCCTCATGTTCAGGAATGTAGCCTTCATTGCTCTTCTTTGCCCGGTATTTCACCAGGACGAAGATATATAAGATGTAGACAACTGCCAGGACAAACGCCATCACCACGATTGAGAGGATAATGGTGTCAGATAACGTCCGTGCAGCCGGGCCCTTAGGATTCAGTACGGCGAGCGAACTGCATCCCGGAAGAATAACGAGCAGGGCGAGAAACAAAGCGTATAACGGTCCCTTTTTTTTCATATAGAACTCCTTCCTTCAATAATTCTTTTCATTAGCCGTTCGTTGTTGGCTGGCGAAAAATTAACCTGTTTATATATTAAGAATTACTTACCCGAATTGCAAAATACATATTCTGTAAGAATATCTAGAAAAGACCTCAAAAATGGCGATAAAGTTAATAATATGTGATCAATTTGTTACAACTATTGTTATGTATGACAAACATCACTGTAGTAGCGGGCTTTAAGCTTATTTTAAGGTTGTTCAAACTTTGTTCAAAATTAGCTTAAAGTTACTAAAATCGTCACAATTATTATAGGTAAAACTGATTAAAATTAACCGCTTTCTTTGTTGGTGTGACAGCATTCGACGAAAGTTGCGCCCGATTTGTTAAAAGGGGATGCTGTGCTATATGTCACTGCGTGAAAAAGTAACAATATTTTAGGCGCCCGGTTACAATCTCTCAAATTTCGTTATATCTATGTATGGTAGAGTTAGATTCAAATATACATAGATTGGAGATTCTGCTTGTGCTTAAAAAAGGAATGCTTGTAATAATGTCTTTATTTGTATGTTTTGGTGTGCTGTATACTCCAGCAAGCGCTGCAGGAGCGGGCGTCAGCCTGAAGCTGGGTGTGAATGACAAGCTGACTGAAATTGAGGCTGTCCCGGTTCAGGGGAGCTACTACATTCCGCTGCGTGCGCTATCAACGGAGCTGAACTGGACAATTACCGGCCAGACAGACGGAATCGCGGTTGCAGCCGGCGGCAAATCCGCCCGTCTGCTTAATAATAACGGCGGACTTAAGCTGCAGGATGGAACGGTTGTGCCGGTGGACAGCTTTTTACGGAATGGCAGTCTGATGGTTCCGGTGAAAATAAGCAGCTACCTCGGATATAGCATAACCTTTCAGGGAGATAAATATTTACTGAGAGTACGGGATGCTTCAGCAGCACTGAGTGACAAGGCCTTCGTAGAGAAATATGGCGATAAGCTGAAGCCTCAGGCTGTCAGTACGCCTGCTCCCTCCGGGGACAATGCGGTTAAAGGGCGGACCCTGTACCTGACCTTTGATGACGGGCCGTCCGCAACCACCGCGCAGCTGCTGGATATCCTGGACAAATATGAGGTTAAGGCCACCTTCTTCATGCTCGGGCCGAACATGAACCGTTATCCTGCCCAGGTTAAGCGGACTCAGAAGAACGGGCACGGACTCGGGCTGCACGGGATGACCCACCGCAAGGAGAAGTTTTACGCTTCACCGGCAGCAGCGCTGGCTGAAATGACAGCAGACAATGCCGTGCTGAAGAAAATCAGCGGGGCAGAAACGACGCTCATCCGTCCCCCATACGGCAGTAAGCCATACTTCACCAAGAACTTTCGGGACAAGGTGCTGAATCAGGGCTACCACCTGTGGGACTGGAATGTCGATTCAGAGGACTGGCGGTACAAGGAAGACAGCGATAAGATCTATAACTCGGTTATGAGCCAAGTGCACAAGCTGCAGTCCTCCAAGACCAACCCAGTAATTCTGCTGCACGACCAAAAGGCCACATTGAAGGTGCTGCCGCGCCTGCTGGAGACCTTCAAGAAGGAAGGCTACAGCTTTGCTGTAATCACCAAGGATATGAAGCCGCTAAATTTCTGGAATGATGAGCGGTAAGCGGGGAGCTTATTGCGTGTTGTAAAAATGTTTGTGAAAAGAGGCCGGCAGACTCAGTCTGCTGGCTTTTTTGCTGCTTGCGAGCTGCTTGCGAGCTGCTTGCGTACAGACGTTACTGGTGGCGGAACTGCGAAGTTGGAATAAGTGTATTTGGTGCAACTAAAGTGGCATGTAGCGCTGCTTTTTCAGGAATAAATGTATTCCGTGCAATTAAAACCGGCGGATAGCCTGATTTGGCTGGAATTACCGCGATATAAGTGTACAGAGTGCAGTTATAGCCGACCAAGACTCAAAAATGCCCTTTTTAGCTGCACAAAATGCAGCTATCCGCTGAGCTGCTAAATGGTAGCGATGTTGCTAGGGGCTGAATCGAGCTACCGGCACTGATTTTGATGAAAAAGCGGCGAAAATCCATCTCGATAACCTCGGACGACAGTAGCCCCCGAATAGCTAAATCAAAGAAACGGCTAACCGGCTCAAAGCGGGCAGGCCGTTTCTTTGCGTTGACAATTCCGGTTAACTGTATTAATAATAGTAGTACAGTTAATACACCTAAGTTTTCCATATTTGTAGCTTAGTAAAGGAGGGCGCCTATGTTCGAACTGGATGTCCGCAGCCGCAAGCCGATTTACGAGCAGCTGACTGACAAGGTGAAAGAAATGATTATGCACGGCATCCTGCAGGCGGACGAACAGCTTCCATCGGTCAGAACATTGTCCTCACAGCTCACAGTCAATCCCAATACGATACAGAAGTCTTACCGGGAGCTGGAGCGTGAAGGCTTTATTTATTCCCTGCCCGGAAAGGGGAGCTTTGTAGCGCCGCTGGCACAGGAACGCAGTGAGAGCCAGCGTACGGAGCTGCGCGGTCAGCTGCTGCGGCTGATGGCTGAGGCGGTCTATCTCGGCTTCACCGAGAGTGAGATCAGCGCATTATACCGGCAGGTTCTGGAACAAAGAGAGGGGGAGAAGCATGATTGAGATGCGCGGGGTAAGTAAAATCTTTCAGGGGGAAAAGGCGGTCGACTGCCTCTCGCTGACTGTACGGCAAGGAACGATCTACGGCCTGCTCGGGTCAAATGGTGCAGGCAAAACCACACTGCTGAAAACACTTGCCGGGATTTACCGGCCTGATGAAGGGACAGTTACAGTCGGCGGCGAGCCGGTCTTTGAAGCACCTGATATCAAGCGGAGGAATATTTTTATGCCGGACAGCCCGTATTTTTTCCCGCAGGCGTCGGTACGGAGTATGGCTGCATTTTACAGGTCGGTCTATCCTTCGTGGAGTGAGAAGCGCTTTGAGGAGCTGGGTACAGCTTTTAAGCTGGACCGGAAGCGGAAGCTCAGCAGATTCTCCAAGGGGATGCAGCGCCAGGCGGCTCTTTGGCTTGCACTGAGCTGTACGCCGGAGGTGCTGATTATGGACGAGCCGATTGACGGGCTTGATCCGGTCATGCGCCGGCAGATCAAGAATCTGCTGTTCCAGGAGGTGGCTGACCGCGGCCTCACTGTCCTGATCTCCTCGCACAATCTGCGGGAAATTGAAGATCTGTGTGACCATGTGGGCATTATGCACGGCGGCCGGATGCTGGTGGAGAAGGAGCTGGATGACCTGAAGGCGGACACGCATAAAATCCAGGTGGCCTTCCGCGATCAGCGCCACGCCGGCGCGCTTGAAGCGAAGCTGCAGATCCTCCATCAGGAGCAGCGGGGCAGTGTCAGCCTGTATATTGTTAAGGGAGACCGTGAGCGGATCGCACAGGCTTTTCATGTATATGAGCCGTATGTATTTGATCTGCTGCCGCTGACGCTTGAAGAAATCTTTATTTATGAAATGGGGGATGCCGGATATGATGCGCAGCCGATTCTTCTTTAACAGCAGTGTCATCCGCCAGAACTTGCGCCAGCACGGCTGGATCGGAATTATTTACTCGCTCGTCCTGTTATTTGCGCTGCCGCTGCAGCTGTTTTTGAATGATGATCCCAATCCGGAGCGCCGGTCTCTAGACAATCTGTTCTTCATTGGCGGGGAGATCCAGATGCTGTTCTCCGTTACGGTGCCGGTTGCGGCAGCCCTGTTCCTGTTCCGTTATCTGCAGGCCAAAGCGTCCTCCGACCTGTGGCACAGCCTGCCGCTGCGCCGGGAACACCTGCTGGTGTCGCATACCGTAAGCGGATTGATTCTGGTACTCACACCTGTCTGGCTGACTGCTGCAGTCACCGGAATTGTGAGGACACTTGATGGCAACATGTATATTTACTCCTGGGCGGACGTGGGGAAATGGTGCCTGACGCTGACGGTCCTTACGCTGTTCCTGTTTATTTTCAGTGTGTTTGTCGGTATCTGTACCGGCCAATCCGTGCTTCAGGGGGTAGTGATCTATGTTCTTCTGGCTCTGCCCGCCGTGCTGCTTATGCTGGTGAATGAACATTTCAGCATGTACCTGTATGGGTACCCTGCATGGTACGGATTAGGCGGCCGGAATGATGTCTGGTCCCCGCTGCTGCATATGATCTATGTCAAAACCAATCCGTTCACTGCCGGCTATCTGTGGCTTTATTCGGCACTGTCCGTCCTTTTGTTTGCCCTGTCCTTTCTGCTGTACCGTAAACGCCATGGGGAGAAGGCGGGGCAGGCGATCGCGTTCACGTACTTTAATCCGCTGTTCAAGGCGGGGGTCATGCTCTGTGCCATGCTACTCTCCGGCACTTATTTCGCTCATCTCCGGTACCAGCAGCTTGGCTGGATTATCGCAGGGCACCTGATCGGTGCTCTGGTCGGTTACATTGCTGCGGAGATGCTCATCCGTAAAACGTGGCTGATTCTGACCCGCAAGGCATCGCTGGAGTTTGCTGCATATGCGGCACTGCTGGGGCTTGTGCTGTATGTTCCGGTGTCCGGGCTCACCGGCTATGAGAAACGGGTGCCGGCTGCGGATAAGGTAGAGGGCGTGTTTGCTTCAGATAATTATTCAACATACGATGCCTACTGGAACAATGCACATCCCTTTACAGACAAAGTGAATCCCTTCATCAAGGATAAGGACTACGTTGAAGCTGTCCGCATGCTGCATCAGGCCATGACAAGCGCTAGGCCTCGTCCGCAGGGAGGGGAATACCGTGAATTTTATCTGACTTACAAGCTGGATAACGGCCGGACATTGAACCGGTCCTACCAGGTTCCCGTAGCCGGCTTTGAACCGGAGCTGCGCACAGTGATGGAGAGCCAGGGGTATAAAAGCACATTGTATAGACTTTTCCAGCTTGATAAAGAGATAGAGGGCATACGTTTCAGTCATTATAACAAGGCGCTTATTATCTCCAATCCGCAGGAGGTTAACGAGCTTAAAGAGATATTGAAACGGGAAATTATGAATATGAGCTATGAAGACCAGATGGGCGGGCAACGTTCTTATTCAAGCATTCAGATTATAGGCAAGCCGGATCCAGACTATCCTTACTTCTCCGATTACGAGTGGAAGCATTCCTTCAGTGAGCTGACGGAGTGGCTTGAGCAGCGGGGTTACGCAGACAAAATCCGTATTACTCCGGCAGATGTGAAATCAGCAGAGATTATTCCGAACGAATATGCCGGCCGATTCAGCGGCAATGACCGTTATGATCCCGAACGCCACTTGGAATTGGCACGCACGGAGAACCGTTTAGCTGCAGTTCAGGATGCGGCAGCGATTAAAGATATCCTTGACCGGGGACGATATTATACTAACTCTGAGGGTGGTTATCTGGTGAAGCTGGAATTCAAAGAAGGAAGAAGAGATTATATCACGCTGCGGGAAGAGGATCTGACTCCGGCAATTCAAGCATTTCTTCCGTAACCCTCGCTAGGACGCCGGTAAGCAGGCTTTTGCCGCCCCCGGGTTGACAGAAACTGGAGCCTTAGCTTATGCTGTTGGAAAATGCTAACATCGGGCAATGCCCATGCTTTTTGAAACGGTTAATCCATTTTTAAACTATACGTTAAAGGAGGTCAGCGGCAGATGAATACTTACAAGAATGCGTTCAGCATCAATAATAGCTTTGAGAATCTTATGCATTCCGAGAATCCTTGCTTGTATTCAGCCTCCCTGTCCTCCCTGGAGCATAATCTGGTTTCAGCAGCAGATTATTTATTGACGGCACCCTTATCTACCCGTAGCCGCAATACGTAACCTGCATTCAGCTGCAAACCGGGTAAGGCCATGGACGATGGAGTCCATGGCCTTTTTATATTTTTTTGAAGAGAAGGGGGCATGAAGCAGATGTCTGAAATCCAATCGGAAATAAGGCGCCAGCTGCGCATGATTGAAGCGGAGGAAGAGGTGCGTATACTCTATGCCTGTGAATCAGGCAGCCGGGCCTGGGGCTTTCCGTCCAAGGACAGTGACTACGATGTGAGGTTTCTGTATATCCGCCGGCCTGAAGCGTATCTTTCGATTTTTGAGCCAAGGGATGTCATTGAACGGCCGGTCAGTAATTTGCTGGACATAAGCGGCTGGGATCTGAAAAAAGCGCTGCTGCTGTTCCGCAAATCGAACCCGCCGCTGCTGGAATGGCTGCAGTCCGGCATCCGGTATGAGGAAAACTACACGGTGGCCGAGAGCATCCGTGCACTTTCTCCGCTAGGCTTTTCACCCAAATCCTGTATTTATCACTATCTGAACATGGCCCGGGGGAACTACCGCAGCTACCTTCAGGGCAGTGAGGTCAAGATCAAGAAATACTTCTATGTGCTCCGGCCGCTGCTCGCCTGTGCCTGGATCGAGAAATATAATGAGGTTCCGCCGCTGGAGTTCTCCGTGCTCGTAGAGACGCTGATTCCCGGGGGAACTCCGCTGCGGCGCGCGGTAGATCAGCTGCTGCTTCGTAAAATGTCCGGCGACGAGCTGAATGTGGAGCCCCGACTTGAGGTTATAAATAACTATCTGGAGCAGTTAATTGCCCATTTTGAAGAGTCAGCATCCCTGTTTGAAGCAGCTGACGGTGTACCGGATGAACAATTGGACGTACTATTTTACAGCGCACTGGCGGAGGTTTGGGGGAATGAAAGCTCCTGGACTGCAGGATTAAAAGGAGTCAGGAGGCCGCCAGGCAACGCTTATGGAGGGAACTAGAGATGCATTTAATCATCAGGGCGACCGGAGCCGGAGCGGGCATGCTGTCCCATCTGCTGGCCAAAAACCCGAACAACCTGTACGACCGGACTGAAAAAGAAGCGAGAGTCCGTATTGCCTTTACCGCCTCCTCTGAGGAAGAGGCGGAGGCGGTCATCTATGTAACGCCGGATCCGGTAGAGCTCGTAAAGGGAGATTCCTCAGCACATAATGACATTACGCAGTATATCAATGACCGTGAATTCGTGACCGGCAGCCTGTTCTGCTCCTATATCCGCGGAGCACTCGGCACGGCGCTGAACGGCAAGCCCAAGGAAGCATACCTGCCCTGGGTCACACAGCCGCTTCAGCTGGAGCTGAGCTTCGGTCCTGTGGCCTCCAATCTGCCTGACCGCACGGTGGAAGAGCTGTTCGGGGCTCTCGGCTATGAGGTTGCCCTGGAGCGCGGCGATGCGGAATATACCTTTGCGTTAAAAGCGCGCAGCTCAGTACGCTATATCCGGCTTAAAGGAAGGCAGACCGTGCAGACTGCATTGCAGCAGCTGTTTGTGCTGATGCCCGCACTGGATGATTACAAGCATTATTACATCAGTGAAGACGAAGTGGATAAGGTGCGGCGTTACGGTGCAGGCTGGCTGGAGCAGCATCCGCAGCGGACACTGATTCTGAAGCGTACGCTGCGTTTTGCCGGAATGATCAGACAGTATGAGGAAACAGCTGCAAAAGAGCTGCAGGCCGCTGCCCCGGACGGCTCCGGGATAGCCGCTGGTCAACTGGCAGCAGCAGAAGCTGCCTCCAGCGCATCTGGCGCCTCCGGTGCTCTGCCCGAAGTACAAGAAGCGCCAAAGGTGCGGCTCAATGAGTTGCGTTACGAGGCCATTGCCCGGACGGTCGGGGAGCTGGATGCCAAAGCAAGCATTGTTGATTTCGGCTCCGGAGAAGGCAAGCTGTCGGCCAGGCTCAGCAGTGTGCCGGGCGTCCGCGAGATCCGGGCGGTTGAGCCTTCAGCCACTGCACAGCTGCGGGCGATGGAGCGCTTTGCCAAGCTTGAGGGCAGGCCGGGAGCGGTTGTTCCCGAGCCTGTTACCGGCTCGCTGTTTTATTTTGATGAGTCTCTGTGCGGCAGAGATGTTATGATTCTTTGTGAGGTTATAGAGCACATTGATGAACACCGGCTGGACCGGGTGATAGATACTATATTTGGCCAATATGCCCCCAAGACCCTGATTGTGACAACGCCGAACAAGGATTACAACACCGTATACGGGCTGGAGCAGGAAGAAATCCGGCATGCTGACCACCGGTTTGAGTGGGGGCGTGAAGCCTTCTCGGCCTGGTGCACCCGCTGGACTGAAGCTTTTCAATATACAGCTGAGATTACAGGAATCGGTGAAGACTCTGCAGAGTATGGATACCCGACGCAGATGGCGGTATTTACGAGAGGAGAACACCTGCAATGACGGAAAAAAATGAAGCACAGCGGACCATTCCGTTTCCGCACGGCGGCATTATCGTGCTGGTCGGGCCGTCAAACAGCGGTAAAACCACTCTGCTCCGCAGACTGGTAGAGGAAGGTGTGCTGCTGGAGACGGAAATGGTATCCTCGGATACCTACCGTACACTGGTTGGAGATGTCGAATACCTGGACTGGAAGGGACGGCCGCGGGAGGAGGCGGATATTCTTTATTCTGAGTATCAGAAGCTCTCCGGGCTGGCCTTCGAGGCAATGAACACGGTAGTGTCCATGCGCAGCAGGCTGGGCAAGCTGACTGTAGTGGACGCTACTCATCTGCAGCCGGAATACCGGCGCAAATATATAGAGATCGCTGCCGGGCATGATCTGCCCTGTGTAGCCTGGGTGCTTGATGTGCCGGAGCAGACGCTGCTTGCGCGGGACCAGACGCGTGAGCAGCCGCGCGGCCGTCAGCGGGTCAAAAGCCAGTACAGCCAGTTCAAGCGCTCGCTGCGCGGGCTGCGCGAGGAGGGCTTTGACTTTACATACATGCTCAAGGAGCCTGAGGCTGTACAGTTTGTGCGGCGGGACAATCCGCTGCTGGCAGAGATTGGCGCCGGCATTGATGTGATCGGCGATATCCACGGCTGCTATGACGAAATGCTGGAGCTGCTCGGAGAACTGGGCTATGCTCCCGACGAGGCGGGGCTGTACAGGCATCCTGCCGGCCGGACGCTAATCTCGGTCGGTGATGTCATGAGCCGCGGGCCGAGATCGCTGGATACGATGATCTTCTGGCAGCGGCACTGCGGCGCCGGGATTGCCCGGATGACTGACAGCAACCACGGTTGGAAAATCGCCCGCTACCTCAGCGGACGCAATGTCACCCTGAGCCACGGCGACGAAAGGATTGCCGCCGAGCTCGGATTATTGGCAGAGGAAGCCGGTATGGAAGCGGCGGCAGCCTTAAAAGAAGAGCTGAAGCAGTTTCTGTTATCGGCCCCCAGTCATCTGGTCATGTGCCGGGACGGGGTGCGGAGGCTTGTTATCACTCATGCCGGCATCCGTGACGAGTATATCGGCAGGCAGTCCCGGCGGGTTCAGGATTTCTGCCGCTACGGCGACACTGACGGGATGGACGCTGCGGGAGCACCAGTGCGCAAAGAGTGGTATACCGGCCATGAATCAGGCGAGCTGATTGTCTGGGGACACGATCCGCGGCCTTATCCTGCGGTGGTCAAGAACACGATTAACATCGACCAGGGAGTGGTGTTCGGCGGCTCCCTTACAGCTTACCGCTACCCTGAGCAGGCATTTGTCAGCGTTAAGGCGTACCGTGATTATGCGGAAGACCCGGACAGCCCGCTGGTCCGCTGGGAGCGGGGGAGGTTTGCTCCGCCTAACCTCAGCAGGCTGGTGAACGGCTATTCTGTCCTTACAGACGCGTACGGCGAGCTCTCCGTGCGAGGCGAATATGTGAAGGCGGCAGTAGACAGCGTCTCCCACTATACCGTTCCGCTGGAGGAGTTGGTATACATTCCGCCGACGATGAGCCCGACTCCGTCCGTATCCGCTGATGAGTCTTACCTGGAGCATCCACAGGAGGCCTTTGACTACTTCCGTTCGCAGGGAGTTACCACGATGGTCGCTGAGAAAAAGCATATGGGCAGCCGTGCCGTGCTGCTTCTCTTCCGTGACGAGCAGGCGGCTGTGTCCTATATCGGGCGGCCGGCGCTGGGCACCATCTATAGCCGTACAGGCCGGCCTTTCTTCGACCGGGAGACGGAAGCGCAGGTGCTGGCCCGGCTGAATGCCGATCTGGTGCAGGCGGGTTATTTTACAAAGCACAATACGGAAATGCTGCTGCTGGATGCTGAGATTATTCCCTGGAACCTCAAAGCGCGTGAGCTGATTGCCACCCAATACGCCCATGTCGCCGAAGCAGCGGAAATGGACCGTGAGCAGCTGCTCGTCAAGCTGCGGCAGGCAGAAGCGGCGGGCCGTGATGTCTCCGGCTGGGTGCAGGAGATGGAAGCGAAACTGCATAATGTCCAGGTCTTCCGCAAGGCCTTCCAGCAATACTGCTGGGATGTAAGCGGGCTTGAGGGAATCCGGATTGCCCCGTTTCATACGCTGGCCCACAGCGGGCAGAGCTTTTTTGACCACAGCCATATCTGGCATATGGAGCAGGCCCGGCTGCTGGCCGGAATTTCACCGTTGTTCATGGAGACGGAATACCGGGTCATCCGCAGCGGGGCTGATGAAGCGGAGGTTATCGGGTGGTGGCAGGACATGACGGAGGACGGCCATGAAGGGATCGTCATCAAGCCGGAAATCTTCATAACCAGAAACGGCAGACAGATGATCCAGCCGGCCATCAAGGTGCGGGGCCGGAAATACCTGCACATTATTTACGGTATCGACTACCTGCAGCCGGATAACCTGAAACGGCTCAAGCAGCGCAGAACCTCCAAGAAAGAGCGCCACGCCCTGATGGAATGCGCGCTCAGCGTGGAATCCGTGAACCGGTTCATCCGCAAGGAGCCGCTGGAGCGCGTGCATGAATGTGTACTGGCTGCGCTTGCACTGGAGTCTGACCCGGTTGATCCCCGGCTGTAGCGGGAGAAGGAGTTATTCAGGATGTTAGATGCTAAAGCTGAGGTTTCCCTCAGCAAATTTATGACCAGGATACTGCGGCACACGCCGGAGCAGTATGGATTAATCCTTGATCCGGAGGACGGCTCCTGCCTGCTGGAAGAGCTGCTTGATGTAATCACAGCAGCTCCCAAGTGGTCAGGGATCACCGGGGCTGACATCCGGCAGACGGTAGCGAACAGTGAGAAGCAGCGCTTCGCCATAGAGGGGGAACGGATCCGTGCACGGTACGGTCACAGCCATACCAGGGTGGAATATCCGCCGGGAGAGCCTGCGGCTGTGCTCTATCATGGAACACACAAGAGTGCGCTATCCGTCATCCTGAAGGAAGGCTTGAAGCCCATGGGCCGGCAGTATGTTCATCTGTCGGAGGGGCTTCATTTTGCATCTCTGGCCGGCCGCCGCCGGGGGAAGCTTGTGCTTCTTGCCATAGATACGGTTAAGGCAGCGGATTCCGGCGTAACCTTCTATTATGCAGGCAATGAGGTGTGGCTTGCAGGAGCGGTTCCTGCAGACTGCATAGCTGAGCTGGAGAATGCGGAGAAATAACTATACGTCATTAAGAGCCTAACAAAACGAATCCTGTTCCCGCCTTAGGTAAAGCGGCGGGCAGCGGATTGCTCTCCCTCCTAAAGCGCTGACCTCAGTTAGTCGGTTCAAAGTCAAATCAGTTTTAAGTGTACTTTGTACAATTAAAACAGAGGAAATGAATCATTATTAGAAAATAAATGTATTTTGTACATTTATTTTCCTCGGGAAAGCCGGTTTCGGGCGTTTTCAGCAAATATAAGTGTACAGAGTGCAGTTAAAACCTGCAGCGGAGCTAATTAGCCAAGTTTAGTTGCAGAAAATACAGTTATTTCAGCCCTCCGAGGAGACAGCGGGTATAGTTCAAGAAATAGTTAAATCTATATAGTGAGAGGAGGGATGTTCATGGAAGAAGTGGCGGATCACCTGGAGAACGGCTTGCAGATTGTATTTATCGGCTTTAACCCGAGCATCCGCTCCGGGGAGCTGGGACATCATTATGCGAATCCGCGCAACAACTTCTGGCGGATTCTTCAGCAGTCCGGCCTGACTCCGCGCCTGTATGAGGCTGCAGAGGACGGCGAGCTGCTGAAGCTTGGTTACGGCTTTACGAACATTGTAGCCCGGCCTACGGTAGGCGCGGAGGATATCACCCGTGAGGAATATAATGCCGGGCGGGAGCTGCTGCGCGGGAAGCTGGAGCAATACCGGCCGCAGATTGCCTGCTTTGTGGGCAAAGGTGTCTACACGGAGTTCAGCCGCAGGTCCAAGGCGGAATGGGGCTTCCAGACAGCGGAGCCGGTTGTCGACGGGGTGCGTGAATTCGTCGCCCCCTCCTCCAGCGGTCTGGTCCGGATGCCGATGACGGAGATTGTAGGCATCTACCGGCAGCTGTATGACTTCATTCAGGAGAACGGCTGAATACAAAAAAGCACCTCCCTCACATAAGCGAGGGGGGTGCTGCTGTTTTAGACAGCAAGCCAAGCTGCTGCACAATCCGTTACGTTTCAATCAGCAGCAAAATAATGGAGGACAGCGACAGGCAGACGCTGACCAGATAAAGCACGGCAACAACCTGCTTCTGGTTTAGGCCTGCCTTGAGCAGCCGGTAGTGGACCTGGCTGGCATCGGCCTGATAAATCGCTTTACCCTGGAGGAACCGCTTGATTACGACAAACAGATTGTCGAAGATCGGCACGCCGAGCGCCAGAATCGGGATGAACAGGGACAGCATTGTAGCCTGCTTGAACGCCCCGTCCAGTGCGATAACTGCCAGAATGAAGCCCATGAAGGTAGCTCCGGCATCGCCCATGAAGATTTTGGCGGGTGCTTTGTTGAAGCGTAAATAAGCCAGTGTGACACCCACAAGGGAAATCGCCATGATCGCGGAAGCGGATTGGCCCTTCGTAACGGCAACGATGAACAAGGTAACAGCTGAGATCGCTGTAAGCCCGCCGGCCAGCCCGTCCATGCCGTCAGAGAAGTTAATTACTGTAGTAACACCGAAGATCCAGACGATCGTCAGAATGAACTGCAGGATAAACGGCAGGGAGACATAATCTCCCGAGAACGGGTTGATAAAGCCTGTAAAGGCATTGCCGGACAGAAATACAAGAACAGCCGCTGCAATCTGTACAATGAACTTGGGCAGGGCCGGAAAATCCTTGCCTTTGGTTTTGTACCAGTCATCAATAGTACCTATAGTGAGCAGGAGTACCCCGCCGATAAAGAGAGCGAGCGTCTCCAGCGAGAAATCACGGGCAAACAGCAGGTATGTAATGAAAAAGCCGATAAATATCGCATAGCTGGCTGTCAGGGGAATAGGCTCCCTGTGAATTTTGCGCTCAACATCCTCCCGGGGCCTGTCCACAAAATCAAGCCGGAACGCAAGCCTGCCAAGCGGAGGAATAAGCAGATAAACGATGCAAAACGATACCAGAAATGCCAAAACGTAAAAAATGACAATCACCACCGTTGATTTTTTTAGAAGATAAGCTTAAGATGTTCCACGATAAATTGTCTTATGTGCAGGGCTGTCTCGATTATATCGCAGAGGGCGTTACCTTGTCGATTATACATAAAATTTGGAGGCTGATGATGAAATACGATGTAATTCTGTTTGATGCGGACGATACGCTGTTTGACTATGGAATGGCCGAGGGCCAGGCGTTTCTGAATGTGTTCACCCATTTCGGGCTGCCGGCCGGAGCACAGGAATATGCTGACAGCTACCAGGAGATTAACCGTGCACTGTGGGCTGATCTGGAGGCGGGGCAGATTACCCCTGCTGCACTGCGGGTGGAGCGCTTTAACCGGCTGTTTATGCAGCATAATCTGCAGTATAATCCGGAGGAATTCAGTGAGGCGTATCTGCGCTTTCTGGGCGAAGGCACGTTTCTGATCCAGGGGGCGGTTGAGCTGTGCGGTGCGCTTGAAGGCTGCAGACTGGCGATTATTACGAACGGGTTCAAGGATGTGCAGCTGTCCCGGATTCAAGGCTCGCCGCTGGCGGAGACCTTTGAGCAGATCATTATTTCGGAGGAAGCAGGCTATCAGAAGCCGGCTGCGGGGATCTTTGATTATGCCTTTGACAAGCTTGGCCTGTCTGATAAAAGCAGGGTGCTGATTGTCGGCGACTCCCTGACCTCTGACATCCGGGGCGGGATGAACTATGGTATTGATACCTGCTGGTTTAATCCTTTGGCTAAAACGAACAGCGCCGGTGTTAAGCCGACCTATGAAATCCGCGACCTGGCAGAGCTGCTCGATATTGTGCGCTGAGTCATCAGCCTGACGGTGTCTGCGGGTATTTTACCGCTTTGTAAAAGGTTGGAGCGCTTCTTCCGGTGGTAAATAGATTAGGACGCAGTATTTCTTGCTCTATCATCCTAATATACGGGAGAGGATTATCGTGAAAATGAACAAAAAATGGCTGATCGCCGCTGTTGCCTCAGGCATGGCGCTGAGCGGTTCAGCCGGTGTATTCGCCGGAGCCAAGCTTCAGGAGATAAAAGCCTATCTGAACAACAGTATCGGTGTTGTCGTGGACGGCACGCCATACTGGCTCAGAGACGGCAACGGCAAAACCTTAAGACCGATTACCTACGAGGGGCTTACGTATTTACCGGTCCGCTCGGTTGCTGAGGCGCTGGATGTGCCGATTACGTATGATGCCGTGAATTACAAAGTCCGGATCGGCAGCGGTGCGGAGGCGGGAGCGTCCACAGGCTCCGGCTCTGGTTCAGGTTCGGGAGCTGCTGCGCCTGTAGAGAGCACGATACGGCCGGTGAACCTGCCGCAGGATTTTCCGATACCTGGTGACGCAATCATCGCTACAACACTGGATACGGATGCTGACGGCGTGAAGAAGGCGGCCTTTAGCTACTCCACGCAGGAAACGCTGGAGACAATGGGCTTTGTATACAATGAATATGTCAAAATCAAACGGCTGGACAATGCCTCGCAGACAGTCTCGGCAACCACGGTGAAGATTACCGGACGGCTGGGCGGCACAAGTCCGGTGTCCATTACAGGCAAGCCTTCTACGGCACGTCCGGGCTTTAATATCTTTACAATTACCTGGTCAGAGAGCTAAACGCTTTACGGGCCAGCCTTTGATATTAAGGCGTTACTACGCTCTGTAAGGGATAAAATACAAACAGCTGCGTTCCATATGGAACGCAGCTGTTTGAGCTGGTGCTTTGGGACGATTGGGCCGGTGTCTCATAGACGCCCTTATCAGGACTGCTGCCGGGTATCCAGCGGTTTGAGATAAGCCTCGATCTGTTCCCGTTTTGCTTCCAGGAACGGGGGCAGGGCAAGGGATTCGCCGAGGTGCTCCAGCGGCTCATCGGTCGCAAAGCCCGGCCCATCCGTAGCCAGCTCGAATAGGATGCCGTTCGGCTCGCGGAAGTACAGGGAACGGAAATAGAAGCGGTCCACAAAGCCGGAGTTGGGCAGCTGGACGGTACGTATCCGCTCAATCCATTGCTTCAGCTCCGTGTCGTTGTCTACCCGGAAGGCAACGTGGTGCACGCCGCCGCGGCCCAGCCGCTCCTGCGGCAGATCACTGCGCTCCTCCAGATGCACTTCAGCGCCGGAGCCGCCTTCGCCGGTCTCGAATACTACGATGTCCGGCTGTCCGGCCACCGGTGAAGGATAGCTTCCTTTGCGGCGGAAGCCCATCAGATCCTGCAGGACGAGCGTTGTAGGCTCGGCGTCCCCGACGGTCAGATGGGCAGGGCCGAGGCCGGTGATGCCGAACTGCGCCGGTACAGGGCTGGCCGGCCACGGTGTGCCGCCGGCAACCCCCTGGTTGTTCTGGTCAGAGACCAGCAGGAACCGCTGGCCTTCATGATCGCGGAAGCCAAGCGTAAGACGGCCGCCGCGGTCAGCGGTCTCGGCGTCATGGTCCACGTTGAAGGCTGTGAGCCGTTCCTTCCAGTAATCCAGTGCTTTGTCATCCGGTACGCGCAGCGACAGGGCGGAGATGCTGTTGTTGCCGTCCCGGTTGCGTCCGGCGTTCGGGAGCTCAAAGAAGGTCAGCTCTGTGCCCGGATTGCCGGCTTCATCGCCGTAGAACAGGTGATAGACGGAGATATCATCCTGGTTGACTGTTTTTTTAATCAGCCGTAGTCCCAGAACTTCGGTGTAGAATTTGTAGTTTTCCGGCGCTTTGGCTGTAATGGCGGATACATGGTGCAGGCCTTTTAGTGTTAAACTCATGGTAGGTCCTCCTTGGATTTATGTGATAGACGGGAATGGTGTGAACGTATTTATGGAATGTTGTGAGTGAAGATGACAACTGAAAAGGTAAAGCTCACGGATGCTGTTTCATTATTTGCTAAAGCTTCTAGAGTTAATTGGTGAATTTATTTAAGTTACTATAATTTTAATAGTAAGTTGGCTGAATTGCAAGTAGAAACTGCATATCGGCCGCAAAAAAGGAGATTATTACAATGCATACGAAAGCCAGTCTGCTCAAACAGCTGAAGGAGCTTAATATTAATCCTCAAGGAACCCTGCTGGTCCATTCCTCGTTAAAAAGTATCGGACCCGTGGAAGGTGGCGCTGATACCGTACTGGATGTATTGTCCGAATATATGAAGGACGGGCTGCTTGTCCTGCCGACGCATACCTGGTCGTATATTGATGCGGCAAATCCGCGCTTTTCTGTGCAGGATTCACCGTCCTGTATCGGGATCCTGCCGGAGCTGTTCCGGAGGCGTCCGGGCGTTATCCGTTCCTGGCATCCCACCCACTCGGTAGCTGCCCTTGGGCAGGATGCCGAAGCTTTTACCGCCGGGGATCACCGCTGGGATACCCCCTGTGCACGCGGATCGGTCTACGGCAAGCTGCTGGACCGGGGAGCGGAAATCATGCTGCTTGGCGTGGATCTGCGGCGCAACACGTTTATTCACGGCATAGAGGAGTGGGTGGATATTCCCGGCCGGATGACCGATGAGCCGGAGCAGCTGTACACGGTTACGCCGGACGGAACGGAGATCCCTGTACCGTCGCGCAGGCACTGCGGACTGTCGTGGTCGCAGCATTTCTGGAAGGTGGAGCATGTGCTGGAGGACGGCGGAGCACTGCGCAAAGGGCAGTTTGGCGATGCTCCTGTCATGATCTGCGGGGCAGTGGAGACTACCGGCATCCTAAGCGGCATGCTTGCTGTGGATCCGGATCTGTTCGGAGATAACGAGCCGCTGGACAGCAGCGCTGTGCCTGATCCGCTGCCCGCAACGCTGCGCGGATTGGCGCAGTTTGGTACCGGTCCGAGTTAGTTGACGGGACGTATGCGTACACAGCAGAGTTAGGTGATGGACGTATACGTACATAGCCGTTTATTTTTCCACGCTGTTGTAGACTATATTAGCTGTCTTTGAGTTTAGTATTAGCTATGGTGCTCAAGGCTAGCGTGTACTTATTGACCGGTGAGCTGCAGGAGGTAAGTGGTTGACAGTGTCTGGGAATACATGGTAAGCTGGCTACAAATTTACGCCGCAGAGGCTTAGGGAGGAGCAGGAACAATGCAGACATTGAACAGGGATGAACACGTTAGCCAGCTATTTGACCGGGAGCTAACGATACCTTTCGACCGTCCGGCATATTCCTATCCAGAGGAAACTCAGGTTTCACGCAGCACTCCCTTGCCTTGGGTCAGGCAGATCTGATTCTGCACCCTTATCTATGGCAATACCGGGATCTCTGGCTGCGTGCACCGCAGCCTTTTTCTTTGACCTTGTAGAGAGGCGGAGAAAAGGGCGGCGTGACGCAGCCTTTTTGTTGTTATTAGACAGAGTGCAGGCAAGGTTAGAGGAGAGAGTCCCGCTAATGTTACTGAATCCCGGGCCCTGACACCTGAATAAAGGGAAAAATCCCTTTGATCGGGACGCTAGCGGGCCAAAAGTTGAAATGAAAGGGAAAAATCCCTTTGACCGAGATGCTAGCGGGCCAAAAGTTGAAATGAAAGGGAAAAATCCCCTTGACCGGGATGCTAGCGGGCCAAAATGTTGAAATGAAAGGAAAAAATCCCTTTGACCGAGGCGCCAGCGGCGTCTTAACCCCCATATTCCCTGAAAGGAGAGAGACTAATGAACACAGTATTGAGATGGTATGAGCAGCACATAGAGCTGGCAGCGGCGCTAGGCATAGAGCTTGGCACAGGTTTTGATCTGGAGCAAGCTCCGGCTACGCAAACAGCTACGGCTTCAGCTACAGCCCTAAGCCCGGCAAAAGATCCCGAGACAAGCCTGTCCCCGCAGAACCTTCGTCCCGCCGAATCCAGACGGCGCAGCGAAAAGCGCAGGCTTTATCTATTCGGCAGCTATTTATCCGGCAGCAATCTTTCTCATCCCGCCACCTCTCCTTCTCACAAGGGGCAGAGGCACAGGTCTGGTCTACATTAGCCGCGACACGGCATAGCCGTGCTGCGGCAATAGACGATGGATGAGAGTCGCTGGATTGTGCGAGTTTTGCTGCACCTGTATACAGGTAGAAGCAGAGACGCGCGCAGACCGGCGGCTTCTTTTATATAAATTAACATCACAGGAGGAGAAGCAATGACCAGAAACATCAAATCGCACGGTAACAACCACTATCAGCTGGAGCTCCCGCACGGGTCGCTGCATGTGTTCGCCAATCAGGAAATTTTCGGGTCTTTCGAAGACAAGGTGTTTGAGATGGCTGACAACAATCTGCGGATTCCGCGCAATAAATATATGGCTTATACACCGGATGCGCATGTCGGCGTGGGTACCTGTATCGGCACAACGGCGGTGTGGAATATGAAGGACGGGATGGTCTCGCCTTCGATTGTCGGTGTGGATATCGGCTGCGGGATGCGTGTGCACACGACGCCGCTGCATAAGCGGGATCTGCAGGATAAGGAGGTCCGCCGCAAGCTGATCGAAGCGATTGAAAAATATGTCCCGACCAATGAACGCGTCAACAGCAACTATGCCGATATCGATATTATGGAGGTTGTGCGGAATGGCCTGAACGGTCTGCCGGAAAAATATATCCCGTCCCCGCAATGGATCACCCATGTGGAGGAAAGCAACTTCCGCTATGACCATACTGCACTGGAGCAGCTGCCGCCCAAAATCCGCAAAAATGCCCACGGCCAGCTCGGGACTTTGGGAAGCGGGAATCATTTTTGCGAGATTCAGTACCTTGAGATTGCAGAGGAGCATAAGGAGCTGGCGGCGCAATGGGGGCTTTTTGACGGCGGTGTAGTAGTAATGATTCATTCCGGCTCACGTGCCTGGGGAGCGATGGTCGGCCGGGAGCATACGAAGACTATTAAGGAAGCTATGCATCTCTGGGGTGTAACGAACCCCGATCCGAACCTGAATTATGCGCCAGTCACTAGCCGTGAGGGCCAGACCTATCTGAATCTGATGTACTCCGCGCTGAACTTTGCCGTAACGAACCGTCATATGATTGCTTTTGGGGTGCAGGAGGCCTTCCGGGAGCTGTTCGGACCACAGTTTGAAATGCCGGTGCTGTATGATTTGATGCATAACTATGCGTTAAAAGAGTTCCACCGCGGGCAGCCGATGCTGGTGCACCGTAAAGGGGCGACACGGGCGCTGCCGCCGGGGCATTTTTTGAATACGCCGGTATATAAAGCAACAGGGCATCCGGCGCTCATCCCCGGCTCCATGGGCACCTCTTCTTACATTATGCTTGGCCGCGAGGAGGGCCTGAAAAACTTCTACTCCATCTGCCATGGTGCCGGCCGGGTGCGGTCCAGAAGAGCAACCCGTCTGGCGGTGACGGTGAATGAGTTCAGCCAGTCGCTGCAGGTCGGCACGGATGAGGAAATTATCGTTAACCACCGTTCTCTGGAGACGATCCTCGATGAATGCCCGCAAGCCTATAAGGATGTGGACCAGATCATCGACAGCATCACTGGAGCCGGGCTGGCCGAAGTTGTAGCGAAGTGCAAACCGATGGCGGTGATCAAAGGCATCTAGCTGTGCACAATTCAGTGACTGCGAAGGCTGCGAAGACTTCTATTCCTTTTCTGGCTTGTCCCTATCAATGTATGGTATATTATTCTCACAAAAAACAAAGTAAGGAGATTGGAAATGGAAAAAACACTCGTCTTTGGACACAAAAATCCGGATACGGATACAATCTGTTCAGCTATTGCTTATGCAGCACTAAAGAAAGAACTGGGCTGGGATGCTGAAGCGGTACGCCTGGGAGAAGTAAGCGGCGAAACCCAGTTTGCGCTTGACCAATTCGGCGTGGCTGCACCCCGTCTTGTAGGAAGTGTTGCCGGAGAAGCCGCACAGGTGATTCTGGTTGACCATAACGAACGCCAGCAGAGTGCAGACGGAATTGATCAGGTCCGTGTAGTTGAGGTAATCGACCACCACCGGATCGCCAACTTCGAAACCGCGCACCCGCTTTATTACCGTGCCGAGCCTGTAGGCTGCACAGCGACTATCCTGAACAAGCTGTACAAAGAAAACGGTGTAGCGATTCCCCGGGAAATCGCCGGTCTGATGCTGTCCGCAATCATTTCCGATTCTTTGCTGTTCAAATCACCGACCTGCACCGAGCAGGACGTAGCTGCTGCGCGTGAGCTGGCTGAAATCGCCGGTGTCAATGCTGAAGAATACGGTCTGGCTATGCTCAAAGCCGGTGCTGACCTCAGTGACAAGAGCATTGCCCAGCTGATCTCCCTGGATGCCAAGGAATTCAAAATGGGTGACCACAAGGTTGAAATCGCCCAGGTCAACGCAGTTGACGTTAACGATGTGCTTTCCAAGCAGGCAGAGCTGGAAGCAGCCCTTACTGCCATTATTGCTGAAAAAGAACTGGATCTCTTCCTGTTCGTAGTAACCGACATTCTGAACAACGACTCTGTAGGTCTGGCGCTCGGCCGTCTCGCTGGTGCAGTAGAGCAGGCTTACAATGTGAAGCTGGATGACAACAAAGCGCTGCTCAGAGGTGTAGTATCCCGTAAATCCCAGATCGTACCGGTTCTGACTGAAACGATCGCTAAGCTGTAACCGATTTTAAAGGGCGGGTAGGCCTGCCGGCTGACATCTCGTGTATATATAAGCAGTAAGCCTCTGTCTGGACCCGTGGTCTGTAAGGCAGGGGCTTTCTTTTGCCAAAAAAGGTCCGGCGTTCTATACTTAACATACATCAATGAGTCAGAAAGGGGCTCCAATATGACAAAAACACGCAGCGGTAGTGCTTCCCAATATAAAACCTTCGGCCTGGTGCTGCAGGCGCTTGTGGTGCTGGCGCGTAAAGGGGATACCTGTTCAAGCTGTGAAATGGCTGAGCTGCTCTCCTCGGAGGCGACTTTGCTGAGAAAGACAATGGCCAAGCTGACGCGTGCGCAGATCCTGGTGACCAAAGAAGGCCGGGATGGCGGATACGCGCTTAACTGTGACCCTGACAAGCTGACCCTTGCCGACGTTTATCAGGCACTTGAGGCAGACGAAGCGTGCAGTAAAGCGGTGAATGAGACGATGTGCGGAAATGCGCTGGGGGAGCAGATGATGGACGCCTGCAGCGATATTTTTAATGAAATGGACCGCAGTATGATGACTGTGCTGGAAAAATATACGCTTGCTGAAATGGTGCGGAGGTCTGGTTGTTGACAGGACGCTTTTTTGTGAATTATACTGTGCATAATAAATTACAGTTAAAGGCTTAACGGCACATAGGAACAGTGAATTTTTTTTGAGGTTAACTGTGCATTTTTAATCACAGAATTGGGATCAGGAAGAGGAGGAGTTAGACAATGACAACAGAATTGAAAGCAGAAGTAGCGTTTAGTAAGGTGATCCGGGATCGGCATTCGGTGCGTAAATATGACCCGTCCTGGAAAATCTCCAATGAGGAGATCAAAGAGATTTTGAATGATGCCATTCTGGCCCCGTCCTCATCCAATCTGCAGCCATGGCGCTTCATTGTGATCACGGATCAGGAGCTGAAGCAGCAGCTGCTGCCCATCGCGTACAACCAGCAGCAGGTTGTTGATGCTTCTGCTACAATTGCTGTTCTTGGGGATATCGAAGCTTACCGCAATGCGGAGAAAATATATGAGTACGCCGAGGCAGCCGGATATATCACTGCAGAAATAGGTGCAGCGATGGCTAAACGCAGCAGAGACAGCTATTCGGCCATGCCGGCCGGGAAGCTGAAGGAAATCGCCCTGATCGATGGCGGACTGATCTCCATGCAGCTGATGCTGGCAGCCAAAGCAAGGGGATACGATACCGTACCTATGGGCGGCTTTATTCCCGAAAAATTACGCGAGCTGTTCAGCATTCCAGAGCGTTATGAGCCGGTGATGCTGATCTCCCTCGGCAAAGCGGCGGCAGAAGGACGCTCCACAGCCAGATTGCCGCTGGAGGAAGTAACGCAATGGAATGGCTTTGAAGGGTAAGCATACACAGGAGCAGGGGGAATGGCGGTACCTGTAAGGTGTGGCAGATAACCTCTGGTAAAATATTACCTGTGTGGATTATGGAAGGGGCAGCCGGCGTAAGCTGGCTGCTTCTTTTTTATGGGGCTGTTGGAGGCCCGCATTTTCGGAGCTTACTGCTGGAAGGAGGCTGAAGGTGAGCGAATAAAGGGAAAAATGCCTTTAAATAGGCTGTTGGAGGGCCGAAGGTGAGTAAATAAAGGGAAAAATCCCTTTAAATAGGCTGGTGAGGGGCCGAAGGTGAGTAAATAAAGGGAAAAATCCCTTTAAATAGGCTGGTGGGGGGCCGAAGGTGAGCAAGTAAAGGGAAAAATCCCTTTAAATAGGCTGGTGAGAGGCTGATGGTGAGTGAATGAGCAGGTTGGTAGTGGGGCGCAGGTGCTCGCTTGAATGTTACTGTAGTCTATGTCTAAAAATGCGTATCACCAAGTTGCCACGCCAGACCCGTACGACTTGCCCGCCCCCGACTTGCCCGCTCCCGACTTGCCCGCCCCCGACCTGCCCGCCCCCGACTTGCCCGCCCCCGACTTGCCCTCCCTCCGACCTGCTCGCCCCCGACTTGTCCGCCTCCGACTTGCTCGCCCCCCAAAACCTGCCCCCCAGACCCGCCCGCAAACGCTCCGGCGGCCGCAATTTTCGGTTTCCCGCAGTTTCTGCTATATTATTGTTAGTGCCTGCAGCAAAGGCAGGCTTTGTACATTAGAAAGTTATATTCAGCGGAGAATATGCAGTATGACTTGTGCTTACGGCTATTGAATCAAGGTTTGTTTGCCCGCAATTGATGGGAGTTTTGTTTGCCGCTATTTAAAAAGTTTGTTTTACAGCCATTAAAGCAAAGTTTGTGTTACCGCCCTTAAAGCGAGTTTGCTTTACATCTCTTGAAGCGAAGTTTGCCTTACTATTGAAGCTATATTTGTATGCACAGTCACCGGAGTATTTACATTTACAGCAATCGCAGCAGAACTAGAACGTGCAACATTCACCAAATCACTAACTGGAATTCATCAGACAATCAGGAGGAGATCCTTATGATCAAGGTTTATTCCGCCGCATCCGCGCACCGGTTCGATCACGGCTGGCTGAAGGGCAGCCACAGCTTCTCGTTCGGGGAATTCTACGATCCGGACAATACGGCCTTCGGCCCGATGCGGGTCTGTAATGATGACACCATTGCGCCGGGCAGAGGCTTCGGGGCCCATCCGCACAGCGACATGGAGATCGTCTCCATTGTGCTGTCCGGCAGGCTGCGCCATGAGGACAACTTGGGCAATGTGGCAGAGACGGAGTTTGGCGGCGTTCAGCGGATGTCGGCCGGAACAGGAGCAATCCATACCGAGCATAATCCGTCGGACACGGAGCCGGTGCGGCTGCTGCAGCTGTGGTTCATGCCGCGTACCCGCGGCACGGCACCATCGTATACCACCGGGCGGTTTGATCCCGCCAGGCTGGAGGGCAGGCTGCTGCCGGTGGTAGCGCCTGAGCGCGGGCCGGAGATCGTGGACATCGCCCAGGACATGACCATTTTCCTGGGCCGGGCTGTGACAGGCCGGGAGCTGGCATTTGAGCAGGAAGAGGGACGGCGGATTTTTATTTACTTAATAGAAGGACAGGTTAAGCTTCCGGATAATCAGGTGCTGCTGCCGGGAGATTCAGCACGAGTCGAAGGCGTGAGCAGACTTGCGCTTGCCGCTGAAGCGGATACGCTGGTCATGGTTATCGATCTGCCTTAACTGTCTGCGACAATCTAACGCCGAAGGAGGAACCGGAAATGCAGCAGCAGGAAAGGGTACTAGTGAAGCACTCGGTAACAGGGCGAATGCTTGTCAGCAGCACTGACGGGCTGACTTATTCTTTTGATCCGGAGGGAGAGCTTACGCTGATTAAGATTTACGGTGTATCACCTGCCCAGGGAACGGCCGTAGTGGAGCTGAATTCCGAGCTTAACGTATTCCGCTTTGAGGAGCCGGCGGAGGGTCCGGTTATCAAGCACTGGTATTATGTCGGGGATAATCCAGTCCGGTATGATGCAGATACAGAATGTCTGAGCATCACTGTGCAATCGGAGATTGAATACCGTCCTGATGAATATTGGGAGTAGGGGCCTCTGCCCCTCTTTTTTGTATACAGGATTCCCGGTTCGTTATCCTTGCCGTTCTTCTGCCCGGGATTACACATTACGTTAGTTTGATGTCTGTTATTGGGTTTATTTCGCGGATTCTCCTAAGAAAAGGACAAATGAACTTGACAATAAAAGTCGGGTGTACTAGCTTTGTTATGAAACGTAACACGCATAATGCGATAAGACAGGAGAAATGGACATAATGGAATTGTTTGCAGCAATGGAGCGGGACGATTACGAGGAGCTTTTATTTTGCCAGGACAAGGCATCAGGCTTAAAGGCAATCATTGCGATTCATGACACAACACTGGGGCCGGCGCTGGGCGGGACAAGAATGTGGACGTATGCGACTGAAGAAGCAGCAGTGGTCGATGCGCTCCGGCTTGCCAAAGGAATGACCTACAAGAATGCGGTTGCCGGGCTGAACCTCGGCGGCGGTAAAACCGTCATCCTGGGTGACCCGAAAAAGGACAAGAACGAGGCGATGTTCCGCGCCTTCGGACGATACATACAAGGTCTTAACGGCCGTTATATCACAGCTGAGGATGTCGGGACGACAGAGGCGGATATGGATATTATCCATCAGGAGACCGATTATGTAACCGGGATTTCAGCCAGCTACGGCTCTTCCGGCAATCCGTCACCGGCAACGGCCTTCGGGGTATATCAGGGAATGAAGGCGGCGGCCAAGGCGGCCTTCGGCAGTGATTCGCTGGCCGGCCGGAAGATTGCGGTACAAGGTGTGGGTAATGTCTCGTTTACGCTGTGTAAATATCTGCATGAGGAAGGCGCTGAGCTGATTGTAACAGACATCAGCAAGGATGCAGTGGCCCGTGCCGTGGAGGCCTACGGTGCCAAAACCGTTGATCCGGCAGATATTATCAGCGTGGACTGCGATATTTATGCGCCATGTGCGCTTGGAGCAACCATCAATGATGAATCGCTGCCGCTGCTTAAGGCGAAGGTTGTCGCCGGTGCAGCCAATAACCAGCTGAAGGAGCCCCGCCACGGGGATACCCTGCATCAGATGGGGATAGTCTATGCACCGGATTATGTCATTAATGCCGGCGGCGTAATCAACATCGCCGATGAGCTGAACGGCTATAATAAGGAGCGCGCCTACAAGCAGATAGGCAAAATCTATGACAGCATCACCCGTGTGCTGGAAATTTCCCGCACAAACGGTATTCCGGCTTACGTGGCGGCAGACCGCCTGGCAGAAGAACGGATTGAATTGCTGCGCAGAAGCCGCAGCACCTTCCTGCGTAACCCGCATCATGCCATCAGCAGAAGATAGCTGCAATATGAAGAAGCCCGTCCCCGGAACATTCCGGAGAGGGGCTTCTATGCTGTGCAAGTAAGTTGTACCTTACTAAGAAAGGTTATTCCGCCTTGTCCGGCTCCGGGTAATCAACACCCAGTGTATCTACTGTAACCTTAGTCATTACCGGCGGCGTATCCGGCCGGTCAGAGCTGTTACGCGGCAGGCTGACGATAGCCTGGACGACATCCATGCCTTCGGTTACCTTGCCGAAGGCGGCATAGCTGCCATCAAGGCTCGGGTAATCGGCAGCCATTATGAAGAACTGCGAGCCGCCGGAGTTCATATCCTCGGCTCTGGCCATGGAGAGCACGCCTTCGGTGTGCTGCAGGTTATTGGTGAAGCCGTTCGCCAGGAATTCGCCGGCAATGCTGTAATCCGGGCCGCCCATTCCGGTGCCGTCCGGATCACCGCCCTGAATCATAAAGCCGGGAATAACGCGGTGGAAGATCGTTCCGTCGTAGAAGCCCTTTTGAATCAGCGAGATAAAGTTGTTAACGGTATTCGGGGCAACCTCCGGATACAGCTCGGCCTTGATGATACCGTCGTTATCCATTTCAATGGTAACAACAGGATGGCTGGCTGTGTCCAAAGGAACACCTTCGGTTGGAGCCTGCGTAGCAGGGCTGGCCTGATTGCCGCCGGCATTTCCTGCAGTATTGTTCTTTGCGTTGCCGCAGCCTGCTGCAATGACCATCAGCAGGGTCATCATCAGCAGCAGGATAACGGGTGCTTTTCTTGTGCGCTTCACGTTGTAAATCTCTCCTTTTTCTTATGGGTATTCTGGTGCACTCAAGCTTCATCATACATGGTTTGTCCCGGCTGATGCAAAGACTGGAGGCATATAGCGTTTGGCAGGGCGGAAAAATAGGTTTAATATGGTAGTTACTTTACTTCAGGGAGTAACAGAAGGGACGGTGGTTGTTTTGGCATTTTCATGGAAGCGGAATCTGATTGTACTCTGGATCGGGGTGTTCTTTTGCAGCACCGCCTACTCGATCTCGATTCCGTTCCTTTCGATTTTTCTTAGTGACCAGCTCGGTGTAACCAGCCATCTGGAAATCTGGTCCGGTGTAAGCTTTGGGATTACCTTTCTGGCCAGTGCGCTGATCTCGCCTTACTGGGGATCTCTGGCTGACAAATACGGGCGCAAGCCGATGCTGATCCGCTCGGGCTTCAGTCTGGCCGCACTTTATCTGATTAATTACTTTGTGCATGACCCTTATGTATTTCTCGTTGTGCGTGTGCTGCAGGGCTTGCTGGCCGGATTCGTTCCGGCGGCGATTGCGATGGTGGCGACCAATACACCAGAGGAAAAGACCGGCTATGCGCTCAGCGTGATGTCTACAGCGGGAGCGACCGGCAGCATCATCGGCCCGCTGATCGGCGGGGTGGTCAGCTTTTATTCGAGCAACCGCAGCGCGTTTCTGTTCTCGGCGGCGATTGTGCTTGTCTCTGCGCTGATTGCCACCTTTTTCGCTAAGGAAGAGAATTTTAACCGTTCTGCACCCAGGTCGCGCGTCAGTGATGACATCCGTGAGGCGGTGAAGAATAAAGCCTTTATTACACTGCTTTCTTTAGCCGGCATCAGCACGTTCTCCGTAATGATCCTGGAGCCGCTGCTGCCAATCTACCTTCTTGATATGGGGATCTCGAGGAACACGGCGTCCCTTAGTTCGGGTATTGTTTTCTCCGCTGTCGGCATAGCGACGGTGATCATGGCTCCGCAGTGGGGGAGGATCGGCAGCCGCAAGGGCTTCGGATTTATTCTGTTCATCGGTCTGATCGGCGGAGGGATCGGCAACATCCTGCAGTATTTCGTCTCCGGCTATGTAGAGTTTGCTATCCTGCGGTTTGTCTACGGCCTGTTCTACGCCGGGGTGCTGCCGTCAGTCAATGCCATGATTGTCCAGACCATTGAGCCGGGCTTCCGCGGACGGGCCTTTGGCCTGAATCAGGCGGCCTCGCAGCTGGCGACCATGGCCGGTCCGATTATAGGCGGCCTGCTGGGCGCCTTTATTCCGATCCGCTGGGTGTTCGTCGTCAACGGCATGATACTGCTTGTAGCTGCAGTGCTCGTTAAGGTCCGCAACCTGGAAGCCAAGGTCGGGCAGGCGCGTGCCCGCGGAGAGCAGGGAGATACAGAGGCAGCCGGTAATATATGATATCTACCCTCAATACTCTATAACTAAAAAAAGGCCAAAAGCACCGGAAAACGGTTTCCGGAAATGCTTTTGGCCTTTTGAACATTCCTTAATCCTCTTCACCGGTAGAGCCGTTGAGCACATCTGTACCTGGCATCGCATCGACGGGCGGGGCAGCCGGATCGACTGCTGTACCGGGCTGCAGCTCGTCTGCATCCGGAATATCCTCCAGCGGCTGCTCTTCATCTTCCGCGTAGACTTCCTCGTCGTCTGCATAATCAATTACACTGCCGGTTAATCCGGCTGCTCCGGCAGCAAATACCGCATCGGATTCCAGCAGCTCATCCCGCTGCGGGGCAGGGGAGGCTGTGACACCGCTGCTGCGGTCGGCCCTGCGGCCAAGCGCCGGCTCCGGCTCATTGGCGCCGATGTCGGCGGCCAGAATGGAGTCTCCCTCAAGCGCCGGATCGGAGCCATCGTCTGCGATACCGTCCACGAAGTCAACGGGACGCTCATGAGCAGGCTCATGGCTGGCCAGCGCGGACTCCAGCGGCTGCCGCTCCACATCCAGTGTAACTCCGCTCACGCCCTGTTCAGTGATAGTCCCGAGCGGACGCAAATCATCCAGCGGGATATCCTCCTCGGGAGTGATACCGCCCATTTTCTGATAACGCTCATATGCAAAATCGGCTTCAGTTTTATTGAACTCATTACCCATAGCCGTTCAGCTCCTTTAAGCTTTAGTCTGCTCCTCATCGGGAACAGCGTGATTAATGGCTGCCTCCTGGTCCTCCTCCGGCAGTGCTCCGGGATAAGACCCCTCCTGGAACAGGCCGAAGTCCTCGTCGATGTCCCGCTCGGTCACAAGATTATCCTCAGCCGGTTCTTTCCCGGCGTCAAGCTTCTTCTGCTCAGTCATTGCCGGACCTCCTTACCCTGTTCTATAGTATTTCTATACCCGATTAAGCGGCTGCGAATCTGCGCCTTAATGCTTGTATACGGCATTCTTAATATATTCATTCGTCTGCGGTATTAAACGCCGGGAGAATAAAAACAGGGTTTTCGCGGAATTTTGCCGATATAGGCAGGGAAAGTGCGAAGGTTGTCGAAACTAAGAATCATACGAACTAATAAAATCCAACCAATGATTTATTGAGGAGTCAACATGAAGCTGGTATCACTAAAAAGAGTGGCCGTCCTTTGCATGCTTCTCCTCTTGACCGTTCTTGTGATTGCAGGATTAACTGTAGGACGGAACGGCGGGCAGGATATCGTCCTGCTGGACTGGGAGCAGAAATGGGCATATACGGGAGAGGAAACAGTTGCCGCTGCGGCCGCTGCCCCGGAAGAGGAATGGTCAAAGTTGTCAGCGGATTCAGGCAGGCCGGTAACGCCAGCGGATGCCGACGCAGCCTGGCTGCGTTTTGAAATACCGGTTAATGAGAACCATACAGCGCTGCTTATTGATAAAGTATATGGAACAACGCTTAAAGCCTACCGTAATAACGAGCTTATCTATGATTCCAGACAGACGGTTAATTTTAACGGAACCAAGGTACTGATTCCTTTGTCAGACCGTCAGGGTGACGGGCCGCTGTATCTGTGGAGCACCGGCGGTGACAGAGGGTTCGGGGTAGGCGGACAGATCCGGGCAGGTAACTACGACGGACTGATGACTTTATATGTCAAGCAGGATATGGTAGACGTAATTCTCGGCACCTCGCTGATGTTTATGGCGGCTGTCCTGCTGCTCTGTTTATATTTTGTGAAGGTAAGAATGTTCTCCGGCGGGTATTGGCTGGTGATTGTAATCTTTACATTCGGCGTTCTGTTTATTACCTATTCTCCATTTCTTGCGCTTATTCTGGGCAGCAGGGAGCGTCTGACCGAGGCTGTCTTTGATATGGCTTTATTTATGCTGCTGCCTGCCTTCACGCTGTATTTTGAACAGATTTTCGGACCGGGAAGAGGCCGGCATCTGGTCCTTTTCCGTAATATTCAGCTGGGGTATTCGCTCTTCTGCCTCATGCTGCTCCTGCTGAACACCCTGCTGTCGTATCAGCTGGACGAGCTGTATATAATGATGACCGTTAATGTTACCGGGGTAATGATGATCATACAGCTGATTTATCTGCTCGGGCTGGCCATTCTTTATGCCTACAGGGGCAATAAGGATGCGGCGATTTTTGCTTCCGGCTTCGCCCTTTTTGCGGTCATTTCGCTCAGTGAGCTGGTACTGTATTTCTCATCCAGCAGCCCGTTCCATCTCTACTGGTGGAAGTGGGGCGTAGTTGCATTCATCCTTTCGCTGATCGTCATTCTCGGCCGCGGCTTTGCCAGAAACTACGAGCAGGCGCTTAACTATTCCAGGGAGCTGGAGCAGTTCAATAATGCCGCGCAGCGCTCCGAGAAAATGGAGATTATCAGTGAGCTCGCTGCTTCCGTAGCCCATGAGGTGCGCAATCCGCTGCAGGTGACGCGCGGGTTCCTGCAGATTCTGGGGGAGCGCTCCGGGCGTAAGGAGAAGGAATATCTGAATATGGCGATGCAGGAGCTGGACCGGGCCTCCGTGATCATTACTGATTTTCTTACCTTTGCCAAGCCGGGGATGGAAGAGATCGACGTATTTGAGGTGTCTGGGGAGCTGAAGCATGTGGCCGGTATTCTGGGGCCGCTGGCTAATCTGCAGGGCGGAACCATTGAGACGCATCTGCAGGAGGAGCTGTTTGTGCTGGGCAGTCCCGCCAAGTTCAAGCAGGCTTTTATTAATCTGATTAAGAACAGTGTGGAGGCGCTGAAGGAGGATGGCCTGATCAAGGTGTCAGCGCGGAAATCGGGCCAGCATATTCTCATCAGTGTGGTGGATAACGGGGAAGGCATGAAGCTGAGCGAGCTGGCCCGGCTGGGCGAGCCCTTTTATTCGAACAAGACCAAGGGGACCGGCCTGGGCCTGATGGTCACCTTCCGGATCGTCGAGGCGATGAACGGGACCATTCATTTTTACAGCAAAAAGGGACAGGGAACCGAGGTAGTGGTAAAATTACCAGCTGATCACAATAAATAGAAATGAAATCCGTTTTTTTAAAGGGATAAGGGCAATGCTGGGCGAAATACTAGCTGTGAATCCTGCAATACTACTACTTTCTTTTGGGGTGCTTGCATGCGCTTGATCGGTAAAAGTGTACATATAACAGCGATGCTGCTGCTGCTTCTGATGACGTTCGGGTCGCTGTCAGCCTCCGGGGAAGGCCGTTACGCCGCAAATGAAATTACAGAGTGGCAGATGCAGTGGGGCAGCGGAGCGGGGGATACCGGGCTTGAAGCTCCGCACAGCGGTCAGGGACACTGGTTCAGCAGCGGGAGAACCAAGCCTGCCGGCGATCTTCCGGAGGGAATCTCCTCAGCCTGGACAAAGATCCAGCTGCCGGTCTTTAACTATGTGTCGCCTGCGGTGTACATCGAGAAGCTCTATGGTCTGCATATCAGGGTGTTTGTGGAGGACCGGCTTGTTCTGGAGGGGGACCGCAGCTACATTAAGGATAATTATTCATTGCTCGTACCGCTGAGCAGTGAGGACAACGGTAAGACCTTGTATATATGGGCTTCGACACTGCAGGACCGGATCGGAGTCAAGGATGCGATACAAGTCGGTGAGCACAGCGAGCTAATCCGCCATTTTGTCAAAAACGGACTGATCGACGTCATTCTGGGCGGGGCCTTTATTTTTGTGGCGCTGGTGCTGTTCATGTGCGGCTTTTTTCTGGACAGGGAGCATTTTTCAATTGCAGTCTCCTTATCCATTGTCATTGCAGCTACAGGGATACTGGCGGTTACTTACTCTCCCTTCATTTATACATTCTACAGCTCCTACGGAGCACTAAGCGTAATCTTCCTCGATCTGGGACTGCTCTCCCTGCTGCCGGCGCTTACATTTTTGTTTGAGCGGATTTTCGGGAGCGGCCGCTTCTCCATCATCCGGCGGTTCCGCATTTTTCAGACGGCCTATTCCCTGTTCTGCATGGTGTTCCTGATTGTGAATACGCTGGCAGACAACCGTTTTGTGGAAGGGTATTATTTTGTATCGACTACAGTTATCGGGTTTATTATGATAGCCCAGTTTATCCTCCTTATTGCCTGTGTGATTTTGTTTTCACTCAAAAAAAATAAGGATGCGATTACCTTCGCCATCGGCTTCGGCACCGCCGCCCTGACAGGTGTATCGGAGCTGGTCTGGTATTACATCAAAAACGGCGATTATGATCTGTTCTACTGGAAATGGGCGCTGGTCGTATTCATTCTCTCGCTGATTGTTATTCTGGGCCGCAGGCTGGCCTTGAACCACCGGCAGGTAGTGCAGTATTCACAGGAGCTGGAGCTGTTCAACAATGAGCTTCAACGTTCCGAAAAAATGGAAATTATCAGCGAGCTGGCGGCTTCGGTTGCTCATGAGGTGCGCAATCCGCTGCAGGTGACAAGAGGGTTCCTTCAGCTTCTCAGCGAGAAGGCAAGCGGCAGTGAAGCGCAGTATTTATCGATGGCGCTTAGCGAGCTGGACCGTGCGGCTAATATCATTACCGATTTCCTGACCTTTGCCAAGCCGGAATTTGAGCAGATTTCCATCCTTAATGTCAGGGAGGAATTTAAGCATATCGAGAGTATTATGCTGCCGCTGTGTCATCTAAACGGGGGCAAAATGATCATGGAGGCCGGAGAGGGCCTGTGGGTAAAGGGCAACTCCTCCAAGTTCAAGCAGGCGTTCATCAATATTATCAAGAACAGCATTGAGTCGCTGGGGGATGAAGGCACGATTCATATGATCGCTTATGGTGTCGGTCCATACGTGTATATTCATATCCAGGATGACGGCGAGGGGATGGACCAGGAGGTGCTGAACCGGCTCGGTGAACCGTATTTCTCGAATAAAACGAAGGGAACAGGCCTTGGACTGATGGTTACTTTCCGGATCATTGAAGCCATGGCTGGCGAGGTCCGGTTCGAAAGCAAAAAGGGAGCCGGAACCGAAACCGTTACGACTCTGCCGCTGGCAGAGGCTCCGGGGGGTTCAGACTCCCTGTGAGGTCAGGAGCGTGATGTAGGCTTACCAGGAACCGAGGGGGGTGACATCCGTCTTCATAACACCGGAGGACGGGCTGGGCGGAATGACCAGGTAGAATTCGTTGGAGCCTTCCTCTACCGTTTTGAGCGTAATATGGTCGGGCAGATCAATACCTAGTGCTTCCCGGAGGGCTTCTTTTGGATTGACTAGCAGTTTCTGTTTGAAACCCGGATCCTCCCATGCCTTCTGAATCACCTGATTCTTAAAAATTGCCTCTGACACAACAATCACCCTTCCCCAAATGGTTTGATTACCCCGTTAGCATACCATAGCATTTTATTACAATCTATGACTTTTTTTGGTTGTTAGCTGAATTTTCAAAGAATTCCTGGCTTTTCATATGTTTAGATAGCCAATACTGTAATCCGCCGCCCAGAAGCTGCTCTTTTTCCGCTTCAACTGCTGCCGCGATTCTCTGAAGATTGTCCGCGAGCATCTGATGGAAGGCGGTCAGGCCGGAAATACGGAAGGTGCCGGCGAGCAGCCGTTCATGATTGTCCGCCGCGGCAGCTGCATACGTCTTGAGACCTCCGGCTGTATAGATGAAATTCCTGGCCTCGGCGGCAGTAATCCCGGCTTGGGGATGGTCAGGATACAGATGCCTGCGGGCCAGTGCCAGCAGGCAATTATAGCTGCCCTCCTCCAGATCCTCTTCCCAGTCCTCGTAATCATCGAGCATCTGCAGCGTAATCAGCACCTCCTGCACTGCTTCTTCTGCAGCCGGAATTGAGGACGCAAGGCCGGTGAGCAGCAGTGCGGCTGCTGCTGAAAGCTTGAGTGGAGCTGCTTTGCCGGCAATCCGGCTGCGGTCGTTATAATAGTAGTCGCCTGAGGCTTCATTGCTGACGCTGTCTGACCATTCGAAGAGATAACGCTTGAAGTGGCTCCAGAAGGAGGATTCTGCAGGGAAAAGCGGGCGGTAGCGGTCAAGAAACTCTGAATACAGCAGATTGGCCAGCGGCAGCAGCTCCGCCGCCGAGCTGCGCCGGTTATCCATCAGATCATCCTGCAGGAAGAAGTACAGCATCAGCAGGACATTCCCTGTAGACATGATGTGCGTCTCTTCCGGGCTCAGCCCGCATTCCCTGCGGAGCCAGAACGGAAGCAGGTAGCAGATGTAATTCTTTTTGCTGCGGGCCCGGAACACATCGAACTGCTCAAGATAGGCAAGCCCCCGGGAGCCCAGCGGCTCCGGAAATCCGGCAATGGCTGCTTTACATTCCTGAAAAACGGCTTGAAGCTCCAGCTCATAATCGTTCAGCCATTCCATCGGCTTGTCCCCTGTCACTATTAGGATGGTCTGTAAATCTATAGCTGACTGATGCTTTGATTGTATGCTGAAATAACGTCTTTTTCAATGAGAACCTGAAGGGGGATGAGACAGATGCAATGGTATACGTTCGGGCAGATGCTGGCGCAGATCCGCATCGGGCAGACAGCCGCTACACCCGACGGCCGTGCGGTAATCCGCACGCGTGGCGGACTGCTCTGGCAGGGCGGAAGACTTGGCGGAACAGTGGTTGAAGTCAGGGATTACCTGTTCTCGGATATCTGGACGATAAGCGAGGATGAAGCTGGGGGGCCGGAGAACGAAATGCGGGAAGCGCATGAGCGCAGGGAACGTGAAATGCTGGTGAACCAGTATGAGGAAGTGCGGGAAGATTTCCTGCGGGATAGAAGGCATACGCCGGGAAGAGAAACATGAGAGCAGCCGGAGGAGATCCGGCTGCTTATTGCTGCAGGTCAATTCTTTGTATGCTCCGTGAGGCTGAGCAGCAGCGCTTCATAATCTGTCTTGAGGCTGAGCAGTCTGCTGACGCTCTGCGTAAGTCCACCCGGCCGGTTGCGGCGGATCCAAAGTGTGCGGTATTCGTGCAGCAGAAGCTCAAGATCGCTGATCTGCCTGCGGATAACAGCCGGATCAAGCGTATCCGGCGCTCCGGCAAGCTTCAGCTTGATCCGGGCGAGCTGCACGGCATGCTTCACAAAACGGATGCTGTTCTCCAGCTCCAGCATGACAAGCTCTGCGTCCTCGCAGGCTAAGGACAGCTCCTCCAGGCGGCCCTCAATGCCGAGAATATACGCCTCCAGCTGATCTAGCTGCTCTGGACTAAGCTTGCCGGCAATTCCCATATTGTCCAGCCGGCTGCGCAGCAGCATGGACATCTCGGAATCATTGGGCCGCAGGGCTCCGGATTCCAGCCTGTAATAATTGCCGAGGTCAAGCAGCAGCTGACCGATCCCGGACGAACGGTCACGGAAGATCGAGCGGTTCAGGTATCCTGCCGTATCGGCTTCCAGGTTATTCTCGGCACCCCAGGCCAGCGCAGCCCCGTAGACGTAACCGGCATAGCTGACCGGCAGATGCTGCCAGTGGCCGAAGTCACCCCAGTCGGTGATGAGGTAGCCGATCGCGCCGTTCGCCTTGCCGTGTACAGCTGCGCTGCGCAGGTTGGCCAGCATGTTATCCGTGCGGCCGGTCAGCGAATTCCAGGAGCTTGTACCGGGACAGACATAGAAGGGGATTTGTGCCTCGCGGAATTTCAGGGTATCTGCTGCAAAGGGATGCTCCGCACTGTAGCCCCATTCCATCGCAATAATATCCTTCGGAAGAAGGGGGATCAGCTCAGGATGCTGGAGTATGATATCTCCCCAGAACTGCATCTTTTTCCCCCGGGCGGTGACCAGCTTATGAATTTCAAGCAGGAAGGACAGGTACAGCCGGCCCTTGCCCCCGGAATCGGCAAGGGCTTTACTCCGTCCAAGCCCCAGTTCATAAGTTTCATCACAGCCGACATTGAACTGCGCAGAAGTGAAGTAGGGCAGAAGATCATCGTACATTTTTCCCAGAAGCTCAAGAACCCCGGGGTGCTCTGTACGGAATGTGCCCGGCTGCATGAACAGGCCGTCCGGATACAGGTCGTGGTCATACATATTCTCCGGGAGCATGAAGCCGTCGGGAATTTCCGCCAGATGGTTAAATTCCGGACGGGTCAGCCAGTGCTCCATATGGCCGAAGCTGTTCTGGTTAGGCACAAGCTCGATAAAACGCTCTTGGCAATAGGCATTCAGTCGGAGTATTTCATCGCCCGTAACAGGTGTTTCCAGCTCCCAGACCTGGGGAAAGGACTCATAGGCAAACGGGGAACCTTCTATATATAGCTGCAGCTGATTGAGCTTCAGGTCAGCCATTAAATCAACAATTTTCAGTAGAGTCTCCAGCTTTGGGATTTTATTGCGGCTGATATCAAGCATCAGGCCGCGGGCGGCAAAATCCGGCTGGTCGCGGATGAGCAGGAAAGGCAGCTCTCTGCCGCACTGCTCCAGTATTTGCTTCAGTGTAGCTACAGCATAGTAGGCTCCTTCCGGAGTACTGTAGGTTATTGCGATACCGTCCGCTCCGGCTGCAATTTCGTAGCCCTGAGCAGGGAGCAGCGGACTGTAAATGAAGCTGGCCGCCGGCTGGATGGCAGGGCGGGAGCCGACGGACAGCGGCAGACTGAGCTGCAGCAGCTGGCTGATTACCTGCTGAAGCCTGCGGGCAGCGGGCAGTACGTCATGCTTCTCTGCTGGAGCGATAGTAATAGCGCCTCTTTGCGGGATACGAAATAGTCCTTCAGATACGGTAATAGTCTGGGGGCGGGGCAGAAGCTGCAGGGCACAGATTTCCGGCATAGCTGGGACACCTCTTATTCATGTAGAATATGATCAACATATTTAACGATAGCATGCTGAAACAGGAGGAGGAATAGAGCATATGCCCAAGGTCATGGATTATATGATCAGCCCTTATCCGGTCAGGATCATAGATCCGAAGCTGGATGCATCCATGCTCAGGCTGAAGTCCATCCGGATCGGGCAGGCCGGTCATCTGCCGGGCAGAACGCTGTTCCGCAGGCAGGTGGTGTTCAGCCACTGGGCCATGGTCTATATCGTATCGGGTTCAGGGAGCATTTCCGAGAATGGAGGCACTCCCCAGAAGGCTGGTGATGGAAGCCTGTTCTTTTTCCGGCCCGGCTGCAGCTACAGCTATGGTCCGCCTCCCGGCGGGAGCTGGGATGAATACTATATCAATTTTACAGGAAGCCGGACGGATGAATGGCTGGAGGCAGGGCTTATAGCAGGCGGAAGCGTATTTCAGGCCGGAGGGCTCCACGGGCTCGCGGATTTTTTTGAGGAGGTTCTGGAGCTAATGGACGGGGGCGTTCCCGCTGATGCAGACCGGGCTGCGCT
This sequence comes from Paenibacillus sp. FSL R7-0273, assembly GCF_000758625.1. Taxonomy (NCBI): domain Bacteria; kingdom Bacillati; phylum Bacillota; class Bacilli; order Caryophanales; family Paenibacillaceae; genus Paenibacillus; species Paenibacillus sp. FSL R7-0273. The sequence continues at coordinate 1,019,512 of NZ_CP009283.1, forward strand.
GCGGCTGGAGGCTATGCTGCTGGAATGCTCTTTCGCAGTCCGGGACCATCCACGGCTCTGGCAGCCCGGCGCTCTGCAGCTCATCCGCGGTGATCTGGAAGCCTGCATCTATGAGCAGCCTGACCTGGCAGAGCTGGCTGCAAAGCACCATATGTCCATGTCCACCCTGCGCCGGCTGGTCCGCAGCAGCAGCGGCTATCCGCTGCATGAATATGTCCACAGGCTCAAAATGGGAGAAGCAAAGCATCTGCTGCTGAACACCTCCCTGCAGGTCAAGGAGATTTCGGGCATGCTGCATTACACTGACCCGTTTTATTTCTCAAGACTGTTCAAGAAATACATGGGCCTCTCCCCGCAGCTCTGCCGCAGCAATATCCGTTAGCAGATTACAACGGAGTAAATAGCAGAATTTTGTCGGATTATGCTGATTTATGTTGACACTCATAAAAATGGGGTGCTATTATTTAGATAATATTAACAAAAATTTTAGTGCTTTCTAACTATGCTATGCCGGAGATGAAATCATGAGCGAATTTTACTGCATTTCCTGCCGTAGTCTCCATAAGGTTGATGTGCGTAATAATCATACTGTCCGTGTGCTTTCCACCGGTTATCATATCGTCGGGGAGCAGCGGTACCAGATTTGTATTTGTAATATTAAACAGCCGCAGCACGGGCCGGCAGTATCCGGATAAGTATTACCTTATCCGTATATGCCAGCAGCCGATATTGCCGCATGCCAAACAGCCTGTCCGCCGCCGGACAGGCTGTTTGGCATGCTTGCGGCAGGCAAATAAAGATCGGCTGTACTAGTTTTAGATGTGACGAATAAAAATATAATAAATTCCTCAAAAAAATTAGGTCGCAATGTTATTTATTTGAAAAGAAAACGTTGTCAATAAACATAGAAACTTGTTATTGTGATTTTTCTCATGTATGATGCTTTTAAACAAGGCTTTGATAAGCTCGCATTTTCCAAAAAAGGTGGAGAATAGGGTGGTGGGATGAAAATCAAAACAACCGCGGAAGACAAAATGATTGCTTTTTACAGATACTTTTCTTTGTCCCTCACATCTCTGATGTACCTCCTGGACCATACGGGGCCTTCCGTCATTTATAAATCCCTATTAATCGTCTCGCTTTTCTTAATTGCACAAGCATTCGTAATTACTTACCGGAGGCTCCGGACCAGACCGCGGGTTCTGATGCTCGCAGTCAGCATAGAGATGGCTGGCGTTATTGCACTGACCTTACTGACAGGCGGTTTTGACAGTGTATTCAAGCTTTACGTGCTTAACCCTGTTCTTATCGCGGCAGGATCGTTATCCATGTATTTCGGGTGGGGACTGCTGCTGAGCTATATTGTTATTGTAACCGGCTTTTGCTATATATTTGTTAATTCTGCGGGCAAATCGGTAACGGATGCAGTATTGCAGAACGGTAACCTGTTTCTAGCCCTGGTTCTTGCGGTTATAGTAATGCAGATGGTTAACAGGATCAAGCGGCAGCGGGAAGAAGCGAACGCGCGGACCAACGAAACCATGGAGCATATTAAATCGCTCTATCACATCGTCGAAACCTCCAGCCAGCATGACTTCATGAACATTGGCCAGGTCATTACCGATTACGTGGTGAAGCTGACCAAGCTGGATAAGGCCTTATTCTGGTTTGCCAAAAAAAGCGGTGAGCCTGCCCCGCAGAGCCGGCAGACCGGATGGCAGCATGAAGAGGAACGTTTTTTGTTCACAGAGCTGGAAAAGCATGAGCACGAATGGAGGCTGCAGCGTGAGCCGGTGTTCAAGAGTATGCCTGGCCTTGGCGACTTTTTGCTGATGCCGGTAAGAATGAGCACCCGATTTGTCGGTATGATCGGCGTGAAGCTGGAATCCTCGGAGGGACTTGAGGGACGCAGGTGGTACATTCAGCAGCTGATGTTTCTGTCAGAGCTGAGTGCGATTATTCTGGAGCGGCATGAGCTGGGTGTCATCGAGAACCGTCTGATCATCACGAATGAGCAGAACCGGATCGCCGATGAAATGCATGACAGCGTATCGCAGAGCCTGTTCGGCATTGTGTACGCAACCCATTCGCTGAAGCAGACCTGGCGTAAAATGTCCGACTCCGAGCTTGAGGAGCAGATTGACCTGATTCATGACTCGGCAACGCGGGTTGCCAAGGAGCTGCGGATAACGATTTACAGCCTCAGCTCCAAGAAGAGCGGCGGACCAACCTGGCTGGGGATGGTCAGATCACATCTCAAGAGCCTGTCGAGGCTCAATGATGTGGAGATTGAACTGAAAATAACGGGGGATGATTTCAGCCTCCCTTATCCTTACCACAAGGCACTCTTCCGGATTATATCCGAAGCGACAGGCAACGCCATACGTCATGGTGCGGCCAGCCGGGTGGATGTTGAGCTGTCACTGAAGCCTAAATGGATCAGACTGTCTATTACAGACGACGGAATCGGTTTCGATACGGATCTGCTGTGGACTACGTCTGAAGATACCACCGGCGGGCTTGGCATGAAGAATATGCAATATCTGACTCAGTCGCTGGGCGGAGAGTTCCATATCTCCAGCAGCGAGAATGCAGGCACCAAAATTTCAATTTCGATACCTGTCGGCGTGGCTGAATTAAAGAATGCATAAACTTTAGGCAGGAGGTCATTCAAGTGAATATCGTCATTGTTGATGATCACCCGTTGGTGAGAAGAGGATTGGCAGCGGTCATCTCCATGCAGCCTAATCTGCACTTTGCAGGCGAAGCAACGAATGGCCAGGAGGCTCTTCTGGTTATCGAAGAGACACAGCCTGATCTTGTGCTGATTGATTTGCGGCTGGCGGACGAGTCGGGCCTTGATGTCATCAAGAGTGCACGGGCGCGCGGACTTACCAGCAAGTTCATCCTGCTCACCTCCTCGGCCAGCCGGGAAGACTTCCTCAAAGCGGAAGAGGTACTGGTTGACGGATATGTGCTGAAGGAAGCCTTGCCGGAGGAGCTGCTGTTTGCGATCCAGCTGGTCTACAAGGGCCGCAAGTATTATGATCCCGGCCTGATGGAAGATAAGATGCGGATGAGCGGCAGCAGTCCTACCGATGAATTGACACCCAAGGAAAAGGAAGTGCTGATTGAACTCGGCCAGGGTGCGTGCAATAAGGACATTGCTTCGCGCCTGTTCATCAGTGAATTCACTGTTAAGAAGCATGTAAGCCAGATTCTTGCGAAGCTGCAGGTTGCAGACCGGACACAGGCGGCGCTGTATGCTAATGCAGTTGGACTGACTAAGTACGAAATGTCCTATGATTAACAGCACTTTATAACTTTTATAGCAGCAGAACACGGACAGGATTGTCCGTGTTTTTTTGTGTAACAGTAAGAATATTACAGAAACAGCCCGGGTCTTTTCGTAAAGACCCGGGCTGTTTCTGTGCACTCTTTTTCAATAAATCTAACGTGCGATGTAGGTAATCTTCTTCTATATAAGGGGAGGTTTATGGCTGCCGTCGGCTTAGCTTCCATCCTTTCGGAGGCTTTTCAGCCGGATATGGTACTAAAGTATACCATTCTGCCCTGCATATGCACCAATTTCAATCCCTCGAAAGTGAACATTAAAGTGATGGGAGGAGCCATGTGGCAACCCGTACAGATTGATAGAATAAAACACAAGATATCTGAAACTTTCATGAATGCTTTCAGAACGTAATGAATGCGGAAGGAGGGTTACTGTGGAAAAGACGATTTTAGATTACATTAACCTGATTAAGAAGAGGCTCTGGCTGATCACGATTTTTGTATTAATCTCCTGTGCCACCACCTTCTATGTCAGCAAGAACTTCGTTACACCCGTCTACTCCGCCTCCGGACAGCTGCTGGTCAACAATACCGCAAATGTACCCGAGAGCAACAATCTCAACAACCTGAACTTCAGCCTGAACCTCATCGAGAGCTACAAGGAAATTATGAAGTCCCCCGCAATTCTCAGCAGTGTTGTGGCTGATCATCCTGAGTTTGGCCTCACGGAAGAACAGCTTGCCGCAAAGCTGCAGGTAAGATCCTCTGAGAAAAGCTCGGTCATCAATCTGAGTGTGCAGGACGAAAGCTACAGCACGGCGGCGAACATTGTAAACGCGGTTTCGCAAAGCTTCATCCGCAGCCTGCCGTCACTGATGATGCTGGACAATGTTACTTTCCTGACTCCCGCTGATCCGGCCGATGTTCCGGCACCGACCAACGGCGGTGTAGCCATGAATCTGATCATCAGCTTTGTCGTTTCACTTATGGCTGCTATCGGAATCATCCTGCTGCTGGAAACGCTGAATGGAACCCTTCGCACGGAGAAGGAAGCAGAGTTTGACGTTGGACTGCCGGTCATTGCCAGCATTCCGGTCATCCGCAAGCGTGACTTGGGCAAAGCAGGTAATGCCGATGCAAGAGTAGGGGAGGGTGCTTATGTTACGGCTGAATAAAAGCTTGATTGCAGACTTGAACCCGTCCTCACATATCTCCGAATCCTTCCGCTCGCTGCGCACCTATATCCGTCAGCTCGGGCTGACAGGAGGGGACAGCGGCAAGGTGCTTCTCTTCACCTCTGCCGAAGGCGGAGAGGGGAAGACGACGGTTCTGTCCAATCTGGCCGTATCCTTTGTTCAGGACGGCAAGAAGGTAGCCGTTATAGACTGCAATATGCGGCGTCCGGGACTGCATGCGGTGTTTGAGGTAGAGGGCAGTGAAGGACTTGCCGCTTACCTCAGCGGTCAGGAGGAAGCCAAGGATATTGCCGTATACGGTAATCTGGCTAATCTGGCTGTCATTCCGGCAGGCAAGACACGCATCAGCCCGCCGGATCTGCTGGGTAATCCCAAAATGACCGCTCTGCTGGAGGAGCTGAAAAGCAGCTTTGATCTGATCCTGCTAGACACGCCTCCGGCAGTTGAATACAGTGATGCCCGTATCCTTGCCCCGCATACTGATGGAGTAATCCTGGTGGCCAGGCACGGCAAAACCAAACGCGAAGCGGTCCGCAAGCTGAAGACGCTGCTCGAGCAGAGCGGGTCCAATATTCTTGGCATTGCCATGAACCAGGCCAGGTAGAGTCCCTTAAGTCTCAAATCCCACACATAACGATCAGGAGGTAAGTGCGATGAAAAAGGTAAAGAAGGTAATTATCCCTGCAGCTGGGCTAGGAACGCGCTTCCTTCCTGCCACAAAGGCTATGCCTAAGGAAATGCTTCCAATCATCAACAAGCCGACCATCCAATATATCGTGGAGGAAGCCATTGCTTCCGGTATAGAGGACATTATTATCGTTACCGGTAAAGGCAAGCGGGCGATTGAAGATCACTTTGACAATGCTTTCGAGCTGGAATCCAGACTGCTGGAGGATGGCAAGCTGGAGCTGCTCAAAGAGGTTCAGCGTTCCTCTAAAGTAGAAATCCACTACATCCGCCAAAAGGAAGCAATGGGCCTGGGGCATGCCGTATGGTGCGCACGCCGCTTTATCGGAGACGAGCCCTTCGGCGTTATGCTTGGCGATGACATCGTAACCGGCAAAACCCCTTGCCTCAAGCAGCTGATCGACCAGTACGAGGAAACACAGAACTCGGTTATCGGAGTACAGGAGATCGCGGATGAGTTCACCAACCGTTACGGGATTATCGAACCTGACCTCCAGGACGGACGGCTCTACCGGGTTAACAACTTTGTGGAGAAGCCGCCGCTGGGTACAGCCCCATCCAATCTGGCAATCATGGGACGTTACGTGTTTACTCCAAAAATTTTCAAGTACCTCGATCTGCAGGAAAAAGGTGCCGGCGGTGAAATCCAGCTTACGGACGCCATCCAGAAGCTGAATCAGAGCGAACGGGTTTACGCTTATAACTTTGACGGAACCAGATACGATGTCGGCGAACGGCTTGGCTACATCCTCACTACACTGGAATTTGCCCTCCAGAGTGATGATCTCCGTTACCCGGTAATGGATGCAATGGCGGAATGGCTCAGCAAAGCCGGACAAACCACACTCAGCAGCTAAAAATATTTTTAAACTTTTAGGAGGAATGAGGAGAAAATGAGCATGCAAAAACTGCCGGAAGACTACGAGGCCGTCCTGCCGAAACTTTACATGCTGCATGCCAAAGAAGGAAGCAAAGGGATGGATTCCTATCTGGTAATGAAGCGGATCATTGATATTCTTTTCTCCGCCCTTGGCCTTCTCGTACTGCTGCCGCTATTCGCCCTTGTGGCCATCCTGATCAAGCTGGAGGATCCCAAAGGCAAAGTGTTTTTCCGGCAGAACAGAGTGGGCAAGGACGAGGTGCAGTTTCCGATGTATAAATTCCGATCCATGGTTTCTAACGCCGAGGAGCTGAAGGCCAATCTGATGGCTTATAACGAAGTGAGCGGGGCAATGTTCAAGATCAAGAATGACCCCCGGATCACCCGGATCGGAAAATTCATCCGTAAGACGAGCATCGATGAACTGCCTCAGCTCTGGAACGTGCTGATGGGCCACATGAGTCTGGTCGGCCCCCGTCCTCCGCTCGTTGAAGAGGTGGCGCAGTATACGGATTACGACAAGCAGCGGCTGCTCGTTACACCGGGCTGCACCGGATACTGGCAGGTAAATGCCAGAAACAGTGTCGGCTTTGACGAAATGGTGCAGCTGGATCTGACTTATATCCATATCCGGAGCACGATGCTGGATCTGAAGATTATTTTCAAAACCGGCCTGATGCTGCTCGGTTCCAAGGACGCTTATTAAAAATATGGGAATTGGGTGATTGCCGATGACTGAGTACGGAGACATCCCACAGGTTTCCATTATTATCTGCACCTACAACAGGTCAGCGCTGCTGGTCAAAACCCTTCAGTCGCTGACCGGACTTGAGAATCTGCATCGGGCCGAGATCATCGTGGTGGATAACAATTCCCCGGATAATACGGCAGCAGAGATCAAGGGCTTCATTGGAGCACATGGTGCAGAGATGGATATCCGTTATCTTCTGGAGCCGGTACAGGGATTGTCGGCGGCCCGGAACACAGGAATTCTGGCTTCCAAATCGCAGATCATTGCCTTTCTGGACGATGATGCGATACCTTGCCGGAATTGGATTACAACCATAATCAGCACCTTTGAGGAAAGGCCGGAAGTGATGGCCATGGGCGGAAAGGTTGCCCCGATCTTCGAAAGCAAGCGTCCGGACTGGCTGATCAAGCCGTTCGAGCTGCCTTACACTATCGTTGATCTGGGCAACAAAGTCAGGGAATATCCGAAACGGCTGCATCCGTGCGGAGCCAACATGGCGATGCGCAAGCCGGCCTTCGATATCAGCCTGTTCCCGCTGGATCTGGGAAGAAAGGGCGATTCGCTTATCTCCGGTGAAGAAACCTGGCTCTTCGGACAGCTGCAGCGGCAGGGACACACTATCCTGTATCATCCGCAGATGGCCGTAGACCATTTCGTGGCTGCAGGTCGCCTGACCGAGGACTGGATTATGAAAAGGTATTACAGCCAGGGCATCTCAAATGCCATGAAAAGCGAAGGACTTAAGGGAAATCTGCTGCTGCTGGGCAAGACGGCTGCCAAAATCGTGTATGTGATGGCGGACTCCATCTTCTCCAGAAGCCGGGGCAGAAAGCTGCTGAACAGATGCCGCCTGGAGAGCATTCGCGGAACGCTACACATGTTTTGGAACCGGAAGAGGGAATCTGCAGCGGGGTGAGGGAAGACAATGACTAATTTTGAGTGGGGCACTAAATTAAACGCTTTGCCATACGGAATGCTCTACCTCGTGTCCGCGCTTCTTCTGGGGACCGCGGTCATTTACCAGCCGGTATTTGCGGTAGCGGCCGTACTCTTGATTATTTTACTGACTGTCTCCATCTCACGTCCCGACGTCATTAGTTACTTCGTGCTTTTGACAACGGCGGTCTCGATCAACTTTTTGTTCAGCGGCGGCATGTTCGGTATCGAAATCCTCTCGCTCTACAAGCTGATGATCCTGATGCTGCTGGTACCCTGCATTCTGGTGAACGGGCTGCGGCTCAAGCTGAGTCCTCCCCTGTGGGCCATGCTCACACTGCTGATCATCACCTTCGGCTTCTCAGTCTGGCTGCCGGAGATGAGCTCATCCATTGCGGTAAAAGCCTTTATCGGATTGTCGCTGCCCTTCGTGTTTCTTCTCATCAACTGGAAGAAGGAGGTGGCCGACAAGCAGATCCGCATTCTGGCGCTGCTGCCTGTAATCAGTGTCGGGTTAGGGATTCTGCTGCAGGCTGCGGGCATGCACTCCCTGCTGGCAGTCGAATTCACGGGTGCTGTACGGCTGCAGGGAGCGAACATTGCACCGCATCTGGCGATGCTGGCCTTCATGGGCGTGGCGGTCTGCTTTATCGAGATCAAGCGCAGCCCGCAGCATATCCGCTTTTTCTACACCGTACTGGCCTTGAATTTCCTGATCCTGGTTGGAACAGGAACGAGAGGGCCGATGCTGGCACTCGTGCCTATGGTTCTCTATTATTTCTACGATATCTCGCGCCAGTACTTAAAAGGCAAGTCACAGTACCTGGTCCCGCTGCTGGGCGGGGGGGCTGTACTCTCAGGGGCAGTGTATCTGCAGCTTGACAACCTCAGAAAACGTTCCTTTGAGCGGGCCACCGACACGGGTATTGACCTGTCGGGCCGGACAGAGGCCTGGGAGTTTTTCCTGAACAAGGCAGCCGGCTCACCCTGGGCGGGCCGTGGACTTGGATCAGCCACCGTAGCCAACGACGGTACACTCTATTACGGATTTGTAGTTCCGCATAATGAGTACATCCGGTTTTACTACGATGGAGGGTACATTGGTGCCATCCTGCTGCTGCTTTCCTTATTGGCTGTGTTTCTTGTAGTTTATCGAGCTTTGGCTCCGCCGGTCAGACCTTATTATGCTCTATTGATTGCAGCGTTTCTCATTTATTCATTTTCAGACAACACGCTGTCGACGGTCCAATTCATTATTCCGTTCTGCTGGTATCTGAACTGCCTGTATCGATCTTCACAGCCAACCGATTCCCCACAAAAAGAAGTGATACGATGAACCAAGTGAATATGTTCGATGTTAACTTTAATAACTATGACTTTATGGACCTGCTGGATTACATCGACAAGACGATTCAGGAGAGGAACCAGTCCTATATCCTGACCTGCAATGTCGACCATGTAATCAAGCTTCGCAAGGACAAGGAATTCCAGACCGTTTACTCTGAAGCAGGTGCGGTAGTGGCAGACGGCATGCCGCTGATCTGGGCTTCCAAGATGCTCGGCAAGCCGCTGAAGCAAAAGGTATCCGGTGCGGATCTGTTCAGCCGGCTCGGCAATGCCTTTGAGCAAAGGAAGTACCGGCTGTTCTTCCTGGGCTCGGCGGAAGGCGTGCCTGAGAAGGCGACGATGAATTTAAAAGCGGCTTATCCCGGAATCAATGTTGTCGGCTGCTATTCCCCATCCTACGGCTTTGAGCATAACGAGGAGGAGAACCAGCACATCATCAAGATGCTGACGGACAGCCGGCCTGACATTGTATTCGTTGGAGTGGGCGCACCGAAGCAGGAGAAATGGATTTACCGCCATTACAACTCCTACCAGGCACCGATTTCGATCGGTGTCGGAGCAACCTTTGATTTTCTCTCCGGTTCTGTGAAGCGGGCACCGGACTTTATGCAAAAGACAGGGCTGGAATGGTTCTGGCGGTTAAGCCAGGAGCCGGGAAGACTCTGGAAAAGATATCTTGTAGACGATGCCCAATTCCTGGTGCTGCTGCTCAAGGAGCTGCGCAAGAAGGACAGAGTGAAGGGCAGAAGCCTTGAATAATGAAGCTGCCGGCAGGAGGGGGAAGGAAGATGACGGAGGAGAAAGAAAGCGGGCTATCGCTGCCCTCTCTGGGCGCCATGAAATCAGGTGCGGCTATGGCGCTGATCTGTGCCATATGTCTTGGAATCCCGCTGGTTATCGGGTTTGCGAGTGCGCAGCTCAGTGCTTCCGACAGTCTGCAGGGAGCGATTCTGGCGGGACTTCTCTTTCCCGCCTTCCTGCTGGCACTGCTCAAGCCGAAGCAGCTGATCGCATACACGCTGCTTATCTGGGCGGTGGCCCCGGAGCTAAGGCGTATTGCGGATTGGTCGGAGGGCGTGTACCACCCGGTATCGCTGCTCAGTCTGGCACCGCTGCTGACGGGAGCTACGCTTGCTATTCCGGTGCTGCGTGAGATTCACCGGATCCGCAAATCATCGACCCGGATTCTCCTGCTGTTCTCCGTGGCGCTGGCTTACGGCGCCATCATCGGGCTGGCGAAGAACGGAGTAGGCTCTGTGTACGATCTGGCCAATTACATCGTACCGCTGCTGCTGATTCCTTATTTTGCAGTAACGAGGTTTACACCGAAGGATATTGACCGGCTGCTGTACGCTTTTGCCAACATTGCTGTACTGGTAGCCGCCTATGGGATCATCCAGTATCTGACCGTTCCGCCATGGGATGCTTTCTGGATGCGGAACGCGGATATGATCTCCATTGGAACACCGTATCCGCTGGAAGTCCGGGTGTTCTCCACATTGAACTCGCCCGGACCGGCCGCTACCTTCCTGGTTTTTGCCCTGGTACCGATGGTACTGGAGCGGAAATGGCAGGGAACGCTGCGCTGGATCGGCGTACTGCTCGTCGTAATTTGCCTGCTGACCACCCTGGTCCGTTCCGCCTGGCTGGTGCTGCTGGTGATGCTGCTGGTTTACATCGCTTCCTCTCCGTCCAAAGGCAAATGGAAGACACTGCTCCAGCTGGGCTTTGTTGCCGCCGCGCTGTTCTGGATCGTTCCCAAGCTTCCCGGAGCAGAAGGGCTGGTCGCACGGATGGAGACGCTGACCTCGGTCCAGGAGGATCACTCCTACAATGAACGTCTGGCCCTCTGGCAGAACATGGTGCCGCTCGTAGCCTCCAATCCCGTCGGCGAGGGGATAGGCAGTGTAGGGCAGAGTACCAAGCTGGGGAACGGCGGAGAGCTTGGGGAGTACGGCAATATGGATAACGGGTTTATCGCATTGCTGCTTACCTTTGGTGTACTTGGGGCGTTGTTCTTCTTCGGGGCACTTGGCGCAGTGATCAAGGAGATTGCCCTCAGGGTCACAAGCAAGGACAGCTTTCAGCCGTACGCCAGGCTTTCACTGGCGGCCTGGACAGGAGCGGTAGTCAGCCTGCTGTCCGATAACGGCTTCCCTGGATTAAAGGGCTACCTGATCTGGATGCTGATTGGCCTTGGCCTCGGCGCCAAAGAGATTATTGAAAGCAGAAAGAAGGGAACACCGCATGCAGCAGTCGAACGCCAAATCACTTCCCACTAGCACGGTCTGGTCCTCGCTCAAACGGTTTACCAAGAGCAAGAACAACAGCTCGGCGGCAGTCAAAACGATGATGGTCAGCGTGCTGATCCTGCTGGTCAATATGCTGACCGGTGTGCTGACCGCCCGCTACCTCGGGCCGACCGGCCGCGGGGAACAGACGGCGATGGTGAACTGGTCACAGTTCCTGGCGTTCAGTATGAGCTTCGGGATTCCGTCGGCGCTGATCTACAACGCCAAGAAGAACCCCGATGATGCCGGAGTCCTTTACCGGGTGGCACTGCTGATCGGCCTTGGCTTCGGGATAGCGGCGATGACTATTGGGATTTTCGTTCTGCCGTACTGGCTTGATTCCTTCAGCTCCGAGGTTGTGCTGTTCGCGCAAGTGTCCATGATCCTGTGCCCGTTGATTGTAGTCTCGCAGATCAATAACGCAGCCTTTCAGTTCAGAGGGGACTACAAGACCTTCAACTGGCAGCGGTATCTGGTTCCGCTCCTGACACTGGCAGTCATCGGCATTCTGATTGTAACCGGCAATATGAATCCATACACGACCGCGCTGGCTTATCTGATCCCGTCAGTGCCGCTGTTCATCTGGATGACACTGCTGCTGCTGCGTACCTACAGAGTCAAAATGAGGGACACCTACCGTAATTTTAAAAGGCTGTTTACTTACGGGCTCGGCTCTTACGGTAATGACCTGCTCGGCCAGTTCTCTACTTACATTGACCAGATCATTATCGCCGGCCTGCTGCGGCCGGCCGATCTGGGGCTGTATGCAGTAGCAGTCAGCCTGTCCAGGATGGTCAACTTCTTCTCGAATTCGATTACTGTGGTGCTGTTCCCGAAAGCCTCCGAGCTTTCGAAAGATGAAGCGATCTCGCTGACCTTCAAGGCTTTCCGGATCAGCACCACCTGCACCCTGCTTGGCGCGCTGTTCCTCATGCTGGTAGCTCCCTTAGTCATTCCGCTGCTGTACGGCAAGGAATTCAACACAGCGCTGACGGTGTTCCGTCTGCTGCTGCTGGAGGTAACGATCAGCGGAGGCACACTGATTCTGGCCCAGGCCTTTATGGCGCTCGGCAAACCGAAGTTTGTCTCTATCCTGCAGGGGGTGGGACTGCTGCTGGTAATCCCGATGCTTTTCCTGATGGTGCCGAAGTTCGGATTGTTCGGAGCAGGGGTAGCGATGCTGTTGTCGGCCATCCTGCGCTTCCTGTTCATTATTCTAAATATCAGATACAACCTTAAGGTTAAGCTTCCCCGCCTGCTGATCAGCAGGGAGGACATCCAATGGATGAAGACAACGATGAATTCTTACATCCGCAAGAAACCAGCGGACACCAGTAGTTAGCAGTTAAGTGATTTTGTGTTTTGCAGCGGGCAGAGGATACGATGCGGGCACTTAGCAGCTAAATAACCAAGGGACGGTGTATGACGGAGCGGAGGGAAAGTTTGGAGCTGTAGAAACGAAGTGTTCGCCTTTGTTTTCTAATTCCAACTGCTAACAGCAGCCTGATAAAGAAATTAGAAAACAACAGCGATCGGAAGCCCAAACATTTCCCGCAGCGACGGCACACACCGGACCACCCAAGTAAAGGAGGAGACCTTCATGGATTCAGTAACAAGCGTGCTTGGCAGCCCGGGCAGTTACCCGATATCGGTTGTCATCATTGCTCAGGATGACGAAGTTCGCATATCCAAAGCAATTCAGTCCTGCCGGCCCTTCGCCGACGAGGTAGTTGTAATCGACGGAGGAAGCAAGGACGGGACGGTGCAGCTGGCAGAAAGCCTCGGCTGCCGGGTATACGTCAACCCATGGCCCGGATATGCCAAACAAAGGGAATTCGGAGTGGAACGCGCCGTCCATGATTGGGTCTTCCTGATTGATACCGACGAAGTGGTCAGCGATGAGCTGGCACAGGATATTCTGCAGCGCAAGCCCGGTCTGACGGATCGTGGGGTAGCCTTTTCGCTGTACCGGATCGGTGATTTCCTGGGCAGATGGCTGGATAAAGGAGAGTACCTGGTCCGCCTGTACAACCGCAAGGCGTACGGCATCCGTAACTCTCTGGTGCATGAAATGCCCGAGGTTGAGGAGGAGCGGACGGTTCAGCTGAACGGTGTGCTCTGGCATCAGGGCTTCCGCAGCATCAACGATCATGTGGCCCGCTTCAACAAATACACCGATCTGGAAGCACAGGCTGCGTTCGAGAACGGCAAGCCGTTCAAGCTTAGAAACCTGCTGCTCCGGCCGCCGGCACGCTTCCTGCAGAAGTACTTCCTGCATGGCCTGTTCAAGAAAGGCATTTCCGGATTTGCGGTATCCGTATTCTGGGTGATGTATGAATTCATGGTCGGCTTCAAGCATTACGAATTAACCAGCTCCGGCAGGCTGGCCCGGCATAATGCGCAGGGTCAGGCGGAGAAAGGGAAGAAGGGGGAGAGAAGCTATGCCGTACAGTGACGGACTGAACATTATGACGACCGGCCTCAGCTGGCCTTCGCTGCAGCCCGGCGGGCTTAACACGTATTTCAAATCTGTCTGCGAGCAGCTCTCCACACGCAACCAGGTGCATGCGCTGATCTGCAGCCAGGAGACACCGCCGACTCCCAAGGAACTGATCATCCACAATGCGGGTGATCCGAAGGAGACGATCTGGAAGCGCAAGGATGCCTTCCAGCGCAAAGCGGCTGATCTGATGGGCAGCGGCAGCGGGCGCATCGATATTCTGTACTCGCATTTTGCTCCTTACGGCGTCGGGCCGGCAATTGAGGCAAAGAAGCGGGGCATTCCGGTCATCATGACCTTCCACGGGCCGTGGAATGAAGAGATGAAGATTGAAGGCCAGGGCATCAAGCACCGGGTCAAGACAACCATTGCCAAATCCATCGAACGCAAGGCTTATAAGCTGGCTGATAAATTTATAGTGCTGAGTGAGTACTTCCGCGACACGCTGCATCAGCTGCACGGAGTACCGCTGCACAAGATCGTTGTCATCCCGGGAGCAGCGAATATAGAACGCTTTGTCCCGGCGAATAACCGGCTGGCGGTACGGCGGACGCTGAATTTGCCCGAGGGGGCAACCACCGTTCTGACCGTGCGGCGGCTGATGAACCGCATGGGGCTGCTGCAGCTGCTTGAGGCCTGGAAGCAGGTGTCGGAGCGCTTCCCGAATGCGATTCTGCTGATCGGCGGCAAAGGGCCGCTGCGCGGCGAGCTGGAAGAAAAAATCGCCGATTACGGCCTTAGCAACAAGGTCCGGCTGCTCGGATATATTCCCGATCATCAGCTGGCGTCTTATTACCAGGCCGCTGACATGTTCGTGGTTCCCTCACAGGCGCTGGAGGGCTTCGGGCTGATTACCGTCGAGGCACTGGCTTCCGGGCTGCCGGTTATGGCTACCCCGGTAGGCGGCAACAAGGAGATTCTCCAGGGCTTCCGGCCGGAGCTGCTGTTCAAGAGCGCAGCCAGCGAGGATATGGCGGAGGGCATGATCCATATGCTCAGCAACCGCAAGCTGCTGCCGACCCGGGAGGAATGCCGGGGACATGTGCTGGAGAAGTACACCTGGCAGCATGTCGGTGATCAGGTCGAATCAGTATTTCTGCAGACTTTGGGAAAGGGTGTGGCCGCAGGATGCTAAAAGTCGCCTATATCGATCACACCGCCAAGTGGAGCGGAGGAGAGGTTGCCCTGTTCAACATTCTCACCAACATCGGTGAAAATGTGGAGCCGCTCGTTATTCTGGCCGAAGAGGGTGCACTTGCCGACCGGCTGCGTGAAAAGGGCATTGATGTCCGCGTGATTCCGCTGGATGAGAGCATCCGCAGCCGCGGCCGCAACGCCGTCAATCTCGGTGCTCCGGCTGCAGCCTTCAAGCTGCTGGCTTACGGCAGCAGGCTGGCTCCGCTGCTGAAGCGGGAGAAGGTGGACTGTGTGCATACCAACTCGCTGAAATCAGCGTTTTACGGTGCAGTTGCCGCCAAAAAGGCAGGCGTTCCGCTGATCTGGCATATCCGGGATCATATCGGGGCCCCTTACTTAAAGCCGGTGGTGGCCAAGGCAATCCGGACGATGTCGCGCATGCTGCCGAACGGGGTTATCGCCAATTCGCACTCTACACTGAGCGCCCTTGAGCTGCCCCGGACCAAAAAGACACTTGTTGTCTACTCCGCCTTCGCCAAGGCAATCAGCGAGGGTGTCCGCAGACAGGATCAGAAGGATTTCAACGTGCTGCTGGTCGGACGGCTGGCACACTGGAAAGGCCAGCATGTCGTGCTGGAGGCAGCCAAAGCCTTCAAGCAGGACAGCAGAGTGAAATTCTGGCTGGCCGGTGATGCGCTGTTCGGAGAAGAGGAATACAAACAGGAATTAATCCAGACGATCCGGCAGAATGATCTGACGAATGTCAGCCTGCTGGGCCATGTGGATGACATACAGGGACTAATGCAAAAAGCCGATCTGCTGATTCATACGTCGGTTACGCCTGAGCCGTTCGGCCAGGTTATTGTCGAAGGCATGGCAGCCGGACTGCCGGTTATCGCCTCCAATGAAGGCGGTCCGGTAGAGATCGTAGTGCCGGGTGTAACCGGAATGCTGATCCAGCCCGGAGATGCCGGGATACTCGCGGAGTCCATCACATGGATGCTGGAACATCCCGAGGAGCGCAGAATGATGGCGGAGAACGGAACAAAACGGGTGAAAGAGCATTTTGTCATCGAGAATACCGTCAAGGACATTGTTGATTATTACAAAGGCCTGCTGGCGGCTACCTGATCTTGCTTGATGATGCGGCTCCATAAAACTTTGAGGATGATTTACATGAAAATTGCGATAGCGCACGATTACTTAATCCAAATGGGCGGGGCGGAAAGAGTAGTGGAAGTATTCCACCACATGTATCCGGAGGCTCCGATCTTCACAACCGTGTTTAACGGAAGCCGATTGACCGACAACCTCAAAGACGCGGACATCAGAGCCTCCTGGCTGCAGAAAATTCCGGGAGTGAAGACCAATTTTAAAGGGGTGCTGCCGCTTTATCCGATGGCCATCCGTGATCTGGATTTCAGCGGGTATGATATCGTCCTGAGCTCAAGCAGCGCTTTTATGAAAAGCATTCAGGTACCCGAATCGACGTTCCATCTCTGCTACTGTCATACACCGATGCGTTTTGCCTGGGATTATGACACGTATATGGAGCGGCAAACGAATTCCGGCCTGTTCAAAAGACTGCTGAAGGTCTACATGCAGCGGCTCAAGACCTGGGATCAGCGGACGAGTAAAAATGTCAATCAGTTCGTGGCCAACTCTTCCGTCGTGAAGACGCGGATCCAGAACTATTATCACCGCGATGCGGATATTATCTTCCCGCCGATCAATACGGCGCGGTTCTCCAGCTCCAACTCCATCGGTGACTACTATCTGATCGTCTCGCGGCTTGTATCCTACAAGCGGATTGATCTCGCGGTGGAGGCCTTTAACCGTAACGGGCTGAAGCTGTTCATCGTCGGAGACGGACCGGACCGCAAGCGTCTGGAAGGCATGGCCAAAGGCAATGTATCCTTCCTGGGCCGGCTGGAGGATGCCGAGGTAACTGGGCTGATGTCACAGTGCCGGGCCTTTATTTTCCCGGGAGAAGAGGATTTCGGTATCACGCCGCTGGAGGCGAATGCTGCAGGCAGACCGGTTATTGCTTATCAGGCCGGAGGGGCACTGGATACGATTGTGCCTTATGTGAACGGGGTGTTTTTCCAGCACCAGGAGGTTGACGATTTACTGAAGGCCATAAATGAAGTGGAGTCCTATGCATGGGATATCAGCCGGATTATGGGGCATGCCCGCAAGTTCGACGAACAGGCATTTATGGTGCAATTCAAGCAGTATGTAGAGCAAGCCTACGTTAATTTCCTAAAAGGAGGATGATTGTATGAAGCTGGCAGTTATCGGTACCGGCTATGTCGGTCTTGTATCAGGCGTATGCTTTACGCTGAATGGTAATCATGTGATCTGTGTCGATAAGGATGAGGAGAAAATCAATAAGCTTAACCGCATGGAATCCCCCATCTATGAACCGGGTATTGAGGCATTGATTGAAATGAACCTGCGTGAAGGCAGATTGTCCTTCTCGTCAGATCTTCAGGAGTCGGTACGCCGCTCTGATATCGTTATCCTGGCTGTAGGAACCCCGTCACTGCCGGGCGGTGAAGCCGATCTGCAGTACATCGAAGGGGCGGCTGCTGAAATTGCCGACGCCATGGAGGGCTACAAGATTATCATGACCAAGTCGACGGTTCCGGTCGGCACGAATGAACGAATCCGCAAGCTCATCGCTTCCCGCACCAATCACCCCTTTGATATTGTCTCCGCACCTGAATTCCTGCGTGAAGGCTCCGCGATCCGCGATACCCTGCACCCGGACCGCATCGTTATCGGCCTTGACAATCCGTCGATTGAGCCGGTCATGCGCCAGCTGCATCAGGGCTTCACCGAAAATATTTTTGTAACCGACATCCGCAGTGCGGAAATGATCAAATATGCATCCAATGCATTCCTGGCGACCAAAATCTCCTTCATCAACGAGATCGCCAACATTTGTGAAAAAGTGGGAGCTGACGTGACCATGGTGGCGGAAGGCATGGGGATGGACCGGCGAATCGGCTCCTCGTTCCTGCAGGCCGGCATCGGCTACGGAGGCTCCTGTTTCCCGAAAGATACAAATGCGCTGATCCAGATTGCCGGCAACGTGGACTACGAGTTCAAGCTGCTGAAATCAGTGGTCGAGGTGAACAAGGACCAGCGGTTCATGATTATCTCCAAGCTGCATGAATCGCTCGGCAGCCTGCGCGGCGCCGTAATCGGCATCTGGGGCCTGGCCTTCAAGCCGAACACCGATGATGTCCGCGAGGCTCCGGCCCGCGAGATCGTGGAGGCACTGGTAGCGGAGGGCGCTACAGTGAAGCTGTACGATCCGATCGCCGCCGCCAACTTCCGCGCACAATATGACCATCCGCAGCTGCGCTGGTGCGGTGTGCCGGAGGAGGCTGCTGAGGGCAGCGATGCGATCTGCCTGCTGACCGACTGGTCGCAGTTCAAGGATATCGATCTGCATCACCTGTCCGGCACCATGCGCCGCCAGATCCTGATCGACGGCCGTAACGTGTACTCCAAGGAGCAGATTGAGGGCACTGGGCTGGAGTATCATTCCGTCGGCCGTCCGCAGATGGGCGGGCTTAGCGGATATTCTCCGGTTGCCGGCGCGGTTTAAGCTTTAGGCTTTTAAGCTTTTTGACTTTAAAGGTTGTGCGCTTGTGCGTTCTTATCTCTTTCTTGCATAGCGTAAAACTCTGACATAGCTATAGACCCGATTTTTAGCTCTTAGCTCTTAATCTCTGGACCTTAATCTTTGGCTCTTAATCTTCAGCTGCCGCCCAACCAAGCGGCAATTCCGGATCTTTAGCAGGGAGCCTTCCCTGTTGGGGGAGCATGCTTTGGATGCTTTTGGAATGCTTGGTGAGGCAAGCAAAGATTTTTACAACCAAATTTTATGAAATGGAACGGAGAGGAATTTTGGAGCTGGAGGAGCGAATGCGTCCGCCTTTGTCTTCGGATTTCTACCGCGGCCAGCGGTTCAAATCAGGAAATCCGAAGACAACAGCGGCCGGAAGCCCAAACATTCCTTGCAGTGACTCTCATAAAAGTGCAATCTCTAAAAATCTTGCGCAGCATAAAGAATTTCCGAGGAGCATCAAGATTTCGCTCCCAGAACAAGCTCCCAATAACAATCCGAAATTTTCGCGTCACACATACCAAGGAGGGGTTCCACATGAAACTAGTACTTCTATCAGGCGGCTCAGGTAAACGGCTCTGGCCATTGTCCAATGACTCACGCTCCAAGCAATTTCTGAAGGTACTGGAAAGCCCGGCAGGTGAACCGGAATCCATGGTTCAGCGGGTCTGGAGACAGCTGGAGGAAGCTGGGATGACGGGCTCCTCCTATCTGGCTACGGGCCGCAGCCAGGTGGAATCGATCCAGAGCCAGCTCGGCAGCCATGTGCCGATTATTGTGGAGCCCGAGCGCCGCGATACATTCCCGGCTATTGCGCTTACAGCAGCCTACCTGTATTCTATCGCCGGTGTTTCTCCGGCGGAGACAGTAGCCATCCTGCCTGTCGATCCTTATGTGGAGGCTTCCTTCTTCGACACCGTTGTCCGGCTGGAGCAGACGATGGAGGAGAGCGGCGCAAATCTGGCGCTGATGGGCGTAGTGCCTGAGCATGCGTCAGAGAAATACGGATATATTATTCCTACCAGTGCAGCGCCAGGGGAAGGCGGCTACCTGCAGGTAAGCCACTTCCAGGAAAAGCCTGACCGGGTGCAGGCGGAAGGACTAATCAGCAAAGGGGCCCTTTGGAACTGCGGCGTATTCGCTTTCCGCCTCGGTTATCTGCTTGATATCCTGCAGAGCAAGGGCCTGCCGCTGAATTATGAGGAGCTGCAGAAGCAGTATAAGCTGCTGGCATCCATCAGCTTTGATTATGAAGTGGTGGAAAAAGAGGAGAAAATCGTTGTACAGCCATACGCCGGCTTCTGGAAGGATCTTGGCACATGGAATACGCTGACTGAGGAGATGAGCAGCAATCTGGTCGGCAAAGGGGTAGTAACCTCTGATTCCGAGCGGACCTGCCTGATCAATGAGCTGGACATTCCGATTACAGTAATCGGGGCCAAGGACCTGATCATCGCCGCCAGCCCCGACGGAATTCTCGTCACTCATAAAGCGGAAAGCCCGCGCATCAAGGAAGTACTGAAGTCTCACGAGCAAAGACCGATGTACGAGGAACGCCGCTGGGGCCATTACAAGGTTATCGACTATGTGAAGTATGATGAGGGAAATGAAGTGCTGACGAAGCGGATTTTTATCGAGCAGGGTAAAAATATCAGCTATCAGCTGCACCACAAGCGCAGTGAAATCTGGACCTTTGTCAGCGGGGAAGCAAGCATTGTCATCAATGAAAAAATGCATACGGTAAAAGCGGGCGATGTTGTCCGTATCCCTGAAGGCACTAAGCATGCCATCCTGGCACTGACAGATGTGGAGTTTATAGAGGTGCAGAGCGGCTCGGAGCTGGTGGAGGAGGATAACATCCGGATTACGCTGGACTGGGAGGACATTGAATTGCATCAGTTTATTTCATAGGTCTAATTAATCTATTTAACCAATTGTGAAAAGTGTGAAACGGGTATTTGGAACTATTTATTAAGAGTTCTTCATTTTTGCTATAAACCTACAACTTCATAGAGTCGATACTTACGGTAAGAGGGATAACACCTTCCAAAACGACAAAGGCAAACCTAATCGAAAGATAGGGACGCAAAGCTATAGGGCCTCTCCCAAGTGGCAGCCTGGCTACCGAAAGGAAGATAAATGTTGAAAGCTTACCGTAAGTCTCGTCTGTTGTCTGCCGTATTGTCCGTGGCCGTTTTATTGTCCGCTGTACCTATAGGATTAGGCGTTGCACCGTCAAATGTGCAAGCAGCTTCCGTGACCGGAGCACCAGTGAATGACAATGCTTCAGCAGAGGCGGTTAAGCTGCTGGACAAAATGTACGCAATCTCCGGAAAAGGGATTATTACAGGACAGCATGACTATTTCGAAAGTCCGGATGAGCTCAGCAACAAGCTGAAGGCCACAAGCGGACAGTATGCCGCACTGCACGGCTATGAGCTTGGAGCGATCGGCGGGCAATCAGAGAGTGGAGTAGCTGCACAGCGTAAGAACATTGTATGGAGCGCTACGAACTGGCACAAAACCGGCGGGATCGTAGCAATGACCTTTCACCAGAATCTGCCAGGCACCAAATACGAGTGGGGTAATGTGCAGAAGAATATCACTCAGGCAGAATTCAATAAATATGTAACCCCCGGCACGACTGAATATAATGCCCTGATTGCAGACCTTGACAAAGTAGCCGTTTCTCTCAAAAGCTTGCGTGATGCAGGGGTTCCGATTCTCTGGAGACCTTATCATGAAATGAACGGCGGCTGGTTCTGGTGGGGCAAGAAAAATAATTTTGCTCAATTGTGGAATATCATGTATGACCGTTTCGTCAACGTTCATCAATTAAACAATCTGCTGTGGGTGTGGAATCCGAATGCTCCCAACTCCAATTCTGATCCCTATGAGCTGACTTATCCGGGTGCGGATAAAGTGGATGTGCTTGCAGTAGATATATATAATAACGATTATCTGAACAAATATTACGACAGTCTTCTTAGCCTGGCCGCCGGTAAACCGATTGGTATTGGTGAAAACGGTGAAATGCCGAGCATTGCCAAGCTGAAGCTTTCCCAGCAGAATTATGTATTTATGATGAACTGGGGAAAAATGCTGTATGAAAACAACAGTACGGATACGATCAAAAATTTTATGAATGACAGCTATACCCTGACCCGTGACCAGTATAAGGTATGGGCCGCACCGACAGCGACACCTACACCGACAGTGAAGCCGACGGCTACACCAATGCCTACACCGACAGCTACACCGGTACCGACAGTGCAACCAACAGCTACGCCGGCACCGATAGTGCAGCCGCCGGCAATTCCGGTACCTGCTCCGGATTCAGCAGTGCAGGAGCCGGCAGTTAACGGGCTCAAAGGTGAGTATTATAAGAATATGACGCTTACCGGTACTCCGGCGCTCGTGCGCAATGATGCACAGATTAATTACAGCTGGCGCCAGGGTTCCCCGGATCCTGTAATTCCGGTAGACAGCTTTTCCATCCGCTGGACCGGCCAGATCAAACCGGCCTATAGCGAAACCTACCAGTTTTATACCAACTCGGATGATGGCATCCGTGTCTGGGTTAACGGGACAGCAGTCATCGACAGCTGGATGAAGCAAAGCGGTACCGAGAGAACCGGAAGCATTGCCCTGAAGGCGGGACAGCTGTATGACATCAAGTTGGAATACTACGAGAATGCCGGCGATGCCAGTGTTCGTCTAATGTGGCAAAGTGCAAGCCAGCCGAAGGTTGTTGTTCCTGCAAGTGCATTGTTTGTAAAGAGTGCGGCTGTCAGCCAGCCGGCAGCGGCCGCACCAGCACCGGCAGCAACGCCTGCACCAACACCGGTACCAACACCAACACCAACACCAACACCAACACCAACACCAACACCAGTACCAACAGCAACGCCTGCACCGACCCCGGTTTCTGTACCTACAGAAGCTCCGGTACAGGCTGCCAAGCCGGGCCTGACTGAGGATTCAGCATTGCAGGAGCCTGCAGTGAACGGACTAACCGGAGAATATTTCAAGAATATGACGCTGTCCGGCACTCCGGTGCTTGTACGTAATGATGCACAGCTGAACTTCAGCTGGCGGCAGGGCTCTCCTGATCCTGTAGTTCCGGTTGACGGCTTTTCGGTCCGCTGGAGCGGTCTGATCAAGCCGGCCTACAGTGAAACTTATCAGATTGTTACAAATTCCGATGACGGCATCCGTGTCTGGGTTAACGGTACATCAGTGATTGACAGCTGGGTGAAGCAGAGCGGCACTGAGCGTACCGGCAGCATTGCCCTGCAGGCAGGACAGCAGTATGACATTAAAGTGGAATACTATGAAAATGCCGGTGATGCCAGCGCCCGCCTGATGTGGCAGAGCCCGAGCCAGCCGAAGGTTGTTGTTCCTGCAAGTGCGTTGTTTGTGAAGAACGCAGCTGCAAGCCAGCCGGCAGCGCCGGCACCAACACCAGTACCAACAGCAACACCAACAGCGGCACCGACGCCAACAGCAACGCCAGCACCAACACCAACAGTAGTACCAACACCAGCACCAACACCAGCACCAACACCAGTACCAACAGCAACGCCAGCACCCGCAGTTAACGGGCTGCAGGCTGAATACTTCAATAATATTCAGCTGAGCGGTACTCCGGCACTGGTGAGAACGGATGCTGTACTCGATTTCAACTGGCGTCAGGGTACACCGGATGAAGCAATCGGCATTGATTTCTTC
This sequence comes from Paenibacillus sp. FSL R7-0273, assembly GCF_000758625.1. NCBI lineage: Bacteria > Bacillati > Bacillota > Bacilli > Caryophanales > Paenibacillaceae > Paenibacillus > Paenibacillus sp. FSL R7-0273. The sequence continues at coordinate 1,042,902 of NZ_CP009283.1, forward strand.
TCCGTCCGCTGGAGCGGAAAGATTAAGCCGCTGTACAGTGAAACCTACAATATTTACACCACATCAGATGACGGCATCCGCGTCTGGGTTGATGGCAACATGATCATCGACAGCTGGGTGAAGCAGAGCGGAACCGAACGCGTAGGAAGCATCAGCCTGCAAGCCGGGCAATTATATGATATTAAAGTGGAATATTATGAAAACCAGGGGGATGCTAAGGCCAAGCTGATGTGGGAGAGTGCCAGCCAGAGTAAGTCGGCTGTTCCTGCAAGTGCCTTATTCCTGCCTTCCGCTTCCTGATCAGGCAACATAACGTGTTCAACTGAATTCACCGCCGTCACTGATGCTGGTAAAGCCGTTACAATACTACATCCTCAAAGACCACCTTATGGGCCCTGCTTACCGGCAGGGCTACTAGGCTATAGTCCTCATCCGGATGCTACTTTAGGATGCTTCTGCCAAGGAAGCTGTCCCGTGCACCTGTGCGGCTATGCGGTTGGAGAAAGGAGATAACATTGAACACTTACCGCAAGTACCGGCTGTATACTACTATTCTGCCTATTATCTTTATCCTTTCTTTGCTGCCCTGGTCCGAGGTGCGCAGTCTTCCGGTTGTCCATACCCCGGTTGCCCCGGCAGCAGATATTACTCCCATTAATCCCAAAGCTTCCCGTGAAGCGGAGGAACTGCTGGATTATCTCATCGGCCTGAGCGGCAACGGTCTGATCTCCGGGCAGCATGATTATCTGGAGAGCCCAGATGAGTTCAATGAGAAGCTGAAGAAAATCAGCGGAGAATCCGCCGTGCTGCATGGCTATGAGCTCGGGGCGATCGGTAATCAGAAGAAATCCCTTATAGCCCAGCAGCGCCAGTGGGTTACGGACAGTGCAATCCGCTGGCATGAAGGCGGAGGCATTGTAGCCATGACCTTCCATCAGAATCTGCCCGGAACTTCCGATGAATGGAAAAACGTGCATATGGGGCTCAGCCAGGAGAAATTTGATGCTTATGTAACTCCAGGCACGGCGCAATATAAGAAGCTGATTGCTGATATCGACGAAATTGCCGTCTATCTGGAGCAGCTGCAGGATGCCGGAGTTCCAGTGCTGTGGCGGCCCTATCATGAAATGAACGGGGGCTGGTTCTGGTGGGGGCAGAAGGATAATTTTGCCGAGCTCTGGGACATTATGTACAACCGTCTAACCCTCACGCACGGGCTGAACAATTTACTGTGGGTATGGAATCCCAACGCGCCTAATGATTCCTCTGACGCCTATGATCCTTATTTTCCCGGCATAGATAAAGTGGATGTTCTGGCCGCAGATATTTACAACGACGATTTCAAGCAATCCTACTATGACAAGCTGCTGAAGCTGGCGGAAGGGAAGCCGATTGGAATCGGAGAGAGCGGAGAGCTTCCAGACCCTGTAACATTGTCTCAAACCCAAAGTAAATGGGTATATACGATGACATGGGGGAAAATGCTGACGGAGAACAATAATCTCCAGGAAATTACCAGCTTTATGAACAACAAATACATTGTTTCCAGGAATGATTATATTGTTGATCTGGCCAGCAAGGTGACGACACCGGCAGCGAAGCAGACCAAAGGCTTAAGAGCGCAGTATTTCAATAATAAGGATCTATCCGGCGGTGCCGAGCTTATCCGCAATGACAGCAGGATCGATTTCAACTGGCATCAGAATTCCCCTGCAGTCGGAATTAACAAGGACCTTTTTTCAGTCCGCTGGACCGGAACCATCAAGCCTTTGTACAGTGAAAAATACACCTTTATCTCCTCCTCGGATGATGGCGTCCGCGTCTGGATCGGAGGCAGGCTGATCATCGACAGCTGGAAGAAGCAGAGCGGTGACAGCCGGGAGGGCAGCATTCTGCTGACAGCAGGAACCCCTTATGACATCAAAGTAGAGTATTATGAGGACCACGGTAATGCAAGCATCGGTTTGCAATGGAAGAGCGCCAGCCAGAAGCAGGGGGTTATTCCCCAGAGCGCATTGACTCCTCCGAAGTAAGCTAATCCCGGAAGAAAGCGAGGACAAGGGAATGAGGACCAGAAATAAGAAGAAAAAAACCATTAAACCTCTTCATCTACTGCTTAAATTCGCAGCCTTAGCTGTCTTGTTTCTAGTGTCTGTTTCTGTCTTCGGAGAGGACGGTACCAAGCAGGGCGAGGTAGAAGTAGATATGACCAAGCTGTCATCAGCAAGTGATGCAGGACCTGAACTGCCTGAGGGTTCTGTGCTGTGGCAGCTGGGCCGTCAGGATGGCTCGTCAGCGGAATTCGCGGCAGCCGGCTCTGCAGGTGTCCAGGCCGCTTACACTGTTTCTTCCTCTTCTGCCAAGTCGGCCACGAATCTCCAGAGCGTGCCTTCGGGACTTAGGGGAGATACCAATCCTGAGCTGAGCATTACGTATAATCTGAATAAGATCCCGGAGAACGGGGTCTTATTTCGCGTAAGCATTATCGACGCCTACAAATCGGTCCCGCAAATGAGTGTTTTCTCCAACCGCCAGCTGTCCGGCATTATCCAGATTGCAGGAGTAGCCGGCACAGACAGCGAGTACAGCTTCCGCAAAGCCTATGAGCTCTATATTCCAAAAGAGCAGCTGGTGGAAGGCAGCAATGAGCTGAAGCTGCAGGCAACACGCGGTATTTATTCATCCAAGACGGAGGATAAATACAACTGGTGGACCTGGGATGCGCTTAGCCTGGAATCCTTAAATACTCCGATTCAGGAGCCGATTCACGGCAGCTACACACTGACCGGCACGATGGTCAACAATAAACAGTTTTATTTTGATGAAGGAGCCGTCAGTCATCTTCCTTATATTATGAAATGGCTCGGCGTGGCCTACAGCGGCAATATTATGCGCACCAGCTGTGCCAGCGACGTCGGCCGTTCCTGCTCTAACATGGGAGATTACTACAAGGTGCTTAAGGATTACAATATGCAGTCGGTAGCCTTGTACCTGTATACGGGGGATATCAAGCTGAATGCCGACGGCTCGCTGCCGGCGGATGCCGAGAAGAAGCTTACGGATTACTTTGAGCAATACAGCCCTTACTTCCAATATTATGAGGTGGATAACGAGCCGGGGCTGTTTAACCGTTCCAAAGCGGTCAATCTGGCCGTTGCCGACTGGCTGAATACAAAGGGCAAGACCATTGCCCCGCACCTGCAGACTGTGGCGCCCGGCTGGGCCTACTGGCCGGAGTACAGCACAGATTCCTGCGGCAATCAGAAGGGAACGCTCAAGCAGTGCGGCGATCCCGACGGCTGGGAGCGTGATCCCGCCCAGCGTAACGAATTGGAAGAGGTTACGGATTTGACCAACGGGCACTCCTATGGGGAATCCTATATTTTTAGCGACGGGGGCAGCTTCACCGAAAATCTTAAAACCTTCGGCGGAGCGGCAGACGGACTGAGCAAGCAAATGCTGACCACTGAGTTCGGCACTTCGGACTCGCATACCGATGCTCACCAGTATGGCGCTTCCGAGCCGACGGCAGCAGTGTTTGACCGGATCATGCGCGCCCATATCGGCTATGCGGATATGTTTGTGCAGCATGCCGCCTTTTTCAAAAATTTCAGCCTGTTCAAATATGGCTTCAATCTGGAAGAGCATGATCCGGCCAAGACGGAAATCTACTATACGAAGGAAAATGAGGAATCCCGGGTCAGCATCATGCGCAGATTGAGCCTTGCTTATGCCACACACGGAGCACCTTTGACCTATCAGATTAGCAACAAGGATCAGCTGGCCGACAAGCTGGTGTATGTCCGGGCTGTAGATACCTCTGCACTTGCGCCTCTGGCCGGTACCGGGGCTACTTCCAACAAGGTGCTGGTCAATTTCGTCAACTTTGAGGATACGGAGCAGACGGTAACGGTGAAGGTTACTATGCCGGAAAAAACAGTCTACGAAGGCGAGCGTTACGGCAATGGGGATACCTATGAGACAGCACGCAGTTATGTATCCGGTAAAAATGCGGCGCCTGAGCTTGAGTTCACAGAGACGCTGGCACCGGGAGAGGCGGTCCAGTATATTCTGGAGCCCTCTTCCGAGGTAGCGGATGCAGCACCTCAGGGCTTCAAGGCGGCAGCGGTCAAGGGGCTGTCCATGAAGCTAAGCTGGCTGGAGGCTCCCGGGGCAAGCTATGAAGTGCTCCGGGCCGACGGCTCCGGCGGGGATATGAAGGTTATAGCAACGAATGTGCAGAGCACCGGCTATACAGACAGTAAGTTGCAGGAAGGCACGCTTTATACTTATGCAGTAAGGGTTACCGGATCGCGTCTTCAGTCGGACACCGCGCAGATTACGGCTACAGGCCTGGTGCCGCTGGACCGTTCTGAATGGAAGGTCTCTTCCAACGTCAGCACCAGCGTATCCAATCCTGGAGGTGCCATTGACGGAGACCGGCGTACACGCTGGGATACCGGCAAGCATCAGGCATCAGGGGAATATTTTCAGATTGATCTCGGCAAAGCCCATACGGTTGAGGCTGTAGAGCTCGATTATACCTTATCCTCCTATGATTATCCCCGCGGCTATGAGCTATACGTTTCAGATGATGCAAAGAACTGGAAACGGGCGGCCAGCGGTAAAGGCCAGCTCAGCATGACCCGGATCAGCTTTCCTCAATTAAAGACGCGTTATATCAAAATTCTGCAGACAGGAGCCGGGGGGAATTACTGGTCCATTCAGGAACTGCAGGTATACTCAAGAGAATAGGGTACAGGAGGCAGCTTTCTGCATTCCTGTGAAGGGACCCCGCCGCTGCCGGCAGGGTTTTTTGCTGTGCATAGGAAGGCGGGATTTGCACATTCTACATTTGTGTCAGATTTTATCCCGCTGCCAGGTGATTTATGTCAATATGGCTATGATTTGCTGATTGTGATACAAATAACAGGCTTCTCATAACAGGTATGCTAGAATTTGCAGCAGCAAAAACGTAAAGCACCTTGCAAAACAGCATATCTTTGTGTTATATTGTATATAGATTTAGAACGAGTCTAAATACAATAACAAATAATTAAACTATAGGAGGCTGTTTAGAATGAGTACCCATGTCAATAACCAGACCGAACTGCACGCCGCATTGAACCGCCAGACTGCAAACTGGACACTGCTTGGAGTGAAGCTGCATCATTATCACTGGTATGTGAGCGGAGCACAGTTTTTCACCCTGCATGCCAAATTTGAAGAGCTCTATACTGAGGCTGCTACCTATGTGGATGATCTGGCTGAACGTCTGCTCGCTATCGGCGGTAAGCCGGCCTCTTCAATGACCCAATACCTGGCCCTCTCCGAGCTGAAGGAAGCAGCCGGCGGTGAGAGCGCGAAGGATATGGTGGCCCAGCTGATTAAGGACTTTGCACAGGTATCCGAGGAGCTTAAGAGTGCAATTTCCGCAGCGGAGGAGCTTAGCGACCAGCCGACAGCTGATCTTCTGATCGGAATCAGAACCAGCGTTGAGAAGAACGCCTGGATGCTGAATGCCTATCTGGCTTAATAATAACAGCCTGATGAAAAATAGCTGATGCTGCCTTGCCCCTGTGCAGGCTGCTGGAGCGTTAAAGTGCCCGTGCGATAACCGCACGGGCACTTTTGGTATACAGCTTATTTAATGAATACGCCGCCGAACGGCAGCGCCTCGCGCAAAAAGCGCTTGATGATGCCGTCCTCGTCATTCTCACGTTCAAAGCGGCGGCTCTGGCGTCCTGCCTGGAACAGCACCGGCCCGTGGCCGGTCATTTTCCAGTGGTAGCTCATGTGCTGGCTGGCCAGATGGTTTCCGTAGACGGTCAGCTCAAGCCTGGCGTTCTCAGGATAGGCAATAATACTGCCTGCATCCACATATAGCGGCTCAGTGGGGTGAAGCTCTGCCTCACAGACTGTTCCTTCGGTAAGAATGCCGATGCTGCCGTGGCCGGCAAATTTCACCTTTACTACATCACGGGTTACCAGCATGTTCTTCATGCTCAGCACCCGGGTCTGCATCGAAATTCCGTTGCTGTAAAAGAACAGATGCCTGAAATCATAGAGCAGGTCACTTTTGCCCTCGAGCTGCAAGGTTTTTACCCGGTAGCCCGGCGGCAGGGCCGCAACGAATCTGCAGGGCCCGGACAGGTCCGAACGGATCAGCTTGCGCTTGCGGTACATCCCCTTGACATCCATCAGCCGGTCTGCCCGTCCGGAAGAAGGGCCCTGATAGGCGATAATCTGCTGGGGATGCAGGACATGGATTTCTTCATTCTCCCCGACTGTAAAAGCGACGGCTTGTCCGCTGCCGCTGTCGCCTTCATCCTGGATGTCGATGTTCATCATGCATACTCCTTCCTATTTTAAATGCTATTGCCGTGCAGCTTCAGCGCAGCCGGTCACGCAGGCTGTCCCCTTTTCTGGAGCGGTGGCGCATTGTAAAGCGCAGCAGCCGGATGATTACAAAGTAGCCGAGAACAAGGGCGATTCCGGTAATAAACGTAACCTTAATCCGGTTATAATAATTTTCGCGCTCGGTGCGGTCATTTTTTAGCTCATCCACAACCAGGCTAAGCTGGCGGTTCTGCTCCTGCAGCGCTTCATTCTGGGCCTGATAGGTCTGCATCTGCTCCAGGGTCTGGCCCAGCTGGGTCTGTGTTTCCCCCAATGCGTCAACAGTCTGCCCCAGCTGATCCTTAGTCTGCTGCAGCTCTTCAACCGTATCCTGATAATTCTGCTGCAGCCTGTTCACTTCGCCGGGCAGCTCTGAAAAATTCTGCAATCCATTATATAAATCACTGAAATAATTGGCCTTTGCGGTTTGAGCCGGCAGGTAGACGGAAATACCGAGCAGCAGCAGAGCCGATAACGACAGTTTTTTCCATGCTCGGGTGAGCCGTGTTTTGCTGTTCATATCATTCACCACCTGTAATAGGTTCGTACTGCTAATAGTTTAGCATAGAGAGGGATATATAGGCACTTTTGATCGAAGTGTGGCAGCATTTGGCGTAATAATAGGGCAAATGCTGCACTATTATATAGGAACATAGCGGTTTAAGCATTTTTACCCCTGCGCTGCCGGACGTAACCAAAGAGTAATACCGTAATGGAGCGGGGCTGGTTTCATTTTGGCTTTCCATGCAGCGGATAATTAACGTATACTGTGAACGGGGAGGGGCTGATCGTATGAATAAATGGCTGAAAACATTGCTGTTTCTCGCAGGCTCTGCGCTTTTGACACGTCTGATTCCGTTCTCATCGGTGTTCCGTAATCTGGACACCATGTTTCATGAATTCGGGCATGCGCTGGTTACCCTGCTGCTCTCAGGAAAAGTGCTGAGGATTGAGCTGTACGCTGACCATAGCGGTGTAACCTATTCGGCGGTGGAAGCAGGCTGGAGGCCGGTGCTGGTATCGCTGTCAGGGTATCCGCTCGCTTCGCTTTTTGCCCTGCTGCTGTTTTATCTGTATGCCAGAGGGCGTGAACGGTGGGGGCTGCTGTTATCCTCGCTGGTCGCACTGATTATGCTTGCGCTGTATGTCAGGGGCGGCTTCGGCATGCTCTGGCTGGGCGGGTTCATTGCCCTCAATCTTGCTATGCTGTACCTCTGGCCCAAGGCAGGCAAATACTATTATCTGTTTTTGGCCTTCCTGACACTGGAAGAGTCGGTGCTGGGAACGCTATTCCTGTTCTCCGCTTCGCTGCTGTCCCCTTCAAGAGCCGGGGATGCTGCAAATCTGGCGGGACTGACGTTTTTGCCGGCAGTTTTCTGGGCCGCGTTCTTTGTTCTTTTTTCATTATTCTGTGCAAAATGGTCGCTTGGCTATTTTTTCAGGAGCGAGGGGATGCGCAGCTACAGGAAAAGCCGGTGAGGGGGCAGAGGAATTTCGTCATTTTTAGACAAAAGGGCATGTTTTCATAAAGAGGCAATCTGCTTTTAAGTAGAGTGGCTCTTTTTTTGTCGATAATATAGAGGCGAACATATATTCCATGACAAGGAGTTGTCCGCCATTATTGGTACATTAATAGAAGAACCAAAAAAAGAAAGAGGTGGAAATATGCAAGCAAGTATCCAGCCCATATTTACATGGAGCCGAAGCCGGATTTTTGCCGGGAATTCCCGGAATTTAATATTGCTTGTGGAATGGAAAGGCCTGTCCCAGGGAGAGGAGGCGCGCAAAAAAAGCCGTAAGGTGGTAGCACGGGAAATCGAGCTTCGCATCTGGCTGGAGTCTCATTTAACCTTTATCGGAGCCCATGGCTGTACCGCTGAAGCCGGTGAAGGAAGATCGCTGCTGCTCAGGCTGGGCAAAATCCACTCCGGTGCCCGCAAATTTATCTGTCTGGAGTTCGAAACGAAGGGCATGCCTGCCGGAATCCACGAGGCGCTCTGGCTGCAATGGCAGTACAAGCAGCCGCCGGTGGAACGGATCAGGGAGCTGCCGCTGCAAAAGCTGGGACTGGAGTATTCGCATCATACCGATGTGCTGGCTATGGAAGGCAGCTTCCATGTCGAGAAGCATCTGGAGCTGCTGAAGATGATTAGGGTGCTGGAGGAGGCATCATCGTTCCACAATCGCAGCAATGATCCGGTGCTGGCGGAGAGAATCCGCAGACAGGCGGATAAGCTGCTGCTGCTGGCAGCACGCTCAGGTGATATGCAGCTTGTGAAGGAAGCGGAAGTGCTGTATAAGCGGCTTGAGGCATAGCCTGCTGCTGATGGCGTTAATGGGGATAACGAAGCATCAGGGCTGTGAGCGGGAAAAAATTGCGATACATACATAATGGAGAACCCGTCGTTAAAGGCTGCTTCACAGATTATGCATTATATAAATGTGGTAATGTAGTAAAATAGTTCTATTATCTTTTTGTGACTCGGTTATTAGATTCTCATTCATGGATAAATATAACTAATTTATATAAAATAATGGGTCTATTTTACCATATATCAAGGGGAACTGAAAAATGACAGACCGATTAATCCGGCTGATGCGCATCATCACGTTAGTGCAGGCCAAACCTGGGATTCTGGCGCGTGAGCTGGCAGAACGCTGCGGTAACAGCGAAAGAACGATCTATCGGGATATGGATGCGCTCAGCGCCATGCACATCCCGATCACCCACTTGGGGCATGGGAAGGGATACGCTTTTATCGGTAATTTTGCATTGTACCCTTTGGATCTGACAGATGCTGAGGCGGCCGCCTTTTCACAGCTGCGCAAAGTTATGAAGGACATCAAGCCTTTGCTGCCGACGGAATTTGAAACGGCCTATGAAAAAATAATGGCTGCACAATATAAGCGAAATGCGGAAAGGGAAGAAACGATGGAAAGTACAAAAAAGGAATCCAGGCAGCCCGGGACGGACTGGAATAGGGTGCAGCTGGAGCAGCCGGCTTTTCTTACAGAAATATTATCTGCTGTGATGAAGCAGCGGAGCGTGCAGGCAGACTACATGGAGAACGGGAGGGAGGAGCAGGGGATAAGGATTGATCCCTACTGCTTAGTTCCGCTGGAGAGCCGGATGTATCTGATCGGTGCCTGCCACCGGTTCGGGAGAATCCGCGCTTTTCACATTAACGGCTTCTCCAAGGTGAATCTGCTCGATAACTGGTTTTCCAAGGAACGCTTTGACCTGCAGGCCTTCATGTCCCAGAAATGGAGCCTGAATCAGGACAGTGTGCAGGTTGAATTCAGAATACGGTTCTCGGACAGGATGATGGAGCGGCTGAAGTATGAAGAGCTTCTGGTGAAGCCGAGCAGGGTGGACAGGCAGAACGGCTGCATGCATTTTAAGGTGGCTATTGAGGAGGATATCGCTTTTGTCCGCTGGCTGATGAGGTTTGAAGAGGAGGCGGAGATTCTGGAGCCGTATTATTACAGGGATGTGCTCAGATATCATATGGAGCAATGGCTGGTTCTCTACAGATAATCCGGAACGGGCAGGAATAACCCTGTCCTGTCTTGGATTTTTAAGCCGGGTATACACATTCCAGAGCTTCACTGGGGGCATTTGACCTTTGTTCAATTTCAATACATATACTATTTATGTCTAAATATAAACAAACATAACTAAACATATAGTAAAGTGGAATAGTATATGCTAGAATTACATCAAAATATATTAGATGTAATTCGGGGAGGAATTGGGCATGCTCAAATTCAGGAAATTAGCGGCAGTGATGATGTCTGTATTGCTGGCAACAGGGGTATCGGCTGCAGCGGGCAGCCAGGCCGAGGCAGCAGTCAAGAAGACAGAAATAATCGTATCCGCAGCAGCCAGCCTGCAGGACAGCCTGGACAAAATCGCAGTTCAGTATGAGAAGCAGCACCCTGACATTGACCTTGTGTTCAACTATGGAGCTTCCGGCACGCTGCAGAAGCAGATTGAACAAGGGGCACCGGCCGACCTGTTCTTCTCTGCCGGAGATAAGCAGATGAAGGCACTGGTTGACGGCGGGCTTATCTCGGAGAATAAGCAGCTTTTAATGAACCAGCTCGTACTGGTTGTTCCTTCTAACTCGCAGACGAAAATTACAACTATTACACAGCTTACTGATAAAGCCTTTAAGAAGGTAGCCGTCGGCCAGCCCGAGTCCGTACCTGCCGGCCAGTACGCCCAGCAGTCATTGACGGCCAAGAAGGTATGGGATACACTGCAAAGCAAGCTGGTCTTTGCCAAGGATGTCCGCCAGGTCCTTTCCTATGTAGAGACAGGTAATGCTGATGCAGGCTTCGTATATAAGACAGATGCCCTGACCTCTAAGAAGGTGAAGATCGCGCTTACTGTAGGCGGACATGTACATAAGGCCATCAACTACCCTGTAGGCATTGTTAAGGAATCTGATCATCAGGCAGAAGCGAAGGCCTTCTATAATTATGTTCAGACAAAGACAGCGGGCAGCGTCTTTACAAGCTACGGCTTCTCGCTGGCTAACTAATACCGAATGAAGATAAGCGGGGTGGAAGCGGGTGGAGATTAACTGGACTGAATTTTTCGCCCCTGTCTGGCTTTCCGTCAAAATTGCTGTCATTACCAGCATTATTGTATTTATTCTGGCTTCCTGGGCGGCTAAGCTGATGGCAGGCCGGAAATTTCCCGGCTACAGTCTGCTGGAGACTGTATTGATGCTGCCGCTTGTCCTGCCGCCGACGGTAGTCGGCTTTGTGCTTCTGGTCATTCTGGGGCGCAGGAGCTGGATCGGTGAGCTGTACGAGCGGCTTACGGAGCAGACTATACTGTTTACATGGGGAGCAGCGGTTATAGCTGCGGTAGTGGTTGCATTTCCGCTGGTCTACCGGACAGTCAAGGCCGGCTTTGAGGAAGTGGATAAGGATATTGAGGATGCTGCACGTGCCCAGGGGGCCAGCGAGCTGCAGGTGCTGCGCTATGTGACCCTGCCGCTGGCGGGCCGTGCGCTGTCTGCCGGGTTCGTGCTGGGCTTTGCCCGGGGGCTTGGGGAGTTCGGGGCTACTATTATGGTGGCCGGAAATATACCGGGGCGGACCCAGACTGTGCCGACGGCTATTTATGTTGCCGTTGACGGCGGCAATATGACGCTTGCCTGGATGTGGGTCTGTTCCATTATTATTATTTCTGCGCTTATGCTGATGTTTGTGAACCGCCGTTCCTGAACGGCGGAAGCGTACAGCTGCAGACTAAAAACTCCGGCTTCGCCTGTTCATTCAGGAAGAGCCGGAGTTTTGTCTGTGCAGCCAAGGTTCAGGTCTCGTATATAATGTCGCCTGTGCCTGTAAGATCATAGCTGTGAATCGAATTAAGCTCATTTTTGAAGGCCGGAGAGCGCAGAATATCAAGAACCGCGCTGATCCATTGTTCATTCTCCGGCTTCTTGAGCATTACCAGGTCATAACGCTCCTTAATCAGCGGGATGAATTCCAGGCCGTCAATAATTTTGGCGGCCTTTTCGATGCCTATGCCCACATCGGCTTCCCCGCGTGCTACGCGGCCGGCTACAGCCAGATGGCTGTTCTCCTCGGTCCCATATCCGCTGAGCCCGGCTGCAGGAATTCCGTGCAGCCGCAGCTGCTCGTCCAGCAGCACCCGTACGCCGGAGCCGCGCTCACGGTTAATCAGCTTCAGGCCCGGCTGCTGCAAATCCTGCCAGCTCCGGATACTCCGCGGATTGCCCTGCTGTACATAGAAGCCGGCGCTGCGGGTCAGCATGTGCACGACGAGATAGGAGAAGCCGACCATCAGCTTACGGATGTAGGGAAGGTTATACTCTCCTGTGTCACCGTCCAGCAGATGGGTGCTGACAATATCAGATTCGCCGTGATACATGGCGATCAGGCTGTCGAGGCTGCCGGCATAGGAGCGGAGCGGCCGTGAAGAGGGCAGGCTGCGCTCCAGATGGGTTGCCAGAATATCAAGGGACATATCCTGTCCGGTAATCACAATGTTCGTTACGGCAGTCTTCGCCGGTCCTGTTCCAGGCTGGCCGAGATGAAGCGGAGGCGAGAAGGTGGCCGGCGGCAGAACAAACGGCGTACCCGTCTGCAGAGGAACGGGAGCTGCGCTTTGCGGAGCTGCAGCTGCACCGCTGCTGCGTGAATGCTGCTTATATGCTTCCAGATCGGAGTGGTCCACCCGCATCTGCTTGCCTACCCGGTAGGAAGGCAGCTCGCCTTTTTTGATCAGATCATAAACCTTTAATTTGGATATTTTCAACAGCCGGGCTATTTCCTCGGTTGTATAGGAAGTATTCTCGGACATAAGCTAAAGCCTCCTGGAGGTGCACTGCGGCAGCGCTCATTAAGTCTAAAAGATAGATCAAGCCTACCTTATTTTGAGAGCGTACGCAATGAATAACGGCAGACTGGACTTGCTGTCAGTAGGCCAGCTGCCTGCCCTCTGCCGCCTTCTCGGAGGCCGACAGCCGGATCAGCTCGGAAACGGTAACGAAGCGGTACCCCTGCTTCTCCAGGGCAGGCAGAATAATCTGCAGGGCTTCATGGGTCTGGGACTGTCCGTGCACATAATCATGGAAAAGCACAATATCCCCGCTGCGGGCGTTCTTGATCACTTTGCTGGAAATGCTCCATACGCCCGGGCGGTTCCAGTCACGCGTGTCCTGATGCCAGGACCACAGGACCGGCTTCAGGCCCATGAGGTTCGAGACCTTGACCAGCGTCTCATCATACATCCCGCCTGGCGGCCGGAAGAGGCTGCTGTGCCTGCCGGTTACCTTTACAATCTCGTCCTCGGTCTGCTTCAGCTCCTTCATTACCTGATCAACAGAAGTAGGCCGTTTAAAGTACACATGGTTATACGTGTGGTTGGCCAGCTCATGGCCTTCCGAGATGACCCGGCCGGCTATTTCAGGATAGGCGGCGATTTTTTTGCCGATTGCAAAAAAGGTGCTCTTCGCGTTGTATTCGTGCAGAACATCAAGGATCTGGGCAGTCTCTGTCGGGTCAGGGCCGTCATCAAAGGTAAAGGCTATTACCTTCTGGCTGATGGGCACTTCCCAGATCATATCGCCCCGCTGCTCGTGATACTGGCGGTTTTTAATATCGGCAAATGCATGTGCATGGCCCCGGCAGCTGATCAGCAGCAAAAGCGGGATTAGCAGTACAGCAGAAAGTCGGCGGATGCTATTCATGGGTTGTCAGTTTCACTCCATACCGGACCCGCATTCGTGGAGCGGGCTATTTTGACCTTAGCATGCTCCGGCCTGGTGCTGAAATATTCACTTTTAGAGTGAAAGTTCTGCCGGAAATGACTTATAATGAATTACTAAATACAGAACATGGATAGGGGCAGCGGATATGACACTAATCGAGAAAAGAGAGCACCGGCAATATCCGGAGGTTACCCGCCTGGAAACATCGAGAGCAGCCTATGAGCGTGACTACTCGCGCCTGATTCATTCACCGACCTTCCGCCGGCTGCAGGGCAAGTCCCAGGTATTCGGCGCGGGCACGGGTGATTATTACCGGACTCGTCTGACCCACTCGCTGGAGGTGGCGCAGATTGCCCGGGAAGCAGCCAAAAGCCTCCTGCGCTCTTATCCCGGGATTGAGACCGGCCAGGCGGACAACCCCGGGCTTGTCATTGATCCTGAAGTGGTGGAATGCGCGGCCATCGCCCATGATTTCGGCCATCCGCCGTTCGGGCATAAAGGCGAAGAGGTGCTGGACAATATCCTTGAACAGCTCATCGCCAAAAAAACAGCCGAGGAAGCGCTGAAATCAGGCGCCGGTCCGGTGCAGAAGCAGACGATTGAAGGGAATATGAAACGGCAGTATGAGCATTTTGAAGGCAATGCGCATAACTTCCGGCTGATCATGTTCCTGGAGAAGCGCGAAAATATTGACGGGCTGAACCTGTCCGATGCCGTTCTGCTTGGGATCAACAAGTATCCTTTTCCCGGCACGGTGCTGAAGAAGGGTATGTATCTGTCCGAATGGAATTATATCTCCGAGATCCGCAAGGACTGGGGAATCCCGGACGGCAAAAAGACACTCGAGGCCCAGCTGATGGACCTGTGCGACGATATCGCCTATTCTGCGCATGATCTGGAGGACGGAATCAAGGCGGGCAAAATCGAGGTCCATGAGCATTTCATGCATGATGCCTATATTCAGCGGCTGATTGTGGAGAAAATTACGACGCTGGAGGATGCCTTCTGGAAGGGCTGGCAGCCTGAGGCCATCCATATTAAGGTGGAAGCCGTGCTGAGCGAATTCCTGCGGGTCTGGATGGAGAAGATGCCCACCTGCGAGAATGATTACTCCCGCACCCGCCGCGAAGTGAAGGCTTACTGGGTCAGCACGTTTGTAGCCAGCCTGGGGGTTATCGCAGACGGGGATTGGAAGAAGGTAACCTTCATTAAGGAAGGCGCTGAGGATGAGGACATGCTGAGAACGGTCAGCGTGCTCAAAAGCTTTGCCTGGGTTACGATGATCCGCGACCTGCGTGTGCAGCGCCTGCAAAAGCGCAGTGAATGGATTCTCCGCCGGCTGTGGGGGGCGTTCAATGAGCCGGAGACCTCCAAGGCCATTATTCCGAGCGACTGGCTGCAGCGCTTCGAGAAGGACCAGCGGCAGGCGAAGCCGATCTGGACCTGGGAGCATATGGTGATCGACTATATCGCCGGGATGACGGACGCATTTGCCGAGAAAATCTATAATGAGCTATACGGCCTGAAGGTTGGCTCCATTTACGACCTGGATTGATGCTGCGGATATAGTTCCGGACTCCCTGCTGGAGTCCGGTTTTTTGCGGGACAATAAGCATTTATCCGGGAATTGAAAGGGTTGGGATGATCTAAAAATATCCGATATCCGTGCCGAAATATAGAGAGTAGTGTATCGTTGTGCCTAAAAATGAAAATGAAAGCAATCGGTTGGAATTACATGGAAAGTTTTCGGAGACCAGAGGAGGCGTATTTGTGGGAAAAGAGCGGAACCGCATGGACTCCGTACTACAGCAGGCAAAAGGTACTGTGAAAAAGGTCATGGAGGCCAGAAAAAAAAGTGTAGGGGCTAAAGTCGCATCAGGCTACGCAGCCTTGGCGGTACTTGTACTGCTGATCGGGGGGACTTCACTCTATCAAATGTACAATATGCAGAAAAACACGGGGAATATTGTTGAAGAATCGATACCGGCGCTGAATCAGATTCATGATATCAACTATTACACGGAACATGTTATGGCGCTCAGCATGCAGCATATTCTCAATACAGACAGTGCGGAGAAAGCAAAGCTGGAGGAGCAGAGAGTCGAAGTCATCCGTACGGTGGCTGAAGCAATGAAGCTTTACAGAGAATCGCTTGCCGGTGAGAGGGGACTGGAGCAGCTGTCCGCCCTCAGTGACAAGTGGGGGGAATTCATGACCATTAATAATCAGGCGATTAAGCTCAGTGACGCAGGGGATGAGGAGCTGGCGCTGGAGGTTTCACAAAAAGGGATTGACGCCTTTAATGCGATGCAGATTGATCTGGAGGCGCTGGTAAAATACAGCCAGGAGGGTGCTGAGCAGGAAGGCCGCCACTCCGAGGAAACCTTTCACACCTCAATTATTGTCAATAGCGTAATCATTGTGCTCGTACTGGTTGTTATTGGCCTGATTAATATGATAATCCGCAAGACCATCATTAATCCGATCAAGACCGTAACCGCTCATCTGCAGCAGATTGCGGAGGGGGATCTGACCGCAGAGGAAACCTTGATCCGGAATGAGGATGAAATCGGACGGCTGGCCAAAACAGTAAATGATACGAACCGTACGCTGCTGGCCATCGTCAGCCAGATCCGCAATGTCTCGGAGATTATTGCCCGGCAGGGCGAGGAGCTGGTACGGACAGTTTCAGGTACCAAGGAAGGGAGCAGCCAGATCGCGGTAACGATGGAGGAGCTGGCCAATGCCGCCGGCAGCCAGGCTGAATCCGCGGTGGAAGCCTCCAAGGCGGTTGAGGACCTGAACAGGCTGATCAGTGATTTTGCCGCAAAAGGAAACGAGCTGATGCAACATTCCGGTCAGGTACGGACCAGGGGGGAACGCGGCAGAGCGCTGATGGAAAGCTCGGTGGCACAGATGGGGCAGATCGCCGAGGTTGTATCCCAGTCAATGGATACAGTAGAGGAGCTGAACCGGAAGAACCAGGGGATTTTCCGGCTGGTTGGCTCGATCCGCAGCATTTCAGAACAGACGCATCTGCTGGCAATCAACGCGGCGATTGAGGCAGCCAGAGCCGGGGACAGCGGCCGCGGCTTTGCTGTTGTCGCCCAGGAGGTGCGCAAGCTCTCGGAGGATGTGCAGCAGACCGTATCCGAAATCACCAGCATTACTCAGGGAATCCAGGCTGATTCCAGAGACATGGTGGAGCAGCTGCGGGAAGGTGTCCTGAAGACTGAAGAGGGCGGCCGGCAGATTCTGGAGACGGGCAGCGCCCTGGCTGAGATTAACCAGTCAGTGGATGTAATGGCCGGAACGATTGAGAACATGGGCGGCGATATCGAGCGGATGGCCGGCGCCAGTGAGACAATGAATGAATTCAGCCAGCATATTTCCGCGCTTGCCCAGCAGTCGGCAGCGGGAGTAGAGGAGACGTCAGCCTCTGCCAACGAGCAGGTGCAGGCAACCAGTGAGGTGGCGGCGGGTATCGGCGAGCTGCGCAGCCGCCTGGTCGAGCTGGAGGAGTCAGTCACACGGTTCCGGATCTAACCGCAGGGACCGGCCAAGAGATAAAGGGGTATTCCCGGCCAAGTAAGAATGGCTGCGGGAATACCCCTTTTTGAATGATATTCTATGGTTATAATGTCAGACGGTATCAGTACTGGCGGCTGTAATCCACCAGATTGCGTGAAGGCTTGCCATCCTTCAGGTAGGCTTGTACATTCTCTGTAAAGAGCTCCACGATCCGGTCGGCATAACGGTCTGTTGTACCGGCGCAGTGCGGGGTAATAATGACCTGCTCCATACCCCAGAGAGGATGCCCGGCCGGCAATGGTTCGGGATCAAAGACATCCAGGCCGGCTCCGGCCAGCTGCCCGCTGTTCAGCGCAGCCATAAGAGCTTCAGTATCCGTGGTCGCCCCGCGTCCGATGTTGATATAATAAGCGCCCTCCGGGCAGGCATTGAATACATCTGCATTGAATAGTCCCTGCGTCTCATCGGTAAGGGGCAGCGTATTGACCAGGAAGTCTGCCGCTTCGGCTGCCTTCCGCAGCTCAGCGGTGGTATAGACCTTATCAAATCCGTCAACGGCTTTACCGGAACGGCTGACTCCGACTGTATTCATCCGGAAGGCCTTGGCGATCCGTGCGGTCTCGCTGCCAATGGAGCCTGTACCGGCAATCACTACCGTTTTACCTGTCAGCTCGCTTTCTTTACCGTCAGAATGCCATTTACGTTCCAGCTGATTGCGTAGCGCCGTGTGCAGATTGCGGGTAAACATCAGCATGAACCCGATTATAACAGCTGTAATCGGTTCGGCGTGGACGCCGCTGGCGTTGGTCAGAAGAATGCCGCGCTCCTCCAGCCGCCCGAGCGGCAGCTTCTCTACGCCTGCAGACCAGGTCTGCACCCAGCGGAGCGGTGAATCGGACTGCAGGACAGTATCACTGATGCCCTTGCCCCAGCCGATTATAATTTCCGCGCGGGCAAGCTGGTCAAGATCCGGGCTTTTGGCATTTCCGAGTGTAAGGGTATAACCTAGAGCAGCGGCGAGAATAGTCTCCTGCTGCTGTGCAGTAAGCGGCTGCAAACAAACAATGGATTTAGTGATGATGGTTCCCTCCCGTTATGCAATTTTCGTAAAAATGGCTGAACCTGTATACAATAAGGATAACAAATCTGCCCCGAAAGGTGAAATTCCTATGGAAAACCGCTTGACTGGCCGTGATACTGAACGTCTGTTTATTGCCGTAAAGCTGCCTGAAGAGCCGGCAGGACTGCTGGGACAGGAAGCTGCCGCCTTGTCGTCCAGGCTTAAGTTCGCCAAATGGACATATCCTGATGATTATCATATTACCCTCCAGTTTCTGGGTGACACCCCTGCTGCCAAAATTCCTGAGCTGCTGGCTGCCCTGGAGGTAATTTCTGCCGGGCAGGAGCCCTTCACCCTCCGTCTGGGTGAATGGGGAACCTTCGGTGCTCCGGAATCACCCAGAGTGCTGTGGGCAGGGGTTTCCGGTGAGCTGGAGCAGCTGCGGAACCTGCAGCGGAAGATTGTTTCTGCAACTTCACCGCTGGGGTTTAAGGAGGAAAAAAGAACCTATTCCCCTCATCTTACACTTGCCCGGAAATACCGGGATGAGCGCGCTTTCAGCAGCGGGCTGCTTAGTGATCTAAGGAGCCGTACAGAGAATATAGAGAACAATTGTTCGGTTAAAGACTGGACGATTGATGCTTTTGTGGTGTATGCTACTAGAATGCATGCCATTCCTATGTATGAAATGATCGGAAAAATGACATTTTTCTAAGCTTAAATCGACAAGAAAGTTTTCAAAGCTTCCATTTTCGGTTACATACAATAGGAATGTGCCGTAAATTAGGAGGTAAAAAATGGATATTTTCAAACAAAACCGCTGTATTGCGCTGCTTGTTGGCGTTATTCTAGTGTGTTTCTCAGCGATAAGCCTGTTTAGCCCCGGCGCGATTACCGAAGGACAGAATACACAGCAACTGGATACATTGGGTGGAGCCGGTTATGCTGCTGCAGCAGCATTGACGGAGCAGCAGCCGCCTACCGCAGAGAGGATGAACAGGACAGCTGCAAGCACCCCTGTTTTTTATACATCAGCAGCTGGTCTCAGCCATATCTGGCAGGACAAGCATAAGGCAGGATGGTTCGGTCCTGACAAGCTCAAGCTTGCGAAGGCAGCCGTGAAGCAGCCTGAGCAGCCCAAAGCCACTCTGATGAAGGCCCCGCCGGCAGTGCAGACAACACTTAAGCAGGCGGCAGCCAAGGGGAATCAGACCGTAAAGAATGTAAGCACGGCATCTCAGCACAATCCCCCACTCAAATTGTTCTTCTCCCGGACAAAGCTACTAAGCCAGGAACAGCAAGCGGAAGCAACCTGGAGCTACGCCGTATCCGATGAAGACCTGCTACTGCTGCAGAAGATTGTAATGGCAGAAGCGGAGGGTGAACCGTACCAGGGCAAGGTGGCAGTCGCCAACGTTGTTCTGAACCGGCTACGGTCAGCCAATTATCCCGACACTATATATGAGGTCATTTATCAGAAAAGCCAGTTCAGCCCGGTTGCTAACGGGCGTCTTAAGCGTGTAAAACCTAATGAAGACAGCATTAAAGCGGTCAATGCCGCTCTTTCCGGAGTGAAGGAGGTTACGGATGATACGTATTTTTTCCTGTCGCTGCAGCTTGCCCAGGATCTGACTGTGCATCATTCGCGCACCTATGCCAAGACGATCGGCAATCATACCTTTTATAAATAAGCTTCAGTCAAATTGCAGACAAACTAAAAAACCCCCCATATCTGCGTTAGGCAGGATGGAGGGTTTTTTTGGCTGTTCAGGGGGTGACATAGACTGCCTCTTCCGTCCGGGCCTGGGCCCGCGTGCTCCTCAGCTCTGCTGTCACGTCTGCAGTCTTGCCAAGAAGCTGCAATACGGCGGAGGCACAGTTATGCGTCTGCTGGCGCTCCTGGGCGAGCCGGCGTCTGCGCTGCTCCTCGATTCCCTTGTACTCGCGAAGGAGCATGGAGAACCATTTGTCCACTACCCGGGAATTAAGCTCCTCGGCAAGACCGAGCTCTACGAAATACTGGCAGTTCTTTTCTTCCTGGCCGGGGATCGCACTGTAGAACAGCATCGGAATTCCTTTGGCCTGGCCTTCCGTGCAGGTCATTCCGCCCGGTTTGGTTATAAGCAGGTCAGAAACATCCATAAGCTTGTTGATCTCGTTGCTGTAGCCCAGGATTTTTACATTGGGATGATTCAGCAGCGGTGTCGAGCGCATCCTTGCCACCAGCTTGTCGTTGCTGCCCATACAGAAGATCAGCTGTATCTGATCCATTCTGGCGGTAAGTGAATCCATAACATCCTGTCCGAACATCAGCCCCCAGCCTCCGCCCATAATCAGGACGGTTGGGATATCAGCCAGCCCCAGCTCTTTACGGAGCAGTGTCTTATTGGAACGCTCCCAGAACTTGGGGTGTACCGGAATTCCGGTCACTGTAACCAGCTCGGGTGAGACACCCCGGCCGGTAAGAACGGATTTGACGCGGGAGGTGGAGACCAGATAACGGTCAGTTTCAGGATTCACCCAGCTGGCGTGCGCATCATAATCTGTAATTAATGTATACAGCGGTACATCCAGGCCCTGCTGCTTCAGCCTTGCGATAACTGCGGCAGGAATCGGATGGGAGCAGATAATGAGATCAGGCTTAAGCTGCTCAATTACCTTTTTGGCACGTGTATAAAAGACCCGGTGCAATGCTGCCCGGGTCAGCCGGCTCAGTGATTTATGATATTGGGTTTTATACATCATGCCGACCAGCTTCGGCTGGCTGCTGACTGTCTTTCGGTAAGCGGAAAGGATCCAAGGCGCAACCGTAGGATTCAGGAATTTGCCCAGCTCAATGACCCGGCACTGGACGTCCGGGCTAAGCAGTCTGATTCCCTCGGCCAGAGCATAGGCTGCCCCTGTATGGCCCGTGCCGAAGCCTTCCGAAAACAGCAGTACTCTTTTCTTTCGCATAAGTTCACCTGCTACTTTCCTTCATTTAGGTAGAATTGCGGGTTCTCTTTTTAGATCGAATAGGAGATACCTCTTAGTAAAGCTCTTCTTCCATTATAAATTAATTAGACTACTTCTCTCACATTATACAAATAAGACGTAAATGGAAAGTTAAAACACTGCAATAAATAAAAATAAAGAAGAGGCACGGGTATTGCCAAGCGAATGTGAAAGTGTTAAAGTAGGTGTTGACCAAATGACCGGAATAGTAAAGTGGTCAGAGTGGTGTGGCAGCGATTTTTTGCAGGAAAGGGAGTGGACGATGGTGGCTGTGGTAGATCGAAGGCAGCTGGTGCTTCAGGCCGCGACGAAGTGTTTTTCATTATTCGGCTATAAGGCAACAACAATGGATCAGGTCGCAAAGATCGCAAATGTCGGAAAGGGTACGATTTATACCTTTTTTACGAATAAGGAGCAGCTGTTTGATGAGATTCTGCGTGATGTCATTACCGAGATGAAGCATATCGCCGAGCGGGAGATCAGACGGGATAAGCCGTTTTTTGATAACCTGCACAGGGTACTGGATGCACTGCTTGAATTTCGAAGCGAACACGAGCTGTTTATCAAGCTTTCCCAGGAAAGTCGCGATTTCGGAACGCCGCAGGCCGGTGACGGGCTCGACAAGCTTGAGAACGTTGTGCTGGAATATTTGGAGCGGGAGGTGGAACAGGCCGTAGAGCAAGGAGAGATCAAGCCGTGTGACCCCAAGATTGTGTCGATAGTAATGTTCAGGCTCTACATTGTGCTGACTGCTGAGCTGAATAAGGTGCATGTGCCTTTAAGCAAGGAGCAGATCAAGGATTATTTCCATCTATTTTTAACGGATGGCCTGGCACAGTAAATGCTGAACTGATGAGGGGCCGGCGCACAGGCTGTCCGCTGTCCCTGAACACGGTGCTGTATTGTGAAAAGCCGGCAGGCTGAAAGTGAAATTTTTTTTGTCCTTAAATGACCGAATGAGGAAAATGGTCATCTGGTGTTACTGTAACTTTCATCCGGCTATCAAGTTAGCAGTCCCGCAGAGATAAAGAGAGATTTATAGCATTTATAGCATTATAAAAAGAGCATATGATTATAAGGAGAGAACCAGAATGAAATCTTTATCCGTCTTTTTTAAGGATCTGGGCGCGGCGCTGAAGAATCCCAAGGTGCTGATTCCCATGTTCGTTGTCCTGTTCATTCCCGTACTCTACAGCGGTTTGTTCCTCAAGGCCTTCTGGGACCCGTACGGTAAAATGAACGAGCTGCCTGTTGCCGTTGTTAATGAGGATAATGGAGCAGAATACGAGGGCTCCCGGCTTACCGCCGGCAGTGATCTGGTAGAGGAGCTCAAAAAAACCGACGGGTTCAAGTGGGATTTTGTAACCCGTGCCGAGGCTGAGGCCGGGCTGGACGATGATACGTATTACATGGCGATTATTGTTCCTGAGGATTTCTCCGCCAGCGCGACGACGCTGCTGGAGGCAGACCCGCAGCCGGCCAAAATCATTTACGAGCCGAATGAAGGCTATAACTTCCTGGCCGGCCAGATCGGCGGAACCGCTGTTAAGGATATCAAGACCAAGGTATCTGCCAAAATTACAGAAGCGTACACGACTTCTGTGTTCGACAAGATTACAGAAATTGCTGACGGCCTCGGGGATGCCGGAGACGGGGCGACCCAAATCGCCGACGGTGCAGCCAAGCTGGATGACGGTGCGCTCAAGCTCAAGGATAATCTGCTTGTACTGACTGAGGGTACCGGCAAGCTGGTAGAGGGAGTAGCACCGCTGACTGAAGGCGTAACAGCCCTTAATAACGGAGCAGCGGCGCTGGAGAGCGGCAGCAGCACCCTGGCAGGCGGACTTGAGCAATTGTCCGCCGCACATAAAAAGCTGCAGGCCGGCGTATCGCAGACAGCGGACGGCAGCAAGCAGCTCAGCGCAGGCCTGAAGCAGTCCGAGGCCGGAGCCAAGGCTCTTCAGACCGGCACGCAGTCGGCAGTCGACGGAACAGCGAAGCTGCAGGCCGGCACGCAGTCCGTAGTGGACGGCAGCGCCAAGCTGGCAGCCGGACTGACGGACGCAAGTGAAGGCAGTGCGAAGCTGGAAGCCGGTCTTCAGGCTTCCAAGGAAGGCAGCGCTAAGGTAAGCGCCGCTGCCAAGGCGGTGTCCGACGGCCTGCAGCAGCTGGCCAAGTCGAACCCGCAGCTTGCTGCAAGCGCAGATGTGCAGAAGCTGCTGGCCGCAAGCGCCGCTGTAGCCGAAGGCACAGCGCAGCTCGATCAGAGCCAGCAGCAGCTGCTGGCTGGCGCAACGTCGCTGCACAGCGGCCACGGGCAGCTGGTGCAGGGCGCGAACCAGCTGCAGGCGGGAACGCAGCAGCTGGACGCGGGGGTTACGCAGCTGCATGAAGGTGCGCAGCAGCTGAATGCAGGCAGCACGCAGCTGCTGGCCGGGCAGCAGCAGCTCCTGGCCGGCGCAGCGAAGCTGGAGACCGGCGGCGGCACGCTGTCCGCCGGGATGCAGCAGTTCGGCGCGAAGCTGGACGAAGCGGCCGCAGGCGGTGCGAAGCTGGCTGACGGCGGCAAGGCGCTGGAGGCGGGCACCTCTAAGCTGCTGGCAGGCGCAGGCCAGCTCAGCAGCGGGCTTAGCTCAGTGGCCGACGGCTCGAAGCAGCTTAGCGATGGTGCGGGCCAGCTGAAGGACGGCCTCGATGAGCTGAAGACCGGCTCCGGCGAGCTGGCCTCCAAGCTTGGGGATGCCGCTACGCAGACCAGCACCGTGAACAAGAGCGATGCGCTGGTAGCCATGTTCGCACAGCCGGTGCAGATTGAAGAAGTAAAGGTCAGCGCAGTGCCGAACTACGGCACAGGATTCGCCCCTTACTTCCTGTCACTCGGACTATTCGTAGGCGCGCTGATCTGTACGCTGGTCATTCCGATGAGCAGCTCCGAGGTTCCCGGCGCAAGCCGGTTCAACCGGTTCATCAGCCGCACGCTGACCTTCTCGATGATGAGTGTGCTCCAGTCGCTGATGGCGGCGATGATAGTACTCTACGGGCTGGGCCTTGAAGTGCAGAATGTAGCCTTGTTCTATGCATTTACCTTTATTACGAGCATCTCGTTTATGTGGATGATTCAGGCGATTGTAACCTGGCTGGATCAGCCTGGGCGGTTTGTAGTCATTGTGATCCTGATCTTCCAGCTGACTACAAGTGCAGGAACCTTCCCGCTGGAGCTGATTCCGGGCTGGATGAAGTTCTTCAATCCGCTGCTTCCGATGACCTACAGCGTCCGCGGATTTAAGGCAGCCATCTCCACAGGCAATTACGGTATGATGTGGAGTGATGCGGGAGTCCTGGCCATTTATGGAATTGTATTCCTGGCACTTACCTTTACCTACTTCATGACCCGTGAACAGGAGAATGAAATTACTGTAAAAGGTGAACAAGTGTTGACTGTATAACGAATTTGCCGCAAATTGGCCAAACTTAGCAAAGGACGCCCTGATGAGGGCGTCCTTTGTATTTTCATATGCGGAAAAGTCCATAAAAAAAGATATATAGTGAAAATAAAACCCTGTTGAAGCGTTTCCAATGTATAAGTGCTTATTCATGATTAATGCATAAATATTCACTATAAGGTTTTTTTACACTTTCACTCAGTAAAGCTGTACCGTAAAAACAAATGTTAATCAAACTCATAAAAAACTTTAAATTGCACTCATGTAAGGTCGATGATAAACTTATATAACCAATCTGGCTTGAATAAATATTAAGAATTTCTATGTAACATTTTCCTGAGAAATAAGGTCTACTTTAGAATAGAAAGGTTGCGTATGATGAGACACACTGAACTGCCCAACAAACAAGGTCTTTATGATCCCCAGTTCGAAAAAGATGCATGCGGCATGGGCTTTGTCGCCCATATTAAAGGTAAGCCTTCCCATGATATCGTAAGCAACGCTTTGACCATGCTCTTTAATATGGAGCATCGCGGCGGACAGGGAAGCGAGCCGAACTCCGGTGACGGAGCAGGCATTATGCTGCAAATTCCGCACCGTTTCTTTGCCGGTGAAGCCAGCAAGCTTGGCTTTGAGCTGCCGGAACAGGGCCAATATGGCGTGGGTATGATCTTTTTGTCTCATAATGAGGAGATCCGCGCCCGCCATGAAGCTCTGTTAAGCGAGATTATTGCTGAAGAAGGCCAGGTAGTGCTGGGATACCGCGATGTTCCCACCTATGATGAAATGCTGGGCAAAACCGCTAAGGCTGCCAAGCCATATGTACGCCAGGTATTTATCGGCCGTTCGGAAGGCCTTGCTGATGAGCTTGCCTTTGAACGCAAGCTGTTTGTAATCCGCAAGCGTGCAGAGCTCGCAATCCGCTATGGCGGCGTTGAAGAGGCTGAATCCTTTTATATGCCAAGCATGTCCTGCCGTAAGATCGTATACAAAGGCATGCTGACAACCGAGCAGGTAGGCCAGTTCTACCTGGATCTGCAGAATGAAGAGCTGGAGTCGGCAATCGCCCTGGTTCACTCCCGTTTCAGCACCAATACGTTCCCGAGCTGGGAACGTGCCCACCCGTACCGCTTCATGATCCATAACGGTGAGATTAATACGCTGCGCGGTAACGTGAACTGGATGCATGCCCGCCAGTCCCTGTTCAAGAGCGAAGTATTCGGGGAATCGCTGGGTAAGATCAAGCCGATCGTGAACCCTGACGGTTCGGATACCGCGATGTTCGATAATACCTTTGAGTTCCTGTACCTCAGCGGACGCTCCCTGCCGCATGTGGCCATGATGATGGTTCCTGAGCCTTGGAGCAATCATGAGACCATGAGCGACGAGAAGAAGGCCTTCTATGAATACCACAGCACACTGATGGAGCCGTGGGACGGGCCGGCGGCGATGGGCTTTACTGACGGTGTGCAAATCGGCGCAATGCTTGACCGCAACGGTCTGCGTCCTGCGCGTTATTATGTAACCAAAGACGATATGATTATTTTGTCCTCTGAGGCGGGAGTGCTCGATATTCCGGCAGAGGATGTATTATACAAGGACCGGCTGAGACCAGGCCGTATGCTGCTGGTTGACACGAAGCAGGGACGGATTATCTCCGACGAGGAAGTCAAGGCTTCCATCGCTTCCGAGCAGCCTTACCGCCAGTGGCTCGAAGAGCATCTGATCGGCCTTGATCAGCTTCCGGAAGCGCCTGAGCTGCCGAATCCGAAGCATGACAATGTGCAGCAGCTGCAGCAGTCGTTCGGCTATACCTTCGAGGATCTGCGCAAGGTGCTGGAGCCAATGGCCTCCACTGGTGCCGAAGCTGTCGGCTCTATGGGCTATGATGCGCCGCTGGCCGTGCTCTCGGACCGTCCGCAGCGTCTCTACAACTACTTTAAACAAATGTTCGCGCAGGTAACCAACCCGCCGATCGATGCGATCCGTGAAGAGCTGGTTACTTCCACAGCGACTACAATCGGTCCTGAGCGCAACCTCTTGAAGCCTGAGCCTGAGAGCTGCCGCCAGATTTCCCTGGACTCGCCGATCCTCTCCAATGAGGATTTCGCGAAGATCCGCCACGTCCGCCGTGCAGGCTTCAAGTCGATGTCCATCCCGATCCTGTTCCCGGCTGAGCTTGGAGCGGAGGGCATGCGCATCGCGCTTGACCGCATGAACGAGGCGGCTGACCGCGTAATGGCCAAGGGGCATAATATTCTTATTCTGTCTGACCGCGGTGTAGACCGTGAGAATGCAGCCATTCCGGCGCTGCTGGCTGTATCCAGCCTGCATCACCACCTGATCCGCTCCGGATCACGGACCAAGGTCAGCATCCTGCTGGAATCCGGCGAACCGCGTGAGGTACACCATTACGCGCTGCTGCTCGGCTACGGCGTAAGTGCAGTCAATCCGTATCTGGCGTTTGAAAGCCTGGACGACATGATCGGCCAGGGTCTGCTGCGCGGCATCTCGCATGAGAAGGCTGTGAAGAATTACATTAAGGCTGCGACGAAGAGCGTAGTTAAAATATTGTCCAAGATGGGTATCTCCACAATCCAATCGTACCGCGGAGCACAGATCTTTGAAGCGGTCGGCCTGAGCACAGAGTTTGTGGACCGTTACTTCACCTGGACACCTTCCCGCATCGGCGGTATCGGCCTGGAAGAAGTGGCGGCTGAAGCACTGTCTCACCACAACCGTGCCTTCACCGAGAAGGACGGCAACGACAAGGTGCTGGATTCCGGCGGCGACTATCAATGGCGCAGTGACGGGGAGGACCACCTGTTCAACCCGCAGACGATCCACATGCTGCAGCATTCCGTACGCAGCGGTGACTACGCACTGTACAAGAAATATGCGGCACTTGTTCAGGGTGAGACCAAGAAGCATCAGACCATCCGCTCCATGCTGGAATTCAAATCCGTGAACCAGCCGGTTCCATTGGATGAAGTGGAGCCGGCGGAATCAATTATGAAACGCTTTAAGACCGGAGCCATGTCGTTCGGCTCCATCAGTAAGGAAGCCCATGAGACACTGGCTATTGCAATGAACCGTATCGGCGGCAAGAGCAACACCGGTGAGGGCGGGGAAGATCCGGCCCGCTTCATTCCTGACGCTAACGGCGATTCCCGCCGCAGTGCGATCAAGCAGGTGGCATCGGGACGCTTCGGGGTAACCTCGAATTATCTGGTGAACGCCGATGAGATCCAGATTAAGATGGCACAGGGAGCAAAGCCGGGTGAAGGCGGACAGCTTCCGGGCCGTAAGGTGTATCCTTGGGTAGCGGAAGTACGCGGCTCCACAGCAGGTGTAGGTCTGATCTCACCGCCGCCGCATCATGATATCTATTCCATCGAGGATCTGGCAGAGCTGATCTATGATTTGAAGAACGCTAATCCGCGGGCCAGCATCAACGTGAAGCTGGTGTCCGAGGTTGGTGTCGGAACGATTGCCGCAGGCGTAGCCAAAGGCCGTGCCGATATTATCCTGATCAGCGGTTATGACGGCGGTACCGGGGCTTCCCCGATGAACTCCATCCGCCATGCCGGTCTGCCGTGGGAGCTCGGGCTTGCCGAGACGCACCAGACGCTTATGCTGAACAATCTGCGTGACCGTGTTGTACTGGAAACAGACGGTAAGATGCTCAGCGGACGCGACCTTGCGGTAGCGGTGCTGCTGGGAGCGGAGGAATATGGATTCGCGACCGCGCCGCTCGTAGCGGTCGGCTGTATCATGATGCGCGTCTGCCAGATGGATACCTGTCCGGTCGGCGTTGCCACCCAGAACCCGGATCTGCGCAAGAACTTTACCGGTGATCCGCAGCATGTCGTTAACTTTATGACCTTCGTAGCACAGGATCTGCGCGAAATTATGGCAGAGCTTGGCTTCCGCACCATCGAAGAGATGGTCGGACGTACGGATTGCCTGGATGCGGTTCATGCTTCTGACCATTGGAAGAAGAAAGGCGTTGA
Source organism: Paenibacillus sp. FSL R7-0273 (assembly GCF_000758625.1). Classification (NCBI taxonomy): domain Bacteria; kingdom Bacillati; phylum Bacillota; class Bacilli; order Caryophanales; family Paenibacillaceae; genus Paenibacillus; species Paenibacillus sp. FSL R7-0273. Next base: position 1,071,595 of record NZ_CP009283.1, read on the forward strand.
CCTGAGCAGCCTGCTGCACACTCCGGAGCTTCCGGAGGGAAGCACACGCTTCCGCAGCAAGTTCCAGAATCATGGCCTGGAAGAAACGATTGACGTATCGAAGCTGCTCGATCTGGCTGCTCCGGCGCTGGAATCCGGCCAGGCGGTAGAGGTATCCCTGCCGATTACTAACGTCAACCGTGCAGTGGGTACAATCCTGGGCAGTGAGCTTACCCGTAAGTACGGTGCTGCCGGACTGCCGGATGATACAATCCGCCTGAACTTCACCGGCTCTGCCGGACAGAGTCTTGGTGCTTTCGTTCCTAAGGGGATTACGATTACGGTCGAAGGCGACTCCAATGACTATGTAGGTAAAGGTCTATCCGGAGGCAAGCTGATCATCAAGCCGTCTCCTAAAGCTACCTTTGCTGCCGAAGACAACATCATTATCGGAAATACGGCGCTCTACGGTGCAACCGGCGGTGAAGCGTATATCAACGGGATTGCCGGTGAACGCTTCGCTGTCCGCAACTCCGGCGCGAACGTAGTGGTTGAAGGCGTGGGCGACCACGGCTGTGAATATATGACAGGCGGCCGCGTAGCCGTTCTGGGTGCAACCGGCCGCAACTTCGCGGCAGGGATGTCCGGCGGTATCGCCTATGTCTATGATCCGGAGAACAGCTTCATTAAACGCTGCAACCTGGAGATGGTTCTGCTGGAGCGTGTTGAGGAGGCTGACGAAGCAGCCGAGCTGCACAAGCTGATCTCCCGCCATGCTGAGCTTACCGGCAGTGCTGCGGCAGACCGGATTCTCGGCAGCTGGGAAGCTTCCCTCCCGAAGTTCGTCCGCGTCATTCCGAAGGATTACAAGCGGATGCTGGAGCAGATCCGCAAGGTTGAGCAGACCGGCCTGACCGGCGAGGCTGCCCTGATGGCTGCTTTTGAAGCCAATATGCGTGAGCTTGCGCGTGTTGGAGGCTAAGCATAACCTGCTGTGCTAAGCAGCTTGGTGTAACAAAGAGTAAAGAGCTGTATCCTTCCGCATTGGGGAGGATGCAGCTTTTTTTGCGTGCACCAGTATAGAGAAACAGCTAGCCCTGGTAAATAAAAAGCTTGATGCGAGCCTGGAGGGAGCAGCCCCTTTTAAGGGGTTATGCTTTGAGTTGAGACGGCTTCTAAAGGCAGCTAGCCGGGTACTGTCCAGAATAAAGTTTGACAATCGAGGCCCGTCCTTATCCCTAGCGTTACAAAATAGTTAGTAATGTTTATCTAAATTTCAAACGGCTTCGCCTTTCTAGCCAAAAGTGTGGGAGCGGACGAAGTAACGGTAAAAATCCCATTAAATGTTCCCAAAGTAGGCAGGGAGAGCGGAAGTAACGGTAAAAACCCCGTTAAATGTTCCCAAAGTAGGCAGAGAGGGCCGAAGTAACGGTAAAAATCCCGTTGTTTTGACTAACTAATGCTCCGATTAAAGGTTTAGGGAGAGCGGCAACTAGACCAGAGCTTGCTCAGCCCGCTTAAATCATCTTTAAGTTGGTCATCCCTTCCTTTTCCCCCTGTTTTCAGGAAAAAGACAGGATGTGGTAATATGAAAAATATATAAAATGAAATGCTTATATAGATTGGGCTGGAAATTTGATGTTAAGGGAAAAGCTCACTACGGAGTCATAAGCTGTCTGCGGATTTCAACCGCGGGGCCGGTAGTCCAAATATTCTCTGGAGTCACGGCTAATCCTAAACAGAATATTTCTTGGTTCAATTTAAAATCAGGTCATTTTATAACAAAAGAAAGGAAGTGAAGGTATGCCAGTCACAGCAGAATCAGCAAATAAGCCTGTTGCCAGCCTGATGGGGGTAAGCAAAAAAATAGGCTCCAAAACGCTGGTCAGCGATCTGACGCTCGACATTCCGCCCGGGCAGATTTTTGGATTCCTCGGCCCTAACGGTGCCGGTAAAACAACTACGATCCGCATGATGGTCGGCCTGATCTCCATCAGCCAGGGGGATATCCTGATCTGCGGACGCAGTATTAAGGATCATTTCGAGGAGGCTGTCGCGAATATCGGCGCAATTGTAGAGAATCCGGAAATGTACAAGTTCCTCAGCGGCTATCAGAATCTACGGCAGTATGCCCGGATGGTCCCCGGCGTTACGAAGCAGCGGATTGATGAGGTGGTGGAGCTGGTCGGACTTGGCCAGAGAATTAACGATAAAGTAAAAACCTACTCGCTGGGCATGCGCCAGCGGCTGGGTGTAGCCCAGGCCCTGCTGCACCGGCCGAAGCTGCTGATCCTGGACGAGCCTACGAACGGTCTTGATCCGCAGGGTATCCGTGAGCTGCGTGATTATCTGCGGCGGTTATGCCAGACGGAAGGAACAACCGTCTTTGTCTCCAGTCATCTGCTCTCTGAAATGGAGCTGATGTGCGACAGTGTGGCGATCATCCAGAACGGCCGGCTGATTGATGTCAAGCAGCTCAAGGCTGTGGGAGATGCTGTGCTGCCGGTCACGGAAACGCTGTTTGAGGTTAATGACCCTGAAGGGGCGCTGGCCCTGCTTGGACAAGGTGTGTTAAAAAATGGGGGAATCTCGCTTATAGCCGGGCGTGAGGAGATTGCTGAGCTGAATGCCGCGCTTGTGGCAGCAGGCTTCAAGATATACAGCATCAGAGCGCTGTCACGGTCGCTCGAGGATCAATTCCTGGAAATTACCGGAGGTGAAGGCATTGGGTGAGTTTGCAGCTCTCATACATAATGAGAACATCAAGATCTACAGCCGTGTGCGTACGTGGATTATGCTGTTTATTCTGGCATTAATGAGCGCGCTGTTTCCGGCTCTGATCTATTATACAAGCACAGGTGATCCGTCCGGTACGGGAGTATGGGATAACTTTCAGATGACGGTAAGCATCTCCTTTTTTCTGAACACAATATTTGCGGTTGTAGTCGCTTCGGATACAGTCGCCAGCGAGTTTTCCTGGGGTACCATTAAGCTGCTGCTGATCCGCCCATGGAGCCGTTCCAAAATTCTGCTCTCGAAATATATCTCTGTGGTGCTGTTCAGCCTGTTGAGTACAGCTGTCCTGATTGCATTTGGTTACGGCTCTTCGCTGATTTTCTCCAGATCCGATTCTTCCAGCTTGATGAATCTGATGTCCTGGAGCCCGGCGGAATATTCATTTATGGATGTATTCTGCCGTTATATCGAGCTGTTCCTGACAACGGCGCTGGCGTTTATGGTCTCCAGTGTCTTTCGGGCCAGCGGCCTGGCGATCGGCCTGTCGTTGTTTATCATGTTTACCAAGAATATATTTGCTACTCTCTTTAGTCCCGAACGCTTCGAATGGGCCAATTATCTGATTTTCACGCATATGGATCTGCGGGGCTATTTGATTAGTGATACCGGACCCGGCGGGGTCAGCCTCGGCTTTTCGGTAGCGGTGCTCGCTGCTTACTATGTGCTGTTTCTGGCAGTTTCCTGGTTCGTCTTTAAGAAGCGGGATGTTGCCGCGTAAAAAGAATACCTTATACAAAAAAAGGCTAAGCGGACAGTGCCCGCTTAGCCTGCTTCACGTTTCGCCTGCTGTTTGGCGGCGCGCTTAGCTGCTTTATCCGCACTGCTGGCATTCCCGGCTCCGGTACGGCTTTCAGAAGAGGGAGGAGCAGCCGGCTCAGCGGTGGCTATAGAGCCGTTCAGCACACTGCCTTCCATAATGCTCAGCGTGCCAGCCATAATATTGCCGTGCAGCTGTCCGGTTTCGGTCATAGTGAGCCGCTGGTCGGCAGTGACATCACCGTATACCTTTCCCGCAATAATAATCGCCTTCGCTTTAATAGAGGAACGTACAGTGCCCTGTTCGCCGACGGTTACGGTCCCCTGGCACTGGATTTCCCCGCTGAAGTTCCCTTCAATCCGCAGATTGGTATCACACTGCACCTTGCCCTCCAGATTGCCGCCGTGGCCGATCAGCGAATCCGTAGACCTGAACGGTGCAACCTGCTTGCGTCTGCCCCACATATTATTCCCTCCCGGAAATTGAATTAAGGTTTTACATAACTCAGAGGATTAACGGCCTTATTCTGCTTGATGACCTGAAAATGAAGATGAGGGCCGGTGCTGCGCCCGGTGTTGCCGAGTGTCCCGATTTGCTGGCCCTTGCTGATCCGCTCACCCTCGGAGACGGACATACTGTTCAGGTGCATATACCAGGTATCCAGCCCGTTGGCATGCTTGATAATAATGTATTTGCCTCTTGCCCCCATCTGGTCGGAGGCTGTAACCTCGCCGTCCATCGCCGCATAGATCGGGTCCCCGATGCTGCCGGCAATATCAATCCCGGAGTGATAGGCAGAGACGCCTTTAAACGGGTCAGAGCGGTAGCCGAAGCTTGAGGTGATGACTTTGGAGCGGGTAGGCCAGATGACTGCCGGTGCCAGCCTGGCTTTTTCGGCTAGCGCCTGCTTGGCCTGGAGCTGGGCTTCTGCGCTCTGCACCTCCTTCGCCTCAGTAATGGTGGCGGACAGGCTGGCAAGCAGCTCATCGAGCAGGCTGCGGATCTCCTCGTAATCATCCCGCGCCTCCTGCACCAGCCCCAGGGGGTCATCCTGATAAACGGCGATATATTCTCCGCCGACCTGGGGAGTTACAGTGCTCCTGATTGCGGAAGTGACGGCCCCGAGGCGGAAGCTTACAGCGGGGAGGGAAGTGACAGCGGAGCTGGAATGTACTCCTCCTGCTGCAGCGGCTCTGGTGTTAACGGCAGCTGCCGCGGTATAGGCGGCAAGGCGGTTTCCTGACTCTGCAGCCGGAATGCTTCCTGAGGTGGAGGCAGAATCTCTGTCTGCATCCGTGTCTGCCTCGCTATCTTCCTCGGTTTCAATCAGTGACTGCAGCTGTGCCTCAAGCTCGCTGACACTCTTGAGCTTGTCTTTAATGGTCTCGGCTTCCTCAAACAATTCTGTAACCTGGCTGCGGAGCTGCTGCAGCGTATGGTCCTTGTCGGCCACCTTTACCTCCATGCGGAGATTGGCGAGTGACAAGGCAGCGGCCTCGGCCTCGAGCTCCGCAATGGAGCGTGAGGCATGAAAATGCATCGAGGTGACCAGACTGGAAATGGACAGGGCGGCGGCAGCCGGCAGGACCAGGGCAAGCGGCTTGGACAGCTGGAGCTGTCTGACCGGACGTCCGGCTTCACGGACAACAAGCAGGGTAATCCGGTTATCCTTATGCTGGGTTTTCATAGCTTCTCCTTCCTGCGGCTGGACGCCGCCTTGTAAGGCTGTGGAATTAGCGCTCCGGCAATAATCAGCAGGGCTCATCCGATTTGTCCTATTACTCTATGTATTCCGGCTGCTGGATGAACATGACAACGGTTTGCTTGAATAAAGTGGGAGAGTTACGGCAAAACCTGTACTAGATAAGGCATGTCCGGATAGGAAAACAGCATGTCAGCAGAACTTGTATGCCGGGATTCCGGGGGAGGTGACGGATTGAAAATCATAGCGGTTTTACTGGGCCTTTTTGTGCTGCAGACTGCGGTTATTCTGCTGCTTGAATACCGCCGCCCGCAGAGGGCGCTGGCCTGGCTGTTCCTCAGCTTCTGCTGTCCTCCGGCAGGTCTTGCACTCTATTATTTCCTAGGGCGGGATTACTGGCAGAGCCGCAGAGTAAGCAGGCGCTGTACCCCTGCTAAGCGACAGGAAATCCGTACCCATGTCAGCGGCAAAATAAAAATGGTCAAAAAACCTGAAGACTGCGGCAATCCCGCCTTTACCGGCCGGGAGCAGCTGCTCCGCCTGCTCTCCGGGCTGTCGGGCATGAAGATTACAGGCCGGAATCACTGCCGGGTGCTGCTGAATGCAGGCGTTGCCTATGCTGCCATGCTGGAGGCGATGGAGGCTGCACGTGAGCATATTCACCTGGAATTTTATATTTTCCGGGATGATGAGATTGGAGAGCAGTTCCAGGATACGCTGATCCGCAAAGCGCGGCAGGGGGTGAAGGTCCGGCTTTTGTGCGACGGTCTGGGCAGTCATGGACTCAGCAGGCGGTTTATCCGGACGCTGAAAAATGCGGGGGTGGAGATGCATTTCTTTTTGCCTCCGCTGATCTCGCTGCTGGAACGCCGGTTCAATTACCGGAATCACCGCAAAATTGTGGTGGTCGACGGTCTGGTCGGTTTTACAGGCGGGATGAATGTGGGGGACGATTACTTAGGCAAAGATCCCAAAATGGGCTACTGGCGTGACACTCATCTGCAGCTGGAGGGGGATACGGTATATGATCTGCAGGATGTATTCCTGAAGGACTGGAAGCTGGCGGCAGGAGAGCTGCTGAGCCACCCGCGTTTTTTTCCGGAGCATCACTGTAAGGGGGAGGAAGCAGCGCTGATTGTTGCGAGCGGACCAGACGGGGCTATAGACGCGTCACAGGGGATGTTTTTTGGTGCGCTTTGCGCAGCCAGGAGGCGGATCTGGATTACCTCGCCTTATTTTATACCTGATCCTGCGATTTGCCGGGCGCTGAAGAATGCGGTGCTGGGCGGAGTGGATGTGCGGATTATCATTCCGGGCAAACCGGACAATAAGCTCGTCTATGCGGCGTCTCTGTCCTATCTGGAGAATCTGCAGGATGCCGGAGTGAAGTTCTACCGCTATACTGCTGGCTTCATGCATGCCAAGGTAATGATCATCGATGATCTGCTCGCGGCGGCAGGCAGTGCTAACCTGGACATGCGCAGCTTCTATTCCAATTTTGAGCTGACGGCGGTGCTGCTTGCTCCTGATACGGTTGCCGGGCTGGCGGAGGCCTTCGAAAAGGATCTGAAGCACAGCGAGTTTATTGATCCCGATAAGTTCATGAGGCGCGGAAGGAATGTCAAGTTGATTCAAGGTCTTTGTCAGCTGTTATCTCCGCTATTATGACCAAAAATAGGACTAAACCTTAACTTTTCTAAGGCGCGAATATGTTCCATACCTTATTTGACCGCCTTTTATGATATAATGTAAGTACGAGAAGAAGCATAAGAAAGTGTACCTTGAACCTTATACTTTCCGTTATTCTTTGGATACTTATTTATAGGGGGAGTTCTATGAATGTAAGCCAGCAAATCTTTACGAGTGAGGATGAGAAAAAGCCTCTGAAAGCCGGTTCTATGAAGGCGGCCAGGCTGCGGCTGGCCCATCGGATTATCATGATGGTGCTCGGCGCGGGAATGATGTCCGTTGCGCTGGAAATTTTTCTCGTTCCCAATGAGTTGATTGACGGCGGAATAACAGGTATTTCCATTATGCTATCCCATATTTTTCATATTCCTCTCGGCATTTTGCTGACCCTGCTCAACCTTCCGTTTCTGATTATCGGTTACAAGCAGATCGGCAAAACCTTTGCCTTGTCCACATTGTTTGCGGTAGTTGTAATGTCCATCGGCACACAATTATTGCATCCGGTAAATCCGATAACCGTTGAACCGCTGCTGGCAGCAGTGTTCGGCGGCGTTATTCTCGGCGTCGGTGTGGGACTCGTAGTCAGATACGGGGGCTCGCTGGACGGCACTGAAATCGTGGCTATCCTGGTCGCCAAGAAGCTGCCGTTTTCGGTAGGTGAAGTGGTGATGTTCTTCAACTTCTTTATTCTGTCCGGGGCGGGCTTTGTCTTCGGCTGGAATAACGCCATGTTTTCTTTAATTGCGTATTACATTGCTTTCAAAATGATCGATATTACACTCGAGGGCCTGGACCAGTCCAAATCGGTCTGGATCATCAGCGACAAATTCCGTGATATCGGTGAAGCGCTGACAGAACGTCTGGGACGCGGAGTTACTTATCTCGATGGTGAAGGCGGCTTTTCCGGGGAAAACAAAAAAGTGATCTTCGTGGTCATTACACGTTTGGAAGAAGCGAAGCTTAAATCCATTGTTGAAGACTGGGATTCCGACGCCTTTATTGCGATCGGCAATATCCACGATGTTAAAGGCGGCCGCTTTAAAAAGAAATCAATCCACTAGCGTCATCCGGGGGAACGGATACGCGGTCTGAAGGAAGGTATATTTACGAAAGTCAGAGTAACCAATCCGGTGCCTGCAGCAAGCTGCACCGAATTCTCATATATAATACCTTCCGTCCAAAAGCTGGACGCCTGATAAGCCCGCAGCCTGATATAGGCAATTGCGGGCTTATGGCTGTCTCCGGGACCAGGTCAGGGGAGCTTCGCGGCAATTTCGCCTACAGGCTGCGGGGGAACCTTTGCGATAAGATCACCAGTGCGGGCCAGCCGTTCTTCAATATTCAGCAGATGAAAATCCAGCGGTGAAACGTTGCGGGCAACCTCTTCCCATAGCAGCGGCGTGGATACGGTTGCCCCCGGCCTTGCGCGCGGGGTATAAGGGGCGGCCAGTGTTTTTCCGCCGTAATGCTGGAGGTAATCGAAATAGATCCTGTCGCCCCGGTTTTTCTTCAACCGCTCCAGCGTGAACAGGTCAGGGCGCTTCTCGGTCACATAACGTCCGATGAAATGCCCTGTCTTCCGCAGCTCCTCAAAGGTAATTCCCTGGCGCACGGGGACAATAATCTGAACCCCTGTTGCCCCGGAGGTTTTGGGAACAGAGGCCAGGCCCAGCGACTTGAGCACCTCGCCGACCAGGGCGGCTGCCTCCATTATCCGCGGCTCCACCTCAAGGGATGGATCAAGATCAATCATCCACTCACAGGGCAGATCGCTGCCTTCATAATGCAGGGAAGGATGAAACTCAAGTGCAGCCAGATTGCCCAGCCACAGCAGCTCCGGCAAGCCGTGCAGGACGATATACTCAATCCCGTCCTGCACGGCTGTCCTGATAAATGCCGGCCTGGGCTGAGGGGCATTCTTCTGGTAAAAGGACATTCCCGGCACGCCGTGCGGATAGCGGATGACGGTAAGCAGCCGGTTCCTGCAGTAGTGCAGGAGGTAAGGGGACAGGGCAGCCAGCTTCTGCAGATAAATCCGCTTGGTAATGCCCATCTCCGGCCAGAGCGGCTTATCGGGATTCGTAACGGTTATCTCCTGTCCGTCGATGACTATTGTGCCTTTCAGGGCTGCAGGCATTCGAAATCCTCCTTTCTAAGAACATTCAGCCGCGCTGCTCCAGCCGGCAGGCATCCGGCGGCAGATCCACCTGCGCCTGGATAACCGGCTGGCGCAGTGTGCCGGACGGGTTCCACTCCAGAAAATGCAGCTTGAACACCAGGGTGGGGCTAATCCACACCGCATCCTTGCTGCGCTCCGGCATGGCTGCAAAGGGCGATGACGGCAGGGCCAGGCTGTGCGCCTGCGCAGTGAGATTACGCCAGTCTGCTGCCGTCATTCTTCCAGCCCCGGCATGCCCGATGTAGTGAAGCCTGCCTTCATCGTCATACAGTCCGAGAAGCAGGGCATTCACGATGCCGTCCCGGAAGGTGACCCCTCCGGCTACAGCGGTCACATCCAGAATGTTCTTGCGCTTCAGCCATCGCGCATCCTTGCCGCCCGGAGCATAGGTGCTGCCTGTATCCTTGCAGATAATGCCCTCCAGCCCTCCACTGCAGGCAGCGGCGAACAGCTGTGCAGGATCTGAATAGCTCGGCACATTCTGCACATGGGGGTGGGGCAGCAGCACGTCCCGCAGGATCTGCTGGCGTACGGACAACGGCCGGTCCAGCAGCCATTCACCGTTGCAGTACAGAATATCGAATACCATATACAGCACCGGAACCTGCGGCTGTACCGCCCGGACAGCCGCTTCGCTTCTTACGCCGTCACGCCGCATCACCTCGTGAAAGGACGGCTTCCCCCCGCTCAGGGCAATAACCTCACCGTCAAGAATATAGCTGTCTGCGCGGCAGTAACGTCCCTCTGCCGTCAGCTCGGGATACTGCATTGTGCGCCGGTTGCCCCGGCGGTTTACAAGCTCTATGGGGCCTCCGTCATAATAAGAGAGCATCCGGACACCGTCCCATTTAATCTGCGCGATCCACTGGCTGCCGGCAGGAAGCTGTGCAGCAAGCATCGGCTCGAATGGCTTAACCGGCTTCAGATCCATTACACTGCCTCCTTGGTGGCTGAACAGGATAAGTTAAGATACGGTTTCTTTGCTTTTGGTGCTGCGGCGTTTGGCTTTTGGCGCAATGACCGGAATGGGTCCGGTAGCTTCGCTGATCACAGGAGTGCCGGGTACAGCTTCGGCACCGCTGGCCTTGACTGTTCTTTTTCGTGTGCCGGCAGCACTCTTGGACTTGCCGGCAGCGGCGGCGGGAGCAGTCCCGGGATCGCTCGGGATATGCTGGACCGCCTCGATACTGGCCTGCAGCGCGGCCATCAGGTCGATCACATTGCTCTCCTGCCGTGCCGGGGCGATGTGGAATTCCTCGCCGGAAATTTTGTGCGAGATCAGATCCAGCATCCGCTGGCGGTAGTCATCGGTATACTTGCCCGGCTCAAACGGGGTGGACAGCTGGGAGATCAGCAGCTTGGCCATTTCCAGCTCCTTGTCGCTGACAATTCCGGCTTCCGGGAGTCCCGGAACCTGCGTAACCGGGCGTACCTCATCCGGATAAAAAATCGTCTCAATCGCCAGACAGTTTTCCAGCACCCGGATGGCCGCCAGACTGCTTTTGGAACGGATGGAAATCTTGGCGATTCCGATTTTGCCCGTCTGGCGCATCGCCTCCATTAAGAGCCGGTAGGCGTTGCTGCCGGCCTGGTCCGGGGACAGGTAGTAGGTTTTTTGAAAATAAATCGGGTCAATCTCCGTCAGGTCCACAAAGTCCAGAATGGTAATGCTTTTGCTGCTCTCCTCGGTCAGCTGCTCCAGCTCCTCCTTGTCGAAGAGGACAAACTTGCCTTTTTCATATTCATAGCCCTTGCCGATTTCCTCCCAGTTCACTTCCTTTTCACAGACCGGACATTTGCGCACATAGGACAGCGGGCTTCCGCATTCCTTATGGATGTACCTGAGGGAAATGTCTTTATCCTCGGTTGCCGAGAACATTTTGACCGGGACATGCACAAGGCCGAAGCTGATGGCCCCTTTCCAAACGGTATGCATGGATATCGCCTCCTGAGTATAAGTGCTGTATGAACTGAACATAACGATGTAATTACCGCTTAGTATGCTGTGACGGCGCTGTTTCTACCCTGATGCATTTTTTGCGAGCCTTGGGAAAAAATAAAGCCGGGCCTATAAAAGCGGCTTCCGCGTGGCATGCATCATTTAGAAAAAGGAGGGATATCGTGGACGAGGAACGTAAGGAGTGGCTGGACGACCTGTCTGAGCAGGATATTCCCGCCGAGGTTGTGGACTGGTCCGGTATTGTTGGTGATCCGGATGAAGAGGATTCCGGTCCGGAGGCCGGATATCTCGATGCCGAAGATACAATCGGTGAGCCAGAGGCGGATGAAGTGTAACCAAACTTGAAGGAGACCTGAATTCATGGACATTCAACGGGCAAAGGATATATATGCATCCAAGGAGATGATCCCGGTTCACCTGGACGGGAAGTCGGTTTGGATTGAGCGTGTGGACGAGGAAAATGGAATGGCAACGGTACAGGTTGGCTCACGTCCAACCAACACCCATACAGTTGGAGTAGACCGGCTGGAGGAGCAGGAGAAATAGCATGTTGTGTTTAGATTGACCGATTCGTTTCGGCATGTAAGCCCGCAGAGCCTGAGAGTAGGCATCTGCGGGCCTTTTTGTTATTAACAGGGCAGGCTGCTGAAGTCATAATGAAGGTATGGATCAAAGTCTAATGCTGCATCGGTGTGGTGGTTCCCCGGAGAAGGGAAAGAAGGCGCCGTTTACTTTTTTTTATGCAAAATGTCCCTTTTGACCTCATTCGCTGCTTATAAGGAGTGTTAGGAATAAGAGAGGAGAGTTTCCGACTTTGGATGAGATGGAACACCTCGTTGTCCGGGTGCAGAACGGTGAAGTGGAGCCGTACGGGCAGATTGTTGAGACTTTTCAAAAGCCGATGTACCGTTACTGCAGCCGTCTGCTCAGCAATGCGGCTGAGGCTGAGGATGCAGTACAGGAGATTCTGGTTAAAGCCTATCAAAATATTGGCCAATACCGTCCGCTGGTCAGCTTCTCCTCATGGCTCTATAAAATCGCATATCATCATTGCCTGCATATCATCCGCCAGCGCCAGCGGCACAACCGGCTGTTAATGCTGTTGAGGCCGCAGAAATATGCTGAGAGCCCGGAGCAGGCTATGGACCGTCACCTGTTTGATGAACCGCTGGCTGTGGCGCTTTCCCGGCTGAAAGCGGAGGAACGCAATTTGCTGGTGCTGCGGATTTTTGAAGAGCAAAGCTTTGCGGAAATGGCCGCTATCCTGGGGAAAAATACGGATACGGTCAAAAAAAGATACCAGCGCACGATCATTAAGCTCACTAACATGCTGCAAGCTCATAGAGAGGGGGAGGAAAATTGGACGAGCGCATCTCTACTGAAGAAAAATGGATAAGACGCATGGGCTCCGGTGAAGATTTCAACAGCTTTGATGTCAAGTCTTCAGTTATGGAGCGGGTACGGGCCATTCATGACGAACAAATTTCTTCCGGGGACAGAGCGGCGGCTTCATTGAGAACATTGCCGTTAGGAACAGATACGCAGACGCTTGTTATGGTAAAACAGCAGACGCCGCCGCAGCTTCCTGCGGCGAAGCGGGGCAGAAGGCTGAAGGCTGGACTCTGTGCAGTCGCACTGCTTGGGCTGGCTGGCTTTGGCATTCTCCGCAATGTAACGGACCAGGGAATCCTGGGAAAGGAATTGCGTCCGGACTTTGCGGTTACCCGGCAGACGGATGGGCAGGTTCTGGCCTTGAAGGACAGCAGCGGCAGAGTGGTAGCACAGCTGAGGAGCTCCGTGTGGAAGGCCTACACGCCATCTTATACAGGATCTTCTTCAGCGCGGGAGCGATATAGTAAGCTGAGGGAACAATATGAACTTCAGGCGCAAGCGGCTTTAGAGCCGGGCGAGATGGCGGCTTACTATGTAAATGACAGTGAATTGATTTCATTGATGAAAGGGCTGGGTTATGGGGAGCCTCTTTTTTTCACGCATTCCTCTGTTCAATATAATAACTATGCGCAGTTTTCAGCAGCCCGGGAGCAAACGGGGAAATGGAGCCTTTCACTGCCTCCTGAGGCTATAGGCGGTTTCCGGTTTGCGGAAGGCCGGATGTCCGCGGAAACGCCCTCTGTGTTTGAGCCACAGTATCAGCAGGTACTGAAGGAACTTAAGGCTAAAGCTGAATCCTCTCCGGACGGGAATCCGCTCGCCATAACCTTATGGACCTTGAAGGATTTTGCAAGCGCCGAGCTGGTTTACCGGGAAGGCGGCGGCCAGATGCTTACTCTAAATGTGTTCTGGAATAACGCAGTAACGACCGGCCCTTCTCAAATCCCTATATACAGGGGCCAGACTGCCGAAATCTGGTCCTTCGCCGATCAGGAGCTGCTGTTCATTTCCGGGGCTGCCGGCGGTGAAGAGCTGAACGGGGTTTCAAAAAGCAGACTGTATTGGTATGACAGCGCCTATGGAGGGTTTGCTTCGATACCGGAACCGCCGGATCAGCGGCTGACCAGAGAACAATGGGAGATCATCGCCGCCGGCATTTTAAATCCATGAAATGACTTGTTCTAGTTGTTATAGGAAAATTTTTTCAGGCTTATTGTCCCTTTTGGAAGACGGGCGGCATTACAAGAGTGCTGCAGCAACAATAAATCAACCGAAGGGAAGGATTCATCATGATTCATACAAAGAAAGCGGCTGTTGCCGCAGTGTGCTTGTCCATGCTGCTCAGCGCGGTTGCCGGAACTGCCGGAGCAGCAGGAACGCTGCCTGACAAGCTGAAGAATAAAAGCAATGGCATTATGGTGACGGAAACGGCCAAGCCTGCTGAGTCATCCTCAATCGATGCTTTGCTGATTAAGGTATATGAGATTCCCTTGAAAGCGGGGGAAATGCGGGCCGTTTATGTAAATGATGCCAAAATCAACAAGCTGGATAGCCTGAATATCAGCTATATGCCGTTTAGCTATACCTCTGTGAGTAAAGCGGCACAGAAATTATCCGCTATGGGCGGTGGCGTATTAATGGCTCCGTCCTGGCTGCCGAAAGAGTATGCGTTGAAGGATGCGACTATCAGCCCTGATATTCCATTATTTTACCAGGATGAATACATGAAGCTCAGAGATGAATTTAAGCAAAAATCCACGGCAACCGGCCAAAAGGTCGTCTCTGAAATGCTGCCATGGAGCGGCGTTGAAACCTGGCTGACTTATACCCGTAAGGGAGAGGAGCTGAGCCTCCGCGCCGAGCCGGCCAGCGGGCTTCCGGCAGGCATTACACTGGCCTTACTGCCGGGGGACAAGGATGAGCAGGTGCAGGTTAACGGGCAGGAGATGATGCTCACCTCCTTTGGGCCGCATCACGGCAAGCTCAAATCGCAATTGCAGTGGAGCAGCGCGGACGGCAGTGTGGAATATACGTTGACCGATACCCGGAACACTGTGCAGAGCAAGGCGGAGCTGCTGGATATTGCCGGCAGCCTGACTCCCCAATAGGACCTGATTATTTTCTGGTGCAGAACCGTTTTTCAAGGCAGAGAGGAACCATAAATAGCAGCAGAGCAGCGCAATCCGGACTATGGATGATTGCTGCTCTGTTTTTTTGTCCAGAATGGCGTTTAAGCCGGTATTGAGCACAAATGGCTTAGAAGTCCGAGCTGCCGTACAGCTGACACAAGGGTTGACGCTGGCAGCAGCCTGACCCTATATTTGGGAGGTGAATTTGACGGAAAGAGATGATGAGCGTGCGTCCTATTATGCTTGGCGTCTGTTCGGCGCTGTTTTTTGCGGTAACCTTTGTTCTTAACCGGCGGATGGAGCTGGCTGGAGGAAGCTGGGCCTGGAGCGCCTCGCTGCGCTATTTATTCACGCTGCCGTTTCTGGTGGCGATTGTTGCGGGAAGAGGCAGGCTGAAGCCGCTGCTTACTGCGATGAAGGAGCGCCCCGGAGCCTGGCTGCTATGGGGGACGGTCGGCTTCGGGCTGTTCTACGCGCCGATCTGCTTCGCGGCTGCCTATGCGCCCGGCTGGCTGACCGCGGGGACCTGGCAGATCACCATTATTTCCGGTTCGCTGCTGGCCCCTCTCTTCGGGCAATGGATTGCGGGTCCCGGAGGTGCGCGCATCTATGAACGGGGCCGGATTCCGCTGCGCGGACTCGGCTTGTCACTGGTTATCCTTGCCGGTGTAGCGCTGCTCCAGGCTGAGCATGCCCGGGAGCTGGCTCTGTCACAGGTGCTGCTGGGCATAGTCCCGGTTCTGATCGCCTCCTTCGCCTATCCGCTCGGAAACCGCAAGACTATGGAGCTGTGCGGGGACCGGCTGGATGTGTTCCAGCGTATCCTCGGCATGACACTGGCCAGCCTGCCGTTCTGGCTTATTTTATCGCTTATCGGCCTGGCAGATACCGGACTGCCCTCCGGCTCTCAGACCCTACAGTCTGTCATAGTCGCGCTGTCCTCAGGTGTAATTGCCACCGTCCTGTTTTTCCGGGCTACGGACATGGTCCGCAGCAGCATGAGCGGATTGGCTGCGGTGGAAGCTACCCAGTCTCTGGAGGTGCTGTTCGCCCTGATTGGCGAGCTGCTGATTCTGTCTGCCCCGCTGCCTTCACTGCTGTCCTGGACCGGAATTGCCGTGATCATTGCCGGAATGGCGCTGCACAGCCTGTTTTCCGCACCTTCGCCTAAGCAAGTCGGCAGACAGCTGCAAACTTCCCGTGCAGTTAAGGGCCGGGAATGAGGGGATTGTTGCGGGACCAGGAGCATACCGATATAATTAAAAGTATTGTAATGCTATGTCGGTTCATGTCTTTGAAGGATACTATATAAGGTGGAGTTGCAGCTTGGACAATAATGCTGAAACGGTATTAACTTACCGTTCACACAGCCTTCGGGATACGGAGCTGCTTGCGGCTGCGATAGCCGGGGCGGCATCGGCAGGCATGGTGATCGGCCTGGACGGTGACCTCGGTGCCGGCAAGACGGCCTTTTCGCAGGCCTTTGCGCGCCATTTGGGTGTAGAGGGGATTGTGAACAGTCCTACCTTTACGATTATCAAAGAATACAACGGGCGCCTGCCGCTGTACCATATGGATGTGTACCGGATTTCTCCGCAGGAAGCGGACGAGCTGGGGCTTGATGAATATTTCTACGGGCAGGGAGTCTGCCTGGTGGAATGGAGCAGTATCATTACAGATTTGATGCCGCAGCAGCATCTGCACCTATACATGGAAACGGCCGGGCCGGAAGAACGCCTGATAACGGTGAAGGCAGCCGGTGAGCCGTATGGCGGGCTGTGCCGTGAGCTGATTGAGAAGTGGGGTAACGGACGATGAAGAACGATAATAACGGGCCGCGTAAGCGGCTTTTGGCGCTGGATACCTCGACGGCCATCCTCGGTGTGGCTGTTACGGAGGACGGCAGGGTGCTGCATGAGATCAATGCATCCGGGGAGCGGAATCATTCCGTGCATCTGCTGCCGATCATTGAACAGGCCATGCAGGCCAGCGGTACAGATGCCTCGATGCTGAAGGGGATTGCCGTCGGCGTCGGCCCGGGGTCCTACACCGGAACGCGCATTGCGGTATCCACGGCGAAGACACTGGCCTGGGCCTGGAAGGTACAGGTTACCGGCGTATCCAGCCTGCATGCAATTGCCTGGGGCGGGTATGCCGCCGCGCTGGAGAAGCGGGCGGAAGAGCCGGCTGCTGAGCCGGGACAAGCCGGCGTGTATGGCCCCGACTGGATTATCCCGCTGATTGATGCGCGCCGCGGACAAGCCTATACCGGGCTGTTTGCTGCGGATGGCGAGGCTGCTCCGCAGCGGCTTGAACCGGATGCAATCCGGCTTATGGCCGACTGGGTAACGCATCTTGCCGGGCGGCTGAAGCAGGCGGAGGCAGAGGGCAGCAAGCCGCGCATCCTGTGGTTCGTAGGTGAAACCGCCCAGCATGCAAGCCATGCAAGCATCGAGCCTTTGATTGGTCAGGCTGAAATACAGCCGTTGCCGTACGAGCTGGAAGGGCGCTGGGCAGGCTTTCTCGGTGAGACGGGACTGCTGGCAGGCGGTGATGAGGTTCACGGGTTAATCCCGAACTATACCCAGCTTTCTGAAGCGGAAGCCAATCTGCGCCGGAGCAGTGAAGGGAGCAGAGGCCAAGTATGACGGAGCCTATGATAGTGGGAGATCAGGGGAGCGAGCTTGTTTTTCGCCTGATGAAGCTTGAGGATATTCCGGAAATTCTCGTGATCGAGCGGGAAGCCTTCACCATGCCGTGGACTGAGGAAGCGTTCCGCAATGAGCTGACGCATAATCATTTTGCCAAGTATATGGTGATGGAGCTGCAGGGCCGCATTATCGGATATGCCGGGATGTGGGCTATTGTTGATGAGGCGCATGTGACGAATATAGCGCTCCTTGAGGCTTACCGGGGACGCAAATGGGGAGAGAGGCTGCTCGACGAGCTGATGAGAACGGCAGGCTTCCTGGGCATGAAATCAATAACACTTGAGGTCAGGGTCTCGAATGAGGTGGCCCAGAACCTGTACCGCAAAAAAGGCTTCCGTCCGGCGGGTACCCGCAAGGGCTACTATTCGGACAACCGTGAGGATGCGCTCATTATGTGGGCCGATCTGCCGGCTTACGGGGAGCAGGGAATGATGGAAGGAAGAGTGGATCTGAAATGAATACAGAAACGGGTGCAGCTGCGCCTGTACTTATATTGGCTATTGAGACGAGCTGTGATGAAACCTCGGTAGCTGTTGTCAAGGACGGCTGTGAGGTGCTGGCGAACATCATCTCCAGCCAGATCGAAACCCACCGCGCATTTGGCGGTGTAGTACCGGAGGTTGCCTCCCGCAAGCATGTGGAGGTCATCACTCTGGTGATTGAGGAGGCAATGACAGCAGCCGGTGTACAGCCGGAGGAGCTTACGGCCATTGCGGTAACGCAGGGCCCGGGGCTGGTCGGCGCGCTGCTGGTCGGTGTCGTGGCCGCCAAGAGCCTGGCGCTGGCCTGGGGCAAGCCGCTGATCGGTACCCATCATATCGCCGGGCATATTTATGCCAACCGGCTGGTTAAGGAGCTGCAGTATCCGTGTATGACGCTGGTTGTATCGGGCGGGCACACGGAGCTTGTAAATATGGAGCGTGAAGGGGAGTTCCGGATTATCGGGCGCACCCGGGATGATGCAGTGGGCGAAGCTTATGACAAGGTCGCACGGGCTTTGGGCTTCCCGTATCCGGGCGGCCCGCATGTTGACCGGCTGGCCCGTGAAGCTGAGGAGGCAGTAGCCCTGCCGCGGGTCTGGCTGGAGCCGGATTCGTATGATTTCAGCTTCAGCGGCCTGAAGTCGGCGGTGCTGAATGTAGTCAACCAGAGCAAGATGAAGGGCCTGACTCCGGATGTGGCCGGTATTGCCCGCGGCTTCCAGGAATCCGTCGTTGAAGTGCTGGTGGAGAAGGCTGTACGTGCTGTCAGAGCCAACCAGGCTAGGCAGCTGCTGCTCTGCGGCGGAGTTGCCGCCAACAAAGGGCTGCGGGAAGCACTGGTGTCCCGTTGTGAAAAGGAAGGCATCGAGCTGATTATTCCACCTGCGGTATACTGCACGGATAATGCGGCTATGATTGGGGCAGCAGCCTATGTGAAATGGCGGCATAACGGCAGTACGCCGCTGGATATGGTTGCGGATCCGGGCTTATCGCTGGAGAAGTGGTCTGTTTCTGCCTATTGACATCTTTTGAACGTTAAACGTATAATCAACCCAATCCAAATAATGAAACGCAATGAAGAGAAGCAGTAGGGTAATTCCGGGTTAAGAGAACTGCGGGTTGGTGCGACGCAGCCGAAGGAAACCTGAACTCGTCTTGGAGCGGAGCGGTGGAAGCGGGATATTCTTTCTAGAGGAATATTAACGGCATCTCAATGTGCCGGACCTTTCGTACACCGTTACGGGTAACCTCCGTGAGAGGGTGGTCAGACAAGTGCTGGGTAATGCTTAAGGTATCCTGATGAGCTTGCTGACTGTTGAGTGGATATTCTGCAGGCTGTGTATGATGGCTAAGCCGGAATATCAACAAGAGTGGTACCGCGAAGGTGAACAGCCTGTCGTCTCTTGAATGAGACGGCAGGCTTTTTTGTATGCTTTTATATAAAGATTACACGCGATGAACGGGAGCAGTAGATGTTGAAGGTGTGCAGAGAGCTGCGGGTTGGTGCAACGCAGTCACCCAAGAAGCATTGAATCTCGCCCGGGAGCGGAGCGGCGGAAATAAGGAAGTACGCCGCAACGGCAGTCCCCGTTACCGGACACCTGTACTTGCCGGGCTATGCCTGCGCTGGACCTCGGTTAAGTATAGGGTGAGCTGGACGCAGCTTACGGCTGCCCGAGAATCAGGGGGCCGGATGCGTCAACAAGAGTGGTACCGCGGAGGGGTGAAACCCGTCGTCTCTTTAAAGAGACGACGGGTTTTTGTTGTGTTCTGCAATCTAAAATTAACATTTCAGGAGGGTTCATGATGATTATTCCGGTAAAGAAACGTATTCAGATTTTTGACACGACGCTGCGGGACGGCGAGCAGGCACCGGGTGCCAGTCTGACTCCTGAGCAGAAGATTGTGCTGGCCCACAAGCTGGCCGGGCTGGGAGTCGATGTGATTGAGCCGGGCTTTCCGGTCTCGAGTCCGGGGGACTTTGCCGCTGTGGAGACCATTTCCCGTAAAGTAGAGGGCGTGGAAATCTGCGGCTTCGCCCGCGCGGTGCGCGGGGATATCGATGCGGCTGTCCGGGCAACCCGGGATGCGGCACGCCGGCGGATTCACCTGTTCATCTCCTCCTCTGATATTCACCTGCGCCATCAGCTGCGCATGAGCCGGCCTGAGGTTGTTGCAGCCGCCCGTGAAATGACGGCCTATGCCCGCCAGTTCTGCGATGTGGTGGAATTCACCGCGATGGATGCGGCCCGGACAGGAATTGACGATCTGATTGAAATGGTTGAGGCCGTCATTGAAGAAGGGGCCAGTATTATCAATCTGCCGGATACAGTCGGCTATGCCCTGCCGCATGAATACGGAGAGATGTTCCGGCGGGTGCGCCTCGGAGCCAGAGGCGGACAGAACGTAAGCTACAGCGCCCATTGCCACAACGATCTGGGGCTGGCTGTAGCAAACAGCCTGGCAGCAATTGAGGGAGGGGCAACACAAATTGAGGTTACGGTGAACGGTGTCGGTGAGCGGACCGGAAACTGTGCCCTGGAGGAGCTGGTTATGGCGCTTGAGACCAGAGGGGATGTGCTTGGGGCAGAGACGGGAATCGTACTGGATAAGCTGTATGAAACCTCGCGGATGATCAGCGGGGCGATGCATTTCCCGATTGCCTTCAACAAGCCGGTAGTCGGACGGAATGCCTTCCAGCACGAGTCCGGTATTCATCAGGACGGTCTGCTGAAGGACCGCAGCACCTATGAGATCATGGACCCGGAACGGCTCGGTATTCCGCGCAGCATGATTATTCTGGGCAAGCATTCCGGCAGGCATGCGCTGAAGGACCGTGCGGCCAAATACGGAATAGCTCTGGATGCGGCAGAGCTGGATGCGCTCTATGAATCCTTTAAGGAAAAGGCGGACCGCCAGAAGGCTGTCAGCGACGACGAGCTTCTGCGGATGGTCAGCAGCACTACCGGACAGCAGGCGCAGTTCTACGAGCTGGGTGAGGTTCAGGTGCTGGCCGGCAGTGCACCGCGCCGGGTAGCTGCAGTTACCGTGCGGAACCTGCAGACAGGAGCAGAGCAGGCCTATACCAGCACAGGCAGCGGCCCGCTGGAGGCGGTCATTGCAGCCATCAGTCTTGGCATCACGGAAAGCATCGGGTTTGCCGGTCTTGAGCTGCATTCACTGGGCAGCGGGGAGCAGGCCCAGGCTGAAGCGGCTGTCATGGTGGAGTGGGAAGGCGCCAAATTCAGGGGCACAGCCATCCATCAGGATATTGTTATGGCGGCGGGGATTGCCTATGTGGCTGCCTGCAATGCGGCGCTGCTGTCCGCCAGCGCGGAGAACAGCCGGGAGACGGCTGTCTAGCGGCAGAGCAGACAGCTTCGGACAGTTTGCGGGACCAGCTGACAAAGGACCGGAGTCTGCCAGGCTGCAGGCCAGAGAACGGGCAGGATTGTCCAAACGGGATCACAGCCGGAGCTAAGGTGATGTACAGGTAAAATAAGCTGTTTTTTTACAGCAAAGGGCTTTGTCTGAAAGCGTAGAAAATTAGCGAATGCTGGTTTTGTCAAGCTGTGGACAACGTTATCCACATATTCCGCCTTACTTGTGTAAAAACCGTGTAAAATCAGCAATAACGCCTGTTTCGTACCCCTATGAAATGGGGAACTTTTCAATGTGAGGTTTATGTGTAAACTGTGGATAATGTGGACAATTCGGTGGATAAAAAGTACTTGACAAAAGAAATGTTGATTTTATGCATAAAAAAAGCCCCTTAGGGGCTTTTTTTATTCAAGGTTATGCACCAAATCTGTGGATGGGCATGTGGATAAGTGATTATGAACAAATTTGGAACAGTTAAAATTTTTTTTGAAGCCGGTTTACATTATTCGTCAGCAAGCTGCTCCCATTCCTCAAACCGCAGGCCAAGCTGCTCTTTCTTAGCCTTCAGGTCGCTTTCATGCTGCTGTAGCGCCATATAATCCTGATAAATCTCCGGTTTGGTCATTTCATTCTCGATGAGGGCAATCTCCTCCTCGAGGCGGGCAATGGCCTCCTCCAGCTCAGAAATCCGCCGCAGGCGGTTGCGTTCCTCGCGTTTGGCTGCTTTGTCAGCTTCAAAGGAAGAGGCGCTGCCTTTATCCGCAGCCTCAGCCTCGGCAATCCGTGCGGCTTTGGCTGCGACCAGTCCGGCTTCCTCAAGGGCGATAGCCTCGAGCTCTTTTTTCTTATCAATGTAATCATCGTAATTGCCGAGATACTGGTCGATGCCGGACGGATGCAGCTCCAGGACACGCTCAGCCATTTTGTTCAGGAAGTAACGGTCATGGGATATGAACAGCAGGGTGCCTTCAAAATCAATCAGTGCCGCCTCCAGCACCTCGCGGCTGACCAGATCCAGATGGTTGGTAGGCTCATCGAGTATGAGCATATTGGCACCGCGCAGCATCAGCTTGGAGAGGGCCACCCGGGCCTTTTCCCCGCCGCTCAGTGCAGCTATCCTCTTCAGGACGTCCTCACCGCTGAACAGAAAGTTGCCGAGAATTGTGCGGATGCGTGCCTCCTCCAGCATCGGATATTCACTCCAAAGCTCCTCAAGCACGGTGTTACGCGGGTTGAGACGGGTCTGCTCCTGGTCGTAGTAGGCGATTTTGACTTTAGCGCCCCAGTTGACGGTTCCGGCGGAAGGCTCCCGGGTGCCGGTCAGGCACTGCAGCAGCGTTGATTTGCCGATTCCGTTCGGTCCGATCAGCGCAGCCGTTTCTCCGCGCCGCAGCTCAAAGGAAGCGCCGCGGAAGAGCGGCGCTGCCGCTTCACTGAACGCTACAGCGACGTCACGCACCTGCAGCACCTCCTTACCGGACATGAAGTCAGGCTCAAAGGAGAAGCTGGCCTTCTTCAGATCGCCGAGCGGCTTGTCGATGCGTTCCATCTTGTCCAGCGCCTTGCGCCGGCTCTGGGCCCGTTTGGTGGTGGAAGCGCGCACGATATTGCGCTGCACGAAATCCTCCATCCGGGAGATTTCCTCCTGCTGCTTCTCATACTGCTTCATGCGGATTTCATACTCTGCCGCCTTCAGCTCCATATAACGGCTGTAATTGCCCGTGTAACGACGGGATTGATGCCGTTCTATTTCTACAATAGTGGTAACCAGCCTGTCGAGGAAATACCGGTCATGGGACACGACCAGAATGCCGCCGGCATAGCCGCGCAGGTAATCCTCCAGCCAGGTCAGTGTCTCAATATCCAAATGGTTGGTAGGCTCATCCAGCATGAGCAGATCGGGAGCCTGCAGCAGAATGCGGGCCAGCGCCAGCCTTGTCTTTTGTCCTCCGCTTAGTGTGGATATTGGCGTATCCGGTGCAAACTCGCCGAAGCCCATACCGTGCAGCACGCTGCGGATCCGTGTGTTCATCTCATAGCCGCCGTGGTCCTTGAACCAGTCCGAGCGCTTGGAGTACCGCTCCAGCAGATCCTCGTACCGTTTCGGATCCTCCGCCAGCTTCGGATCAGCAATATCGGCTTCCATCTGCCGCAGCTCCGCTTCCGCTTCAATTAAAGGCGCGAATACCGCCAGCATTTCCTCCTGGATGGTTTTGTCAGACTGCAGACCGCTGTTCTGGGCCAGATAGCCGACGGTTGTTTCCTTGGATTTATGAATTTGTCCGCTGTCAAAGGACATTTCACCTGCGATAATCTGCAAAAAGGTGGACTTGCCTGCTCCGTTAACGCCTACAAGACCAACGCGCTCCTTTTCGTTCACCTGCAGGCTGATGCCGTCCAGCACGCTTTGAACACCATATGATTTCGAAATTCCTGTCGCTTGAAGAAGCATACTGATTGAACCCTCCGCCCTTGCATATTCGCCCTGGCGTTATAGCCCGGCTGTAAAATTTACTTATACTACAGTTTACATGAAAAGCTTCTTCCGCGCGAGAGGGAGGGATTCTCCGATTCGTATAACAGGGGAAATGATACAACCTTGGCGAACCGGGGAGAAGAGTGGTAAACTGGGTTTACAAACAATGATAAGCCAGGTAAATACGCAAGGGGAGGCGGCTGCACATGACAGTCCGGAGTGACCGGACCGCTGAGTGGAAGCGGGAGCTGCGTGCAGCGGCTGCTGCTGCACGCGGCAAGCTCCCGGCAGACCGGAGGGAGCAGCAGTCTTCTCTGGTCTGCCGGCATGCGGCGGAATGGATGGCAGGTTATGGCGTGAATACGCTGCTTGCTTATGTTCCGTTCCGCTCGGAGCTGGATACACGCCCGCTGATCGGCAGTGCCTGGGCAGCGGGCTGCACAGTGCTGCTGCCCCGTGTGATACAAGCCACAGGAATGATGAGCCTGCATCCGGTACACTCATGGAAAGAGCTTGTGCCGGGGGCATACGGTATTCTGGAGCCTGCAGCTGACCCTGCAGATATGCAGGTCCGGCTGCACCGGCCGGAGCTTATTTTTGCGCCAGGACTGGCATTTGACCGGCGCGGCGGAAGATTGGGCTACGGAGGCGGATACTACGACCGGTTGCGGGCCAGCCTGAATGCAGGGGCTCCTGCACGAGGAAGAGATACGCTGTGGATTGGCCTGTCCTTCAGCCAGCAGGTGGTGGAGGAAGTGCCTATGGAAGATCATGATGCCTGCATGGACCTGTTAATTACCGAAGACGGCGTCATGGATTTCCGGGAGGAGAGACGGCATGGAATTTAGTCATTTTAACGAGCAGGGCCGCGCGCGCATGGTGGATGTCAGCGACAAGGAGATCACCAAGCGGTCGGCGACTGCAAAGAGCAAGGTAGCAATGGATCCCGGGACACTTGAGGCGATCAAGGCAGGAAGAATCAGCAAAGGGGATGTACTGGCAGTTGCACAGGTGGCCGGAATTATGGCTGCGAAGCAGACGTCCGGCTGGATA
This sequence comes from Paenibacillus sp. FSL R7-0273, assembly GCF_000758625.1. Lineage (NCBI taxonomy): Bacteria > Bacillati > Bacillota > Bacilli > Caryophanales > Paenibacillaceae > Paenibacillus > Paenibacillus sp. FSL R7-0273. Next base: position 1,096,281 of record NZ_CP009283.1, read on the forward strand.
CCGATGTGCCATCCGCTGCCGCTGACCGGTATAGATATTGCCTTCTCGGATAACAGCAAAGATGAACTTTATATAGAAGCAACCGTGAAGACGACCGGAAAGACCGGAGTGGAGATGGAGGCGCTGACGGCGGTTTCGGCGGCTGCGCTGACTGTCTATGACATGTGCAAGGCGCTGCAGAAGGATATGATTATCGGACCGACGATGCTCGTAGCCAAGAGCGGCGGAAAGAACGGGGATTACGCGCTGGATGCTTAGACAGCCGGGGGCTGCAAGGGAGAGGCGCGGAGAGCCGCAGACTGCGGCCGTCCATACATAGAACAGAGAGGGAGGAACGACCTATGGCGTGGAAAACAGCAATCCTGACAGCAAGTGATAAGGGATCCCGGGGCGAGCGGGAGGATACGAGCGCCCAGGTTATCCGTGAGCTGGTGGAAGAGGAGCTAGGCGGTGAAATTATCGAGGTCCGGATTGTGCCGGACGAACAGGATGAGATTATTGCGGCACTGATTGAGCTTACTGATTACTTCAAAGCCGATCTAGTGCTGACTACAGGCGGAACGGAGCTGGCTATCCGAGATGTTACCCCGGAAGCGACCCGGCGGGTGATTGAGCGCGAGGTGCCGGGCATGTCTGAGGCGATGAGAAGCACTGTGATGCAAAAGAACCGTGCGGTCATGCTTTTCCGCGGCATTTGCGGAATCCGCGGCCGGACGCTCATTGTCAATCTGCCGGGCACGCCGAAGGGTGTGCATGAGAATCTGGCAGCGATTATGGATCAGCTGCCGGAAGCGCTGCTCATGGTAACCGGACAGTACCGTCAATAGTCTCAGCGGGCCTCTGCCATGTCACATTCTGCTGCATTAAAGCCATTGGATGTGTGATATAAGTTATGGTATTATTAAGCTACTTCTAAAGTTACCATGACCGGACAAAAGGCGAGGAGGAATAACGAATGCTGAGTAGTATTGGTGCTCCCGGAATTATTCTACTGGTGATCCTGGCGTTGCTGCTTTTTGGTCCGAATAAGCTCCCTGAGCTAGGCCGGGCGGTCGGACGTACCTTCCGTGAATTCAAGGACGGGGCGCGTGAAATTATCAATGAGCCGGAACCGGCAAAGCGCAGTGAAGCTGCTGCTGCGCCGGCCCCGCAGACATTGGCTGCAGATCTTCCGCAGGACCGGAAGCTGCCGGAATAACCGTTTTAATTACGCGGGGGCGTTTCTCTCAGTCTGCTTAAGACCGGGCGGCGCTCCTTTATTTTTTGTCGAAGAGTATTATACATATGTTATCCGGGTGGTGCCTATCATGTCACTGAAAGCGGAAGAAATGTCAATGGTTGATCATCTGGCCGAACTGCGCAGACGCATCATTTATGTGCTGATTGTGTTCACAGCCGGCCTGATCGGCGGATTGTTTGTGGCAAAGCCGGTTTATGAATACCTGATTGCTGCCGACCACGCCCGGGGCTTTGTGCTGCATGCCTTCTCCTTCTGGGACGGTATAGGCATGTACATGAAGATCGCCATGGCGGTATCCCTGGCAGTATCCCTGCCGTTTATCGTATTCCAGCTGTGGGCGTTCATCAGCCCCGGCCTGCACCCGGAGGAGCGGGGCGCTGCGCTGCGGTACGTTCCGTATGTGTCGGTGCTGTTTATTCTGGGTCTGTTATTTGCCTATTATATTGTCTTTCCTATGGCCCTGTCGTTTACCATCTCCGTTACCCGGAGCATGGGGCTGGAGGAGACTTATGGCATTGCTGATTATTTCAGCTTTATGTTCAGCCTGTGCCTTCCGCTGGCGCTGCTGTTTGAGCTGCCGCTGCTGGTCATGTTCCTGACCAAGCTGCGGGTTCTGAATCCGCTGCGGCTACGCCGGATGCGGCGGTATGCTTATTTCGCCCTGGTATTTATCGCGGTTGTGATTACACCGCCGGATTTCATCTCTGATTTGCTGGTTACGGTACCGCTGCTTGTGCTGTACGAGTTCAGCGTGTTCCTCTCGGCCTTTGTCTACCGCAGGCAGCTGGCGGAGGAGGCGGCGCGGGAGGCCAGGTATGTAAAGCGGGAGCAGCTGTAAGGGGTCAGGTTTTAATGCCGGGAGGCATATTTTGCCTTCCGGTGGATAGAATGTATGTGAGTGTGTGCCGGACAAACCTGGAGAACCATTTTTTTCCGAAGGAAGCAGCTGATTTTACGCAAAAGGACTTGAAATCCGCCTTCAAGTTGAGTATCATAAAAATTGTTGTTAGCACTAAAGATGGTTGAGTGCTAATACTGCCGGGTAATAGGGAATCAGCTGGCTGAAGCTGTGCCGCTGCCTGACCCGACAGCCGGGTAACCTTACCGGTTCTCCGGTATCAATCTATGTTTTCAAGTTAAACCACATAATTTCAAAGGAGGCTATTTTTCATGATCAAGCCATTAGGTGAACGCGTATTGGTAGAAGCAAGCGAGCAACAGGAAACCACTTCTTTCGGTATCGTGCTTCCGGACTCCTCCAAGGAGAAGCCGCAGGAAGGCACAATCATCGCAGTCGGCAGCGGAGCTCTTAAAGACGGAGTGCGTGTACCGCTGGAAGTTAAAGAAGGCGACCGCGTGATCTTCTCGAAATATGCCGGAACCGAAATCAAATACGAAGGCAAAGAATATCTGATTATGAAAGAAAGCGACATTCACGCGATTCTGGACTAAGCAGACCGTTTATAAGAATAGCGCTAAATATACTTAAGTTTCATAAGCTTTACACACCAACACTTATAACAAATTTCTAGGAGGTTAACACTAATGGCAAAAGAAATTAAATTCAGTGAAGACGCCCGCCGCTCGATGCTCCGCGGGGTTGATGCTCTGGCTAACGCAGTAAAAGTTACACTGGGTCCTAAAGGCCGCAACGTAGTTCTTGAGAAGAAATTCGGCAGCCCGCTGATCACTAACGACGGTGTAACCATTGCCAAAGAAATCGAACTGGAAGATGCTTTTGAGAACATGGGCGCACAGCTCGTTAAAGAAGTAGCTACCAAGACTAACGATGTAGCCGGTGACGGTACTACAACTGCAACGGTTCTGGCTCAGGCTATGATCCGCGAAGGTCTGAAGAACGTAACTGCAGGCGCTAACCCGATGGTTATCCGCAAAGGGATCGACAAGGCGGTTAAAGCTGCTGTTGCTGAGCTGCAGAACATCGCTAAGCCAATCGAAGATTCCCAGGCTATCGCTCAGGTAGCAGCTATTTCTGCTGCTGACGATGAAGTGGGCCAGCTGATCGCTGAAGCTATGGAAAAAGTGGGCAAGGACGGCGTTATCACCGTTGAAGAATCCCGCGGCTTCCTGACTGAGCTTGAAGTGGTAGAAGGTATGCAGTTCGACCGCGGCTACATTTCCCCGTACATGATTACTGATACGGACAAAATGGAAGCTGTTCTGGACAACCCGTACATCCTGATCACTGACAAGAAGATCAGCAGCACACAGGAAATCCTGCCGTTGCTTGAGAAGATCGTACAGCAGGCCCGTCCGCTCGTGATTATCGCTGAGGATATCGAAGGCGAAGCACAGGCTATGCTGATCGTGAACAAGCTGCGCGGAACCTTTAACGCTGTTGCTGTTAAGGCTCCTGGCTTCGGCGACCGCCGTGAAGCTATGCTGCAGGACATCGCTGCCCTGACAGGCGGCCAAGTGATCACTGAGAAGCTCGGTCTTGACCTGAAGAGCACTTCCATTGATCAGCTGGGTAACGCACGCCAAGTGCGCGTAACCAAAGAGAACACTACAATCGTTGACGGCAGCGGCGACAAAGCGGACATCAATGCACGCGTTAGCCAAATCCGTTCCCAGCTGGAAGAAACCACTTCCGAGTTCGACAAAGAAAAACTTCAGGAGCGTCTGGCTAAGCTGGCTGGCGGCGTAGCCGTTGTCAAAGTAGGCGCTGCAACAGAAACAGAATTGAAAGAGCGCAAGCTGCGCATCGAAGATGCCCTGAACGCAACCCGCGCTGCGGTTGAAGAAGGTATCGTATCCGGTGGTGGTACAGCTCTCGTGAACGTATATAACGCAGTAGCAGCAGTTAATGTAACCGGCGACGAAAAAACCGGCGTTAACATCGTTCTGCGCGCTCTGGAAGAGCCGATCCGCACAATCGCTGCGAATGCCGGCGAAGAAGGTTCCGTAATCGTGGACCGTCTGAAGAAGGAAGAAGTAGGCATCGGCTACAACGCTGCAACCGGCGAATGGGTGAACATGTTCGAAGCCGGAATCGTTGACCCTGCGAAGGTAACACGCTCCGCGCTGCAGAACGCTGCATCCGTAGCTGCAATGTTCCTGACTACCGAAGCTGTTATCGCTGACAAGCCTGAGCCTGAAAAAGGCGGCGGCATGCCGGATATGGGCGGTATGGGTGGCATGGGCGGCATGATGTGATTTGAGGGCTGATCCCTTGCGTAGCAAGGGTTTCTCCTCGTGGCAATACTAATTGCCTGTGTTTTTACCATATTGTGTAAAATGAAGACACCTTAGAGTGATGAAAATTACTCTAGGGTGTCTTTTGTATATCTTGACTAAGGTGTGAAGAAGAATCACCTATATATGAATTAGCATTCTTTGATCATCAAGATTTTGCTTGTGAACATAATTTGAACTTGAAAATATCCAAAAAGGAAGTAGTGGCGGAAGAGCTCGAACAGATGTTTTTAAAAGTGGGGAAATAAATTAGGTATCCGTATTCCAAGTCAGAATGGAGCTGCAGGTGCAACCTTAAAGATTTCTTTAACTTTCACACAGGGGCTAATCCGCCATGTTAGAGTTGCTTGATAAGTAAATCAGCTACTTTATTTTCAAATGGAAAGGCCGGAATTTGATGAAGCATATCCGAAGCTTAATTATTTTTATGTTTTTTTTTGTTGCAATAACTCCATCAGCAGCGGCACAAAGCTCAAACTATGCGGAAGGGCTTAACCGATTGGAATTGTTCAGTGGAACGGGGAATGGATATGAGCTTTCGCGGGTGCCCACCAGAGCAGAATCCCTTGTTATGATGCTGCGTCTGTGGGGGAAGGAAGACGAGGTCCTGAAAAGCACCTACAAAAATCCGTTTAAGGATACGGGCTGGGAAAGCCGCTACGTGTCGTATTCCTATTCAAAGGGTGTAGTTAACGGAATTGATGAATTTAGCTTTGGCGGTAACCGGCCAACCACTTTAAACCAATATTGTTTAATGGTTTTAAGGGTTTTGGGATATTCAGAAACTAAGGGCGACTTTACCTATGAAACCGCGGTTTCTTTCGCCTCTATAGTTTTAGGAATAGACTTTACACAAGAACTCGAATTCAATCGGGGAACGCTCGCAAAAATAAGCAGTCATGCTTTAAACACAAGACCCAGAGATCAAATAGCAACACTAGGTGAAACCCTTAGTGCAACAGAAGTTTTCACAACGCAAGCTTTAAACGAGGCAAGGTCACTTTGGGAGCAGGATAAAAATGTTGCTTCATCGACAATTTTAATATATGCAGTTGGTTCTGACCTTGAATCACAGCAAGGCCAGCTAACAGATGACCTGGAAGAAATGTTCCGCGGCCAGCCAAACCAAAACACGAAAATCCTGATTCAAACAGGTGGAACGCTCAAATATCACAACAAATATATGGCTGATGGAGCATCAGAACGCTTTGAAGTCGGCAATGGACAGCTTAAAAAGCACGAGAGCCACATCCAAACAGCCGCATCAGACCCTAAAACACTAAGGGATTTTCTTGTTTGGGGCAAAACCGTTGCACCAAGTGATCGTTATATACTGGTTTTATGGGATCATGGGTATGGTACAATGGGCGGATTTGGTGCAGACGAGCTAAATGAACGAAAAACGATGAAGGTTTCGGAGCTTTCGAAGGCAATCGGTGCATCAGATATGTATTTTGACTTAATCGTCTTTGATGCATGTCTTATGGGCACAGTTGAAACGGCCTATGCCCTTAGAGACCATGGCAAATATCTCATCGCTTCTGAAGATTCAACTCCTGCGGCAGGGTTGTATTATACCACATGGATAGGTGCGATGGAGCGAAACCCGCAGATTAGCACTGAAAGAGTAGGGCGTTTAATCTTAGATTCCTTTACCCTTCATTCGGGGCTTGAAGCTAAGATGCAAACCACAATGTCTATGATGAAGCTTTCTCAGGCTGAATCCCTGGTTAAGGCAATAGAACATGCAGAATTTGATTCCCCACTAACAGATCTTGCAAACAACGCAGAGCTATTAGGCAAGAACGATGGGATATTTGATCAATATGATCTTATAGAGATAATGGGCAAATCATCAGAAATCACTGCTGCAGCCCAAGCACTTGCATTCGAAGTAAGAAATTCAGCAGGGTATAACAATCGGGGCGGCGTAGCTTTATATGTCCCTAACAGAAAAATGTCACACACACATGAAATGAAAGAAGAGCTAAAAGCTATAGGTCTTAGCTCTAAGTATATTGAAACTATTCTTAACGGAAAATAGCTGTAAAGGCTGATCGTTGCCTGAATGTGGTCTTACCATTATTGTGCTTCCGGCTTCGCATGAGTTTATTAAACTTATGCGGGCCTTTTTTGCGTGTCGTGGTAACAAGCTGGCTTCCTAGTCTACTTTATTTTTGAAACTTAAAGTTTTCTTTACAAAGCAGCAGGGCTTCTTTCGACGATGGTATTATAGAAAAAAATGTCGAAATTTGATCATCACGGTTCATAACTGCGAATGAACTTACTGCCAAAAGTGCCAGGATAATACTAGGAGGTATTTTATGAAGAAGATTTTAAGTTTGATGCTGGTATTTTCGCTTCTCGCATCAGTAGCGCCTGTTTATGCGAATACAGCAACAGAGTACACTTATGTGTTTGGTGTGAAAACAGGAGGAAACGGAAACGGCGGAACAGGTGATGATATTTATATGGGCGTAAGTACCTATGAACCTGGAGTAAACTCTGATCATGTAGCAAATTTTGGCGGCGCTGCCGCTTGGTCTGATACACAACATACATTTAAATTACAAAATATTCCACCTTGGAGAATGAATGAGCTCGTTTTTTGGCTTGTGGGCAGTGATGACTGGTACGGTGAATCTGTGGTTCTGTGGCTTCCTCAAATTGGGGGGAACATAAATCCAACACAGACGAAGACCATTCCAATAAACGCATGGACAAAAGACCAGGGCAGACTCTATCGTGACATTTCGGACGTAACCAAAAGAAAATTCACAGATCTTGGTTACGTTGATGAGCTTGGCGGAGAATTCTATCTGGATGCTAATTCGTCAGGCTCTGAAAGTGCAGGGTGGGACAAATATGTCAGAGATCAATATGGTCACTATGACATTATGCAATATGAGGATGCTCCTGTTTTCAGCTATAGCGTTTCGGATGACGCTGTGGGCAGAGATTGGTTAACATTCCAGGAACCAACAAAAACACAAACGTTTCAGATGGATATTGACCGCAAGAAGCTTCACGATGAAATGGTTGCAAAGGACAAAGCAGAGATTTCGCTAACCTACAGGGTGGCGCTGCTTGCCCAGTCTACCAATGCTGAAAGCCTCGGGGGGACTTTTGCCCACACCGTTTCAGGAAATCCCGAAGTTAAAACCTATTTAACAACAAAGATAGGGCAAGCGGATTACTACTATAAGGATGTAACGTATACGTTCTATCGTAGTATATATAACCTCGGCAACCCCGATATCAATCAAACGGTTACCTATACGCCGAGCCAGGACAACCGGTATCTAAATCGGAAATTGACAGATGTTAATATCACCGTTGAAGCGGTTTCCATTCATAAAAAAAGCATGACGCAAGAAATTAAAACGGAGCTCATAACAAATTTCCAGGCAACACCTGTGTTATATCTTGGAAACAGTACGGAAACACAGCTCGCTAGCCTTACCATGACAAAACTGCAAGGCAATGACGGACAACCAAACGGCAAACTTCAATTCACTGGAAAGGTACCGCTGGATGTCAGCGCAGTTGAAAGCGAGGGCATAAGGCTTCAGCTTAACAATGTGTCTACCTATCTATCGAAAAATGGGCGTGCTCAGGCCTACTATTTGGAAAATCCGACACCGGAATCTGCAGCATCACAAAGCTTTTATTTTTCTACTCACAAAGTGGACACACAAACGCCAACCGTCAGAGTTACCGATCAAGATGGAAATGACCTTACGGGGGGGAATTCCATTCAAAACAACATCAAAAAGATGCATGAATTCTACATGGTATCAAGCGAAACACTCTATCCGGAGGGGAATGCCGCCCACACCAGTGAGAATCAAAACCTCTTTAAATATGAGCTGTACAAGAAAACCGGTGATTCCTATGAACCGGCAATAACAAGAATAAAAAACTTTGACGGTACAGGCTCCAGAACAACTGTTACCGCACCCATTAACACGCAAGTGCTAAATGGAGTCAGTATAAAACTAAGTCCGATCGACCCGACAGAAGGCGAATTCAAGCTTCGGCTTTATGGATGGGATAAAGCTGACAATCCACTAGGCGGAGATGCCGGATATGCAGAAATTGAAAATATCAAAATCGATAGCCTGGCTCCGCGAGTGACCATTCACGAAACGGTACATCCGCAAAATGCACAGCTTCGTAAAAGAAATGACTATCGTTTTGAAATGAACGACCTGGAGCAAAGCAATAACGGCTGGTCAAGGACTTATTATACCTTTATAAACGGAACTGCGGCGCCAACCGACACTCCAATCGATGAAATTAAGCCTGTATCAAAAGAAATAGCTTCAACTCAAGGGGTGTGGGCATTTGTAGACTCGGAAGGTGATAGCACAACGGCTATGATATCCATTCCCAAAGGTGATAATTTTGACGGAACTCTCTATTATTTCACAGTGGACTCACTAGGAAACGATTCAAGAAACGAGCAGGCGTCAACAAGGTATTATAAAAGGCCTTTGCAGATTTTTAACGGGGATGTTGCCGACACACTGATTACAGAGGATTCCAGCCTGCCAAAGCCACGCTTTGATATCCGTTTCGACACAAGCGATGCAAACATTGAAACGAGTTATAGATGGATTTCTCATTCCAGCAATGATAATAGCTTTACACAAAACTTTAGAGTGTATGAATCGAGCCATGATGTTGGTGCAGCTGAACAACGTAGTCATAATGAAACAAATGTGGTGATGGACGGAAGATATATACTTGAATACCGTGTTAAAGATAAACTATCCGGAAACACGGCTGATTTTTCGCGAGAATACTATTTCGACCATAATGATCCGGAAATTAGCTATATTATCGAGAAGCAGCATGATTTTTTCAAATCTTCCCATCAGTTTAAAGTGAAAGTGACAGATGACAGCGGAATTGCGAGTGCATATTACTATCTATCTGAACCAGATACAGAAATTAGAATTGAAGGTACGCCAGAATATCCGCTGACACTGACACCAGACAGTGAAAACATTGCTGAGGTTAATCAAATCTTGACCCTAACAGGAATTCCTTCAGGTGCGTACAGTATTGTTGTTGTTGCACAAGACCCGCATGGCAGAGAAAGCAAAAGGGTTTCCCCCTACTTTGGCATAAGGTCAGGACCTGTGACAATGGATACATTAAATCATACTCAGCCAAAGACTTTGAACGGAATGGGGACAACAACAGATGGTACATATAGTGTCTATGCTGTTTTGAATGAGCCCCATGTAGCATGGACTTCTGACAGCACAACGAAATATCAAAACCCGGTATATTATGCAACAACGGACGGCATGTCAACAGATAACGGCGTTGTAGTGCCCGAATTTACAGCGAGCAACCATTCAGGCGGGAACTTTTCATTTACAATCGACACCCCTGTTCCGCTTCAAGAGGGCGTTAACACAATCTATTTTCAGTTCGGGCTTCTCAATGTTCCCGCTGACGTTAGACCGGAGTTTGTAACAGAGGCACAACCTGTCACCATTCTTTATGATAGCCAGGCACCAACCTTTGAATTGCCGGACTATAGCACCATTCAGCCAACAAACGCATCAGTGACAGCAACAATAGCAGCAAATGATGCCGGCACGGGAATCAGCAAGCTGACAGTTGCACCGGAGGATGCAGACAAAATCACGGTTTCTCCATATGCAGACGGTGCATTCACCGTTACAGTTAGCGAAAATATAACAACAAACCTGCTCCTGTCTGACGAGCTTGGAAATCAGGTTTTTGTTCCTATTTCCGTGTCTAACATTGACCGGACAGCTCCATCTGCACTTGAGTCAAGTGAAATCGTGACAAAAGGAGAAAGACAGGATGGTGTGATTACAGTAGAGGTTTCAGACAATAGTGACACAACCGTCTCATTCGCACTTATTAAAGATCCGGCAGAAAACTATATTGCAACAGAAGCTGATTATATGTTATTTAATTCAAGTCAATCAGTGGAAATGCAAAGCGGTCCGGTAATCGTTAATGGCGAAGGGAACAAACAGAGAAGCTATACCATTGACTTGAAAGGGCTTAGCGGCACCTATGCAATTGGGATCAAAGCCGTCGACACCGCAGGAAATGTGACTGAAAAAGTTTTCTTTGACTCAAAAATAAACCTGGTTGACGCGGAGGCTTCCATTGTAAGGGTCAGCGCAAACCCTACAACAACAAAAACCACAGCAACGGTTAGCGTTTATTTTAACGTTCCAGTAACCGTAATGCCTAACGCACCTGCCCAGGGTGATGTTGTGGGTGATATGGCAAGGTCGAACCTTCTCCATAAAGGACTTTTAACAACATCTGCTGACTATGTAATGGACTATGAGGTTGTTGTTCAAAACAATAATCCAATCAGCCTCTATGTTCAGGACGAGGTCGGAAGGGATAGTGTGTTAGAATTCACACCTGAGGTTGAGTTTGTTACAGGATTTGATGTTTCAGGTTATGTAGAGAGAAATGGTCAAACCATCCAAAACGGCGGGTTTATATCTTTTAACGAGGGCGATAAGCTTTATTATGTTGTCGTTCCGGATCCAAAGTATGCAGGACAATATTTCTTTGTTGAAAATGCAGTTTTGTCGGGATTCGTTCTGAATACAGAGCTAAGTGTTCTGGACCCTTCATTTACAGAAGCAGAAGGAAAAACAGCTTATTCAAAGCTTGTATTTGAAGCGCTCAGAAATGGAAAAACAACAAAATCAGCTTATTTCGAGGCCTATACCAATGAAGGCATCGAAGCCGACCGGATGGAAGAGGAATATGTTGCCATTACAGTGGTCGATGAAACGGCACCTGTTGCAGAGGTTAAATATTCAATTACCGAGTTAACCAATAAAAGTGTTAGTGCAACACTTTCTGTGTATGACCCGGAAAGCGGGATTTCAAAGCTTGAGCGTTCATATGACGGCATAGATTTTAGCCAAATTGACTTCATGCTTCCGCACACCGAAACATTCGAACAAAATGCAACGGTATATTTCAAAGTGACAAACAAAGCAGGAATAGAAACGACCCTGCCGGTCACCGTTTCAAACATTGATAAAACGCCAATCACGCAAGACATACACTACACGGTTGAATACACCTATGAGAACTATCTTGGAAACTGGGTTCCAATCAAAGAAGGAAAAGCCTATAGAAGGGTTATGGCTACGCTCAAGTTTATAGGAGGCGGAAAAACGCTTTCTATGACAAACAACAACGCAGCCTTTTCAAGGACTTTAACTCAAGATGTAAACACATTCACATTTGAGTTTAAGGATAATGCAGGAAATACAGCTGCTCATAAGGTTAGCTATGACCATTTTGACAACACCATTGGTCAAACCTCCTATGTGTTATCCAATACGTCCAAGACAAACAAAAATATCTTTGCAACGATCACTTTATCGGATGATTCAGGTGAAATCGCATTTGCGGAGGTTAAAAAGGGCGATGTGGTTTATCCGTTCAAAGGTGAGCCGCTTGAAAATGAATATATCGTTGAGCTTGACAGCTCAGGAATTTATTATGTGACAGCCTATGACTATGCCGGAAACCGCTGGAGTACTCCGATCACCGTTTCAAACATTAACAAAGTAGTGCCAATAGCAATTGAGAAGACTTACAGCACGCCTCCAGCCACAATTACTGCACAAAGCGTGAATGTTGAGCTGACACAGTTTAGCAAAGAGTTCAAAACTATTTCAGTCACTGGTGTAGAACCTGTCGGGAGCCTGACTGCCAACGATATCGTACATATCCCTGGCACAAAAGCTGTTCGCTTTAGAAAAAATGGTACTGTTACGATGTTCTTTGTTGACGACTATGGCAACGAAGGACATGAGCTTATTACCATATCCAATATTGTTTCTACGCCGCCGCAAGTAAAAGCGACTGCAACATTAGCAGAAGATAAGCTGAGCGTTAATGTAACCTTTGACCAAATCCGTGACAGTGACGGCGTTCCGGTGGATATTCTTAGAAAGATGACAGATCTTACCGTTTCTTATCGTGGATATGAACATGCCCTTTTAACTGAGGTGAAGGATGAAAACGGCGATGTGGAGTCCTACAAAGATGCCGTTATCAACGTTAACACTAACGGGGAGCACGTCTTTCAAGTCAGGGACCAAACAGGTATAACGCAAAAAATTCTTTTAACGGTGGAAGGAATTGAAGTTGGAGCACCCAAGGTTAAAGAGGTCCGCTTCACATATAAATATCTCGAACAAAACCAAAGTGGTGCATGGGTGGAAAAGGACTATCAAAACAAGATTGTTGTTGGTGTTGACACATCTGGAAAAGAAGAAGGATATGTTGTGGGAATCGACAAAAATCCGGCAACGAACCAGAATGTGAATGTCACGGTAATCACTGACAAAGATGCTAAGTTTGTGGGCGGAAACGACCCTTGGGAACAAGAGAAGTCGTTGAACTATAGAGAAAATGGGCTTTACAATTTTAACCTTGAAGGAAGAACAGGGGCCTACACCTCATATGGTGTCGACATTGGTCTAATCGACAAAACTTCCCCTGAGCTAAAACTTGAAAATGGCGATGAGCTAATCTTCATCGAAGGAATGACGCCTAAAAAAGATGCCTCCATTGCATATGACAAGTCAAAGCTTCTGGATTTCAAAGCATGGGATATGGTTGCAGGTCAAAAAGTCGACCTGACAAGCCGGGTCACCATAAATTATGGAGCAGGCGGACGGGTGTTTAACCCTGACAATCTCTCAGCAAATGAATTTGTTCGTTCGAACCCTTACTATATCGACTATACAGTAAGAGATGATGCAGGGAATCAAACAACCATTCGCCGAACCGTTCGCCTTGTGGGTCTTTATGACACTTTAGCCCTTGTTAACGGAGTTATGCCGGACAGCTCAAATGTTGCAACCGTTATTGGAAGCAAGGTTGAAATTTCACTGAAAAACTTTTCCGGAATCTCGTATGCCCGTTATGAAAAGGGTATTTTAACACAAGGCCAGATGAAAACAAAAGGAACTGTCCTTCAGGAGAAAAACGGAGTTTACACCATCGATAATGTTTCGGCGGGCTGGTACACCGTATATATCCAAACGGATAAACGCGACTATTTCAACATTCATGTATATGTTTCAAATCAAGGAGGGAAGTAGGCAATGACGGTCCATAAAACAATGAAACGCAGCATAGCTGCAACTCTCTTTCTAGCTATGCTTTTCACTTTTGCCAGTTTCCCTGCTCGTGCAGAAGCCAGTAGTGCGGATTATTCGATTGCAAATGAATTTATGAAATATTCGATTAATTCAAAAACAGGCGGTTTTTCAATCGAAACCGTTGACGGCCATCCACAAAAAGCTTATGACAACAACCTTCCGCTTCTTTATAAGGAAGATGCGGCAAGGAGCAATGGAACCTCGTTCACAACCGTTCGTATCGACGGAAAAGATTTTGTTTTCGGTCAGGAATATGGCTGGTTTGGAATCGATACAAAGCTTCATGAACCTGTCGTTTCAGAGCAAAACAGGCTTTTAACCATTGCATGGGACATTAAGGGCTACACCATCACACAAAAGGTGTCCATTTCAATTGATCCTAACAACTCGAGGACTGGAAACATTGGTATTTCATATGATGTGAAAAATAACAATGCTACAGCCGGAACGGTTGGTATTCGGCTTCTTCTGGACAACGCGCTTGGTTCAGAAATTGATTCACCTTATGTTTTGGTTGACCCGACGCAGCCGACAATCGTTGAAACCGAATATAGCGGTGACAATCTTCCGCAGCAAATCAGATATGTTGATTCTCTTTCAGCTTCGAACAAGATGGCTTATGCCCTCTTGTCAGGCTGGAGCGGCAACAAAGACGTAAACGTGGATAAAGTGATTGTAGGCCACTGGGTTAATCTTGCAAACACAAGATACGATTATACACCAAACCCTAATGTTGACTTTACTAATTATTCAAACAAATATTTAGTTCCTGACACTGCAACTGCTTATTATTGGAACGAAAAATCAATTGAGCCGGGTCAAGTCAGAATTTCTGAAATGCTCTATGGGATCGGCAACTTTTCTGAACAAACACAAAAGGAGCATGTTTCAATAGGTATCCAAACTGACAACATATTACTGGCTAACGACAAAAAAGCATATGAAAACGATGGTGTGTTTAAAGCGAATGTCACCATTGACAACAGTGTCTCGGGAGCAAAAGAACTCTTAGAGCCTATTGTTAGGCTTAGCCTCGATGAGGGACTTGTTTTTGCAGCAACGAAAACACGGGAATACACGGTGAAAATTTCGGGCGGTCTTAACATTGGATCGGTGTTTGATATTCCGGATGTTGAAATTATTGCAGAGACTCAGGCTATGATCACATCAAAACGTTTGGTCGTTTCATTAAACGCGACAGAAATAATTGATGCTAACACTAATAAATTGGTTGACTATAGTGCAAACACAAACATATTGATTCCTGCAGTTGACGGAAAGCTTCCGGAAGTTTCAATGAAGCATGTTTTCCCGTCGTCCGTTTATTATGAAGGCGACAAAAATATCACCGTTTCTGGCAATATGAAGGTTTTGACTGAGGCTCTTTCGGGAAGTGATGGCTGGAGTCTTTACCTTGTTTCATCATCAGGCGGTGAGGCTATTTTGATTGACAAAAGAAAAATAAGTTTTATTGAAGAAGGTCAGACGCTTGCGTTTTCAACTAATCAGACCTTGGATGTTGGAAAATATGACATTGAATTCAGATTTACAAATCAACAGCTAATCGATGCCTTCGGTACAAAAATTAAAGCGGCAGCTACAGTGGACGTCACCAATAATTTAGCGGATAAAAGTGCAAGTTACGGTATTGTTTCGCTAGTTCGATTTACAGACGCTGCAAATAACAGACAGCTGTATGACTATATTAGTTTCGCAAACGAAGATGCAATGAAAAAATTTGTATCTGGCGGCGTGAAAAAGGATGGAATTCTTAACAAAGGCATAGCATTTGAAAAAGATAAAACAGAGATTCTTTTGACCCTTCGCGGAAAAATCAGGCTTATGGATACGGGTACGGAAAAATATTACTCTGCCAGCAGAGCCGATGGCGACATTACCATTAACAACATCCTGACCTATGACAGCAACGAAGCCCTTAAGATGACAGTTGACAGCAAGGGTGCAAAGCTGGAAGGCGATGGTACCATCAAAGTGATCAACTCCATTAATATTTGGCATAATAAGTGGCATTTTGAAGCCAAAAATGGAACCAAATATACTCTGAACCGGGAGGCAGTTTCCGAGAAAGATGCTCAAGCACTTGAACTTCAGCTTGGAGATGCCGGTTATATGCTGCAGAATATTGCAGGTTTTTTGATCAATATTAAATATGGCGTTATGACCCAGGATGAAGATGATTACGGCATAAGCTTTGGCGGAAAAATTTCATTGCCTTTAAAAGCTGCTGATCAATCGAAGGGTGAGGAGCACTATGATTATAAAGGCTCACTAACGGCTAACGTCCAAGATGTACTCTATGGAAGTAAAGACAGCGAAATTGGTTTTGTTGGCATAAACACAACACTATCTGTAGCCCTGCCAAAAGATATATTAGGCCCGCTAGTAGG
The DNA here is from genome assembly GCF_000758625.1 of Paenibacillus sp. FSL R7-0273. Taxonomy (NCBI): domain Bacteria; kingdom Bacillati; phylum Bacillota; class Bacilli; order Caryophanales; family Paenibacillaceae; genus Paenibacillus; species Paenibacillus sp. FSL R7-0273. The sequence continues at coordinate 1,112,351 of NZ_CP009283.1, forward strand.
AAACGAAGCCGGTGTTAAGGCGGATATAACCATTAACACCATTGATGATATTTACAGCATTGATGCAGGTGTTTCTGTAACCATGCTGGAAGTAGAAGGGTCATTGGCACTAAAAAAGGTCCCTATTAACGCTGTTCCAAAAATGATGCTAGACAAACTTACCTTCTTTTTAGCGCCATCCACAATGAAGGTTCCTGTGGTTGCACCTTATGTGTTTATCACAGGGCTTGGCGGAGGGATTTCAAACCTTGCAGATACCATTGCCGGAGAACCGGCAGGTGAACTTCCACCGCTTACAATTCATCTTCAAACGAGGCTTTTAATTAATGCGATTATTGTAGGTGACTTTAAGCTGGATGCCAAACTATCCGGTCTTGCAATTGAAGGTACCGGCCGGCTGGAAAAAGACGAAGAGGGAAGACTTCTTAATCTTCAAGCGGGAATGAATGTGCAATGGATATCGCCGTTTCAGCTAAATGCCTTTGGCAGCATCAGCATTCATGCCGGAGCCATTCGTGGCGGTATAACGATAAAAATTACGGAAGATTATTTTTATGGTTATGTTTACGCAGGACTGTTCATTCCAGACTCGATCCCATTGCTCGGGGGCAAGGAGGTTGCAGGAGTAGAGGCAGCTGTTTCCTCTGACTTTGTTGGTGCAAACTTTAAAGTCATTGGAATTAAGCTTGGCTTTATTTATTACTGGAACGGTGACCTGAGCTTTGGCGGATCAATCGACCTCTCTTCAAGAGGAAACGCGGTTCACTATGTCAACTCGGAAGCGCTGGACGAAAACGGCAAGCTTGTGCCGACCACAATGATATATGGAACGAATATGAGAAGACTGAGTACCGGGGCAATAGCTAAAACAAGGGCCGGGGATGGGGTTACAAAAGAGGTTACCCCAACATCAAAGGATGCGCTTCTCTTTGAAGTTCCGCTTCGCGGTTTAGTCAAACCGTCTGCATCAGAAATCATTGTCACCAATCCAAACGGCAAAAAATTGACAATGGTTGAAGACGATAACAAGGGCAACGGAAACTTTCTTGTTCAATCTTTAGATGGCACTAATTATTTGTACGTTTCAGTCACTGACCCTTCTCTTATTGTTGCCGGTAACTGGTCCATTTCAGTTACAACACCTGATGTTTATATAGACAGCTTTGCAGTAAACAGTGTGGACTATTTGCCGGAGCTTACAGGAATCAGTGCTTCTCATAGCGCAAATTCAAGCCGTGATATTAACGTTTCCTGGACAACTGATAAGCAAGGCAAATATTCGGGTGCACTTAATGTCTATGTCACTACAGACCCATCAGTCATGCAAACAATCGAATCCTCTAACATTCAAGACACTTCAGCATTAATTAGTATCGGCAACCTGGAGTTAGACGGAATTGAATCAGGTTCTCATGTGTTCACACTTCCGGAGTCCTTTCCTGAAGGGAAATATCATGTTGTTGCAATGCTTGTTAACCATCAAGGCGGAATGAGTAAGAAAATCACGTCTTCAACATTCACTTTCACCAATCCATTGCTCCCTCAAAACCCGAAATCTGTTTCTGCGGTCTACAGTGGTGACGGCTATGTGAAGGTTGAACTAGCGGGAAGCGACGAAACGGCAACACACTATCTCGTGGCGATCGAAGACGAAGATGGTATTGAGGTCGAGAATTCCTTTGGTCAATTTAAAGCTGGCAGTAGCATCATTCTAAAACCACTAGAAAGCCAGACCAACCGGCCTCTATTGGAGGCAGGCAAGACTTACTTTGTTAAAGTACAGGCAGCTAGAATTGTGGAGTCTGCTCTTAAACAGGCCGAATATTACCGATCAGCCGGATTTGCATCATCGCCAAGCTTTGTTATGCCTTCAATGGATAAACCTCAGCTGTTAAGCGTTGAAACCAATATTGACAGATCAAAAGACCGCTATTATTTAAACACTGACCGATTAGAGGCAAAGTACACCTTCGACAGACCTGTTAAAATGACCTTAAACCTAAATACTGAAGATAAAAACACGCCTCAAGAGTTTAAGACGGAGTGGTCATTTGAAGAAAGTCTTGAAGACGGCCAGCAGTTAATTGACTTTATAGCAGTTGGTGAAAACCGTGACACCATCCAAGGCAGCAGGTCATCGGGTGCCATTGGATTTAATGTTGACACAAAAGCACCTGTGTTACTCCTTGACGAAGATGTTCAAACAAGTCTTGACGGGGAAAACGCTGAAAACACCGTCAGTAATCAAGTTGTTTTTGTTGGCGCGGGCTCAAGCTATAGCTTCCATGGTCTAACAGAACCAACCGCAGCATTAACATTAGACGGTAGTTCAGACGGAATTGTTGTAAATCCGGACGGAACATTCGTTGTCAATCGTAAGGCCTCAAGTGAGGACCCGGACCAAACCCTGATTCTTAAAGCGGTTGATGCTGCCGGAAACGAAACAGCTGTTCAAGTATATCTTGTGAATCGTGCTTTGTCAGAGTTTGACAGCATTAACCTAATCTCTGACCTTGAAAGCTCGGATGATCAGCCTGATTCGATTGAGCTTGGTATAGGCGGGACAACTGTGCTTTCTGTTAAAGCGCTTCGTACAGTTGGCGACACCGTTCTAAAGGCAGACGACGTTGTGTGGGACGTTCTTTATAATCAGAACATCATTAGACTTTCACAAGACGGGACTATTGAAGCATTAGCTCCAGGCGAAACTGCAATCAAGGTTAGTTATAGACTTTCTGCTTTTGAAGGACAGAATGGGAAAACGGTCTATAAAGAACTGTCAGACGTTATCAGAATTAGTGTAAAAGATTATGGTTATCGTTATGAAGTTCGTCAGACACAAGGGTTCTCGTTGTACACCATATACACTGAAATAAACATGGGCAAGGCAACGGTTGTAATTGGAGGCAACAAACATACTCTTTTGTATGACAAGCTTAAAAAAGCATATATTGGGGCTTCAAAGGAACTTGTCACAGGCGAGCAATTAACAGCCAAGCTTGGCTTTGAACCCACAGTGAAATCTCCTGTTCTCCTTCGTGGAGACACCGATGGTAGTGGTGCTATTGATAAAATCGACGTTTTGGCAACGTTGAATGCTATTTTAGACAATGTCTACAACGGTTTTAGTTCATCAGAAGATTGGATGAGAGCTGATAAAAACGGTGACGGCATAGTTGACATTGTAGATGCGCAGCTCACACTAATGGAGGCACTTGAGAGATGATAAAATACTTGAAAAGCATTTTGTGTATCATGCTTCTAGGAGCTGTTTTACCATCATATGCCTACAGCGCAAACGATGCTGCAGACCTTAGTTATCGTGTAGTCACTACAGTAACTGACAGCTCCGGTGCCTTAAAATCATCATTTGAGGTTGGAGAAGAAATTTTTGTTAAACTGAGTCTTTCCTATACTGGTGCCGGAAGGGCACCGGTATATGGCTTTCAAGGAAAGCTGCAGTTTGATTCTTATGTTCTGCAAAATACCAGTGTTAAAATGGAAAAGGACATTTCAATGAAATATTCCGAGGGTGCCGTCAACTATGTCTATCTTGATATGACCGGTAACGGAAAAGAGGATTCAATACTCCGGAATATTGGTACTGCTGTATTTCAAGCTAAAAACAGCGGAACGTTCAGCTTTTCTTCAGGCAGCTTCATTCTGACAAATAAAGATGCGACACACCGGTACATTGAACCGTTTGAGGATGTGCAGATCACTGTTGGCTCTGGAATAAAGGACACCTCAAAATCTTTATTATATGAAAACATTGTAGCTGCAAAAGCCTTACTTGCTTCAGTTACTATTGCAGATAATCCCAAAACTATATATGATCCGGATTATTGGTATCCAACAAAATCCGCTCAAAAATTGAGAGAGGTTATTGCCGAGGCTGAGGCTGTTTTTGATAACAAGGATGCTCTGGCGTCGGAAATCTCAGAAGCAATCGAAAAGCTTAGCGTTGGCGTTTCCGATTTCGAGAGCTCAAAAATTGTCGGTCCGAAACGTTGGGCTGCGCCGGTTGGCAACACCACAGACGGTAACACCGCAGTTGATCTTTACTATTCCGTTAGTGCTTCTGTAAAAGGCGGAAACGGAAAAATTGCCGGCGGCTTTGAAGTTCAGACCATTCGGGCAACAACCTCTGCAACCATCAGAATGATTCCAGATGAGGGGTTTGAAACTGAATATATCATTGTCAACGGTGAAAGATTTATAGGCCATGACATTTACACCATTCCCGAGGTTAGCCGAGATACCGTTGTGGTGGTTACATTTGCTAAAAAACCGCCTTTTACAGATATAGCACATGATGATTGGTACTATTTTTCAGTAAGGCATGTTTACAACAAGGGACTATTTACGGGAACTTCTGACACGGAATTCTCACCGTCAGGGAAAATGAGCCGTTCCATGCTGGCCACTGTAATCTATCGTATGGAAAATAAGCCGAATGTTACATTTGCAAATGTATTCTCTGATGTTCAAAGTGGCTATTGGTATTCAGATCCGATTATTTGGGCACATCAAAGTAAAATTGTTAACGGGTATGATAAGGATAGATTTGCTCCCAATGATGCAATCACCCGTGAGCAAATTGCTGTTATGCTCTATAGATACGCTAAGAGTAAAGGTGTTGACCTTCAAACCGGTCATTCAAGCCTGAGCTTCAAGGATGCTGATGAAATTTCAGACTTTGCCAAAGAGTCCATCACTTGGGCTGTATCCAAGGACATTATGAAGGGTAACGATGATTTGACTCTAAATCCTTCTGGTCTTGCAACCAGAGCAGAGGTGGCCACGATGCTCCAAAGATTTAATGAGTTGGAATAGGCTGAATCAATGACAATTAAATTTACTATATAGATTGAACTTAAGAATTTAAGTTAAGGGAAAAGTGGCGGAGGGGAATTTTGGAACTGGAGGAGCGGTAGCGACCGCCTTTGTCTGCGGATTTCAACCGTTAAAAACGGTATAAATCAAGAAATCTGCAGACAACAGCGGCTGGAAGTCCAAACATTCTCTGGAGTCACATGCAATCCCAAAACAGCAATATTATTAGTTCAATCTATATAAAAGTCTTCTGCAGTCTACTAGACATGCGGAGGGCTTTTTTTTTTCATACTGGAATACCCAAACGAATCTAGCAACAAAAGAATAGAGTATAGCAGTTGATCTTCTGCAGTGCTTTTGCTTTTGCAGGTGCTGCGGAGATGGACAGGTTCCCAACAAACGGGGTGATATGGATGGATTTGAATGCATTGACTGGCCTGTTTGCTGAGAATAGCGGCTCAGTCGTGCTAAATGTCCTTTTATCGGTTGCTTTAATCTGGGCGATCAGGCAGATCGCGGGCAAAGAGAAGGTCATTCAGAATTACCAGAAACGTGATGAGGAGAACGAGAAGCAGCTGAGTGAGTACAATCGTTCCCTGGTCAAGCTATTGATTGAAAGAGAGGCCCTGGTACGAGAGAGCGCCGATAAAACCAAAGGTGAGGAGGTCGTCAACAAGTGAAGCTCCTCGATATTTTCAAAAAAAATGAAGTCAAGCCCAGCAGTGTGAGACGGGAGATAGAGAACCTCGGCAGAATCCGGGAAGCCTATGAATTGAATGATATCGAAAGCCTGTTAGACCTGCACCGTACCGGCCTGGGTAAGAGAGGAGATGATTTGCATGGCCATCGTTGATTTGATTCTAATTACGCTCGAGGTTGCTGTTTTTATCGTGTTTGCTGCTTATGTGCTGCGGTACCGTACGTTTTTTATCGGAAAAGGGCCGAACCGGACGTATAACCTGTATCTCCGGAGTGTATGGATGACTTATTTCATGGTCTCGCTGCTGTGCATTAACCTGCTGTGGGGCCGGCTGAACATTGTTTTTGGTTATAATGTAGACAGCGTATCCAATACGATCAGGGAGTTAGTGATGATTCTGACGCTGATCCTGCTCCTGTTCGCGGGGCTGACGCACAAGGATCTGTGGGATATCAACGAGCAGGATAAATAGGTTATGAGATGCTTACCGGGCACTTGGGTGTGCACTCCATAGCTGGCAGGTTGTAGCCCAAGGAACAATGCAGGCTACCCGCAAAGGCAGCGATTCTCCGGTATAGGCAGGATCGCTGCTTTGCTGTTACTGCAGTTATATTTAATCGAATAAAGCTGCTCAGCGGCGGCTATTTATACGCCGAAGGTGCCTGCGGAACGCAGACATTACGAGCAGGTGGACTCTGGCCTGTGTGTGCTTATAGAGAAACCACGGGAGCGAAGGCTGGTAGTCATGGATGGCAATGATACACTCACGGCTGCCGGGAATCTGCAGAAATGCTAGCCTTCCTTCATACGGATCTCTTTGCTTCGTGAGGATTCCGCCGGAAATTCGGAATACGGTATGCTGCGGGCTGCTCTGCAGTGGCTGGCAGGTCAATTCCAGTATCGGCCGTCTGAAGGCACGCAGACAGAGCCTGTACCTGTCCTCACTGTCATGATAATCTATACGGATCAGCGGCTTGAGCAGGCTGCCCAGCCAGTCCGTATAATAACGGGCAGCCCAGGCCGCATCTGTATCTCCAGGCAGCACCACACGCTGGATGGACCGGACATCCGGGAACGGTCCAGTCTTTGCGGCTGAGGACTTGGCCGGAGCTCCGGCCTGTTTGCCTGACAAGGCAACGCCTGCCGCGGCCATAAGCAGTGCCCTTCCGGCATCGGCCAGCTCTGCCGGAACCGGACGGGAGTCGTGTACCGTTCCGGCTTGCTGCCTCGTGCCAAGCGTCGTGAAGGGCAGCCCGTAAGAGGCGAGGATGCGCTCCGTCTCCAGACAGCCCTGCAGCTGGCTGTTCAGGTTATCTGCAGACACTGTATTGAGGAGGAGTAGAATATGCTTAATGCCGTTCTTTAGGGCTGCCCTGGCAAAATAATCGGCCTGTATAGCATTCATATCCGCCGTATCTGCCTGTGTCAGCCTGGCCGGGCGCTGCGGCCGGTGCAAGAAATAGATGGCGTAATCCGCACCCTCCAATGCCTTCTCTGCAGAGGGCAGGGAGAACAAGTCACAAGGACGCCACTGCACATGAGAGTGAGCCTGTACCTTGTCCCGGCGCTGATCCAGTGCTTTTTGCTTCTCACAAGACAGCGCTATTACATCATAATGCCCTGTCAATATTGCCGAAAGCTGATGATCCGGGCATCCGGCTGCGCCGGTTACCGCAACGGTTTCCCGGCGGCTGGCGGCAGGTCCGGCTTTTTTATTGTCACCATTTGCTGATTCAATGGTTTCCTTACAGGCTGTATTTGCTGGCTTCATACGGCGTTCCGGCTCCTGTCTATGACGGGTAATCCTGATGGACTCCCTGTATTCCTGCATGTAATGGGTTAATAATACTATAACAGAACAAGTGAGGGGGCAGGCTGGATGGATAAATTACAGGCGGCGGGTCAGCGGTATGAGCTGGCAACCTTTGCCGGCGGCTGCTTCTGGTGTATGGTCAAGCCGTTTGATGAGCTGCCGGGGATTGTTTCGGTGGTTTCGGGCTACACAGGCGGGCATACGGAGGCTCCGACCTATACCGAGGTGGGGACGGAGACGACCGGACATTTCGAGGTGGTGCAGACTACCTTTGAGCCTGAGCTGTTTCCGTACCGGCGTCTGCTGGAGATTTACTGGCAGCTGATCGATCCAACAGACCGCAGCGGCCAGTTCATGGACCGCGGCCATTCCTACAGGACGGCTATCTTCGTTCACAGTGAAGAGCAGCGGGCGGAAGCCGAGGCCTCCAAGGCTGCACTTCAGGCAGAAAAAAGGTTCAAGGGACCGGTTGTAACGGACATTCTGCCGGCGGCACCGTTCTATCCGGCTGAAGCCGAACACCAGGATTACTATAAGACGCATCCGCTGGATTACAAGCTGTATCTTAAAGGCTCAGGCCGGGACGATTTCCTGGAGCGCCATTGGCAGCGGCGTGAGGACAGGGAACGGCTGCACTACCGGCTGACTGCCCTGCAAATAGAAGTTATCCGGAACAAGGGTACAGAGCCTGCGTATGACAACGCCTATTGGGATGAATACCGTGACGGTATTTACATTGATGTGCTGAACGGTGACCCGTTGTTCAGTTCAATAGATAAATTTGATTCCGGCACCGGCTGGCCCTCCTTTACCGCACCGCTTGAGCCGGGGCTGATCCGCCGTGAGGCGGACCTCAGCAGCGGGGCACCACGGACTGTACTGCGGAGCCGGTTAAGCGGAGCTTATCTCGGCCAGCTGCTGTATGACGGCCCGGAGCCTGCGAAGCTGCATTACCGGGCCAATTCGGCTGCGCTGCGTTTTGTCCCTCTTGAAGAGTTTGCAGCTAACGGGCTTGAGCGTTATCAGGCGCTGTTTGCCGCTGGAGATCAGGCTTCTTATTGAATTTATGCGAATATCCGGGAAAATGGCGGGCAGTAATTAAAATATGACAAATACTGCGAATTTTCCGGTAGACTTGCTAAATAAGGTATAATAGGAGTTAAGTATTATTTTTTGTGCGTATACTGAAGGAGTGACCCAATGTATACTAATCAGCAAAACGCTGGAGAACGCCTTAAAATGATAGCCGAGCAGCTTGCAGAAGAAGTTACCTTGCGTCAATACGAACGTCAGCCTGATCTGAGACAGCGCTTTGGTCCTTCCGGGATTGCTCGAACCAGGCAGGATTCCCTATATCATCTGCGTTATCTTGCACAAAGCGTGTCGCTGGAAAGTCCGCTTTTGTTCATTCATTATATTATCTGGCTTAAAGTACTGCTCATGCAGTACAAGATTACAGCTGAGGATCTGCGGATCAATCTGGAGCTAATGAAGGATGCTATCACTGCCGAGGTGAAGCCGCCCGATAGGGAAGTGATTCTTAGCTATCTTGAAATGGGCATGTACCACATGCGCGGTGAGGAGAGTGTGCCCTCCTTTCTGCAGCCGGACAGGCCATACTACCGGGAGGCAGAGCAGTACCTCGGGCTGCTGCTGGACGGGCAGCGGCGTCAGGCCGCTGAATTTATAATGAGGCTATATGATGACGGCATTCCTGTCCAGGACATTTACCTGCATCTCTTTCAGCAGAGCCAGTATGAAATCGGACGGCTATGGCAGCTGGGACGAATAACTGTTGCCCAGGAGCATTTCTGCACGGCCTGTACCCAGAGTATTATCTCTCAGCTGTATCCCCGCTGGATTCAGGCGCAGAGCGGCCGTAAACGGCTGGTTGCAACCGGTGTGGGAGAAGAGCTGCATGAAATCGGCCTGCGGATGCTGACGGATTTTTTTGAAATGGAGGGCTGGAATACCTTCTATTTAGGCTCGAACATGCCTGCCGAAAGCCTGATACGCTACCTGAAGGAGCAGCCTGCCGATCTGCTGGCAGTTTCAGTGACAATGACCTTTCATGTGTCCGAGGTAGTCCGCCTGATCGGGATGATCCGCAGCCATGGAGAACTGGACGGCCTGAAGATTATGGTCGGCGGGATGCCGTTTAATATTGACAGGGATTTATGGAAAAAAGTCGGCGCAGACGGATACGCCCCCGATGCCGGGACTGCGCTTGAGGTTGCAGAACAGCTTATTCCTGGTACCCGGCGCCGGGAGAACTGATACAGAAGAAGGCGGGATACAACAATGACCGGCAGTGAACAGGAAATCCGCGTTCTGAGAGAGACGATTGAGAATCTTTCAGAGCAGTTAATTGCAGGCAAGCACCGGGAAGAGCAGGCATTATCTGAGTTTTCTGCCATGAATAATGAACTCATAACCATGCACCGGCTGCTGGCCAAGAATGTCGCCGAGCTTAAAGCGCTGAAGGAAGAGGCGGAAGCAGCCAGCAGGGCGAAAAGCCTCTTTCTGGCTACCGTCAGCCATGAAATCCGCACACCCATGAACGGGATTCTGGGGATAACCGAGCTCCTGGAAGCGGAAGGCGGTAACGGGGAACAGCAGAGTCACCTGCAGGTGATCCGCGAATCGGCACAGTATCTGCTGCAGATGATCCGGAATCTGCTTGATTTCTCGAAAATGGAAGCCGGAAAAATGGAGATCGGCCGGATGTCCTTCAGCATACAGGAGCTGATTGAGCATGCGTTAAGACTGCTCTCGCCTGCAGCGGCAAAGCGGGAAAATAGTCTGACCTACCAGATCATGAGCGGGGTTGCTGATAGGCTGGAGGGAGATTCCCCGAAAATTCTGCAGGTGCTCATTAATCTGCTGGGCAATGCGGTGAAGTTTACGCAAAAGGGAAAGGTAGAGGTTAGGGTGAGTCTCACTGCTGAGGACGAGGCCCGCCAGCGCTTATGCTTTGAAGTCCGGGACGAGGGAATTGGCATATCGCCTGAGGATCAGGCCTCCCTGTTCCGGCCTTATTCGCAGGTAGGCCGTGATGCGGAGCTGTCTGCCGAGGGGACTGGCCTTGGCCTGTCCATCTGCAAGTCCATGATCGAGCTGATGGGCGGTACTATTTCAGCAGACAGCACACCCGGACAAGGCTCGATATTCCGCTTTGAGCTTACGCTGGATAAGCTGGCCCTCCTTGCTGAACCGTTAAAGCCTGCTGAAGCAGGCTTGCAGGAGAGCAGGTTTAGTAAGCTGCCGGTGCTGGTTGCCGAGGATAACGGGCTGAACAGTACGGTACTGCTGCGGCAGCTGCAGAGGCTCGGCGTACAGGCCGTTCATTTGGCAGGCAACGGGCAGGAGGCTGTTGAGGCCTGGCAGCGGCAGGAGTACGGACTCATCCTGATGGACAGCCGGCTTCCGGTTATGAACGGCCCGGAGGCCGTCCGTGCGATCAGGCAGCTTGAAGCCTCAGGCGCAAGGACAAGGGTACCCATTATCGGTGTAACCGGAGATGAGGACGGGGACAGCCGCTCGCAGTTTATGGGGGCCGGACTGGATGACTGGACGGTTAAGCCGCTGAGCCTGCAGACGCTAGGTAAGCTGTTAGCCAAATGGTACGGCAGAAAGCCGTATATTCCTGTCCTGCAGGAGGAGACCCTGGCGGGTATCCGGGAAATGGACGGGGAAGACGAGCCTGAGCTGCTGCATATGCTGGCCGCAATCTTCAACAAGGATACGCCTCTGCGTCTAGCTGCCCTGGAGGAAGCTGCAGCCCGGCAGGACCTGGCGGAAATGGCAGCGGCAGCCCACAACCTGAAATCCGGCAGCCTGAGCATCGGGGCGCAGTATTTCGCCCATCTGTGCGCTCTGGTGGAGCGTCATGCCAGGGCCGGCGAATACGATCAGGCAGCCGTGCAGCTTCCTAAGCTGGGGCCTGCATACAGTGAGGCCTGCCGGGAGCTGGATAAGCTGCTGTAAATCCTTAGGCTGATTAGAGCGGAAGCTCCGGTATTTCCGGACTTCCGCTCTTTTGCATTAGGGCATGAATCCGCGACTGCTGCTGTCCAAATAGCCTTCCGTTTCAAAAGTCGCGTCAAGCGGATATAATCTATCTAGATAGAACGTCATTATGAGACTAACAAACCGTCTCCTGTTCCTGCCTTAGGTAAAGCGTTGAGCAGCGGATGGATCTCCCTTGCCAAAGCGCTAACCTTAGTCAGTCGGTTCGGAGTTAAATGAGTTCAACCCGGCTCATTCATGATGCCGTGCAATTACTTACGAAACAGGGCAAGTGCATCACCGAGAAGAAGGAGAGGCGGACGGGATCTTCTCTCTGCTTCCCCTAGCAGAAAAATAGCTTTGATGTTGGACAACAGCCCAATTCATGACGCTACTGAGTTACAGCTGTTTCCCAAGGAGTATCCGCATTTGCAGCTTGTTTTTCTATCACCTTACAACCCAAACCGGAACCCTGCTGATAAAGGATTTAGCTGTGGAAGCGATAGATTGCCTCCATGTGAGGTTATACAGGTAATTGCGGTTTATCTATATCAGTTGTCCGCCCCGGGCGGAAGGAGGAACTGTTATGTACATAAGAATGCTGGATCAGGCCGATGCGGAGCAGTACCGTGAGCTTCGGCTGCAGGCGCTTCGGCTTCATCCGGAGGCCTTTCTAAGCTCCTATGAAGAAGAGAAGGAGCTGCCGCTGGACACTACCCGCAGCAGACTGGAGCCTACAGAGGACAAGTTCACCCTGGGCGCGTTCAATACAGAGCATGAGCTGGCAGGCGTGGTTACGTTTATCCGTGAGGGCAGGGAGAAGATCCGCCACAAGGGCAATGTCTTTGCAATGTATGTAAGTCCGGCGGCACGCGGACAGAAGCTGGGCTTCGCTTTACTGACGGAGCTGCTTGCGCGTGTAAGGCAGATAACAGGGCTTGCGGTAATTAATCTGACTGTAATGGCGGATAATCTTCCGGCAAAGCGGCTCTATTCTGCCCTGGGCTTCACCTGCTACGGCACTGAACGCGACGCGGTCAGACTGGCCGACGGCCGGCATCTGGATGAACACCTAATGACACTTGTACTATCCTGAACAGAGGATAGGCACCAAAATGCGGGCAAGGTCATAAACTATGCTGCCCGCCGCATAAATTGAGTCTATGAAAATCGTTCTGCTGATGAGGAGGAAATAACTTGGAGACTGCGCTGCTAGGCAGCTTTTTATCTGCAATGGCAACGGTGCTTGGAGCGGTACCCATTTTGTTCGTACGAAGATTGTCCGAGCGCTGGAAGGATATTTTGGTTGCTTTTACCGCCGGGATTATGGTGTCCGCTTCGACCTTCGGCTTAATGCCGCAGGCGATCAATGAATCGGGCATTATCGCTTTGACGCTTGGGCTGATTACCGGTGTGCTGATGCTTGATCTCATTGAAAAAAATATTCCGCATATCGATGTGGAGAACAAGCCCGGCTTTGCCAATATGGATTCCAAGGCGCTGCTTGTCATGATTGCCCTGTTCATTCATAACATTCCTGAGGGTCTGAGCACCGGCTTCAGCTATGCCAGCGAAGAGGCCAGTCTTGGTCCAATGGTGGCAATTGCCATCGGGGCACAAAATATGCCGGAGGGCCTTATTCTGGCTGTTTTCATGATGAATTCAAAGTCAACCCGCTGGAAAGCGCTCGGAGTGGCAGCGTTGACTGGGCTGATGGAGATGATATCGGCGGTTGTCGGCTATTTTGCAGCCAGCTCCCTGGAGCATGCGGTCGGTTACGGGCTGGCGTTCGCTGCAGGAGCGATGCTCTTTATTGTCTATAAGGAGCTTATTCCGGAGAGCCATGGTCACGGCTATGAGCGGCCTTCTACGTATTCGTTTATTTTCGGGCTGCTGGCGATGGTGTATATTACACAGTTTTTTGGCTGATGCCGGCCTCGGGTGTCCGCATTTGCATCAGGCTTGCGGAGCCGATATACTGTACGCATCCGGAGCTGAGACTACTGTGCCCGGCAAAAGGGCAGGGTCTCCGTGACCGGCTAAGGCTGAAGATAAGGAGTGTGACAGGATGGACAGACTCGCAATTCAGGCTTCGTTATCTTTCATTCTACTGGTTATTTCGTATCTGAGTTTGTATTACGCATTGCCCAAACGCACTACTTTTGCGCGGTACAGCACGCTGGTTCTCCTGATAGCAAGCGGTGCTCCGCTCGCCGTTTTGCTTGTGCAGGAGAGCCTCCGGGAGGCACAGGACGCCAATATCGGGCTGGGGATGGCATTTTTGCTGACCTGGGCGATTTCGGGAGTGGTATTACTGGTATCGCTGGTGCTGTGGATTCTCCGTTTGCGGAAAAGAAGATAACAGGTCTCATAGAGGGTAACGGATTACCCGGTTTTAGCAGAAAAAGTAGGCTCCAATTCTACCAGTGTGCAGTTTGGCGAATCTAACGGACTGTAATGACGCTGGAAGGTGACACCTTGCGAACACCAGTGTCAGCTTAGTAGGGCAGCAGGAGCAAATAGGCTATCCCATATGTTGCATCTAGCAACGGGATAGCCTATTTGCTGTTACCGGCTGTCAGTTTTTCTTAACGGACCGGTTTGTACGTGTGCACCGCTATGCCAGGCCCGCTAATCCAAGCCTCCACCAAGCCTAGCGGTGAGCGGTATAGACACCCGCTTTGCTGGCCTGCCGGACAGCGTCCGCTTCAGCAGCGTTGAGCGGCGCTGCTGAAGCTGCGGCAATGTTCGCCCGCAGCTGCTCCGGGCTGCTCGCGCCGGGAATTACAGCCGCAACTGCCGGCTGTGACAGCGGGTAGTGAAGCGCGGTCTGCGTGAGGGTCCGGGGAGCGGAAGCCTGCCGGGTCAGCTCCTCATGCAATGCGGCCAGTTCTGCCGCCGTATAATCGAGATAGTCCTTCTCCAGCCTGGAGCGGCCGTTCTCTGTCAATATGCCGCGCGCCAGCGGCCCGCGTGCAATCAGGCTGATGCCGTGCTGCTCAAGCAGCGGCAGAATAGACTCCTCAGGCCGCCGGTCGAGAATGCTGTATTGGCTCATAACACTTACGATCTTAGAACGCTTCACATATTCACGGACCACATTCGGCCGGATGGAGGAGATACCGTAATAGCGGATGAGCCCCTCCTGCTTCAATTCTTCAAAAGCTTCTATAGTTTCATCGATGTTGTCTTCCATGGTTCCGCCGTGCAGCTGATAGAGGTCGATATAATCGGTCTGCAGCCTGCGGAGACTGTCATGGACAGCGGATTTGATATAGGCCTTGGAGGCGTCCCAGGACCAGCCGTCCCGGCCGGGAATCCGGCGGTTGCCAACCTTAGTAGCCAGAATGACATCGCTGCGGCGTCCGCGTAATGCAGTGCCGACAAGCTCCTCGTTGCGGCCGGCATCATAAAGATCAGCAGTATCCAGGAAATTGATTCCTCTGTCCAGTGCCTCATGAATGATAGAGACGGCTGGCGCTTCCTCCGTACCCAGGGACATGCAGCCCAGGCCCATGGCACTTACATATAAATCGGATTGTCCTAAGCGGTTCTTGTTCATTATGCGGTACATCCTTTCTGCGCTGTTTTGTGTCCATTATACCATCCCTGACGCAAAAGACGGCAAATGTCCCCGCCCGGCTTCTCAGCCAGGCAGCTTCATTTACCGTCTATAATGCAATTCTGTGCAGCATTCCTGGCGGTGTTATCCCCGCAGGATGGTTTCAATCTGCTCCAGCTCGTCTGCAGTGAGCTCAGGAGCGTTAAGCGATGCCACGGCATCCTCAATCTG